>JAPYPT010000171.1 GCA_029937535.1 Alphaproteobacteria bacterium
TAAACTTTCGGTATGGCGTTCACCATTCCGGATGGCCTCTCTCTAAATCAACTAGCAGGCTGCTGAAAAACGTATTTGGCGCGAGCCAAATGATTGGTTCAATCGCTCTTTTCTTAAGAGTCCGCGCATGTTTAAAAAGAACATGCTCCAGGGCGGCGGTATCAAGGGAATTATTTATGGAGAGCACGTATTCTTACCGGAGGCGACGTCAGATGGTGCGACTAGGCTGACTCATAACGATGATTTCACCGGGCTGTTTGTTGGCTTTGCCGATCTTCCGCCAGCTACCCTTGTAGAAGGCTACAACAGAATGAATTCGGCACTGAAACACATTGTGGAAAGAGCGGCTAATACCACGGTGTCGGCGGGGACATGTTGGTGATGACCCTCTAACGATATCGCCGTCATTCTTATAGCCCCGTTCGCCAAGTGTTGAATTCCATCGCTCGAGGGATTTGCAAGAAGCTCATTGAGGCGTACCGTAGTTGGGACACTTGCTTGGGCAGCAAAGACAGGTGGGCCAATGGCTAGCGGCTGGACGGAGACGGTATCGCCATTTCATCCCGGAGAGCGAGACGTTCAGGAACGCATGGGCGTTCGGGATATCGAAAACTGGGCCAGAAAGGTTGTTCGCTCCCATATCCCCGACGATCAGCGGGCGTTCTACCGTGCATTGCCGTACCTGGTGGCGGCGGCACGGGACAAGCATGACTGCCCTTGGGTGACATTGCTAACCGGCCCTGAAGGGTTTGTCACCTCGCCTGATCCCGAGGTGTTGAAGATGGCGACCACGCCTATCGCCGGCGATGCTCTCGAGGACGCGCTTTTATCGGATTCACATGTTGGACTTCTGGGCATCGAATTGGCGACCCGCCGGCGTAACCGGGTCAATGGCCGTATACAAAAAGACGAAAACGGCATTATCGTTTTCTCCGTCGATCAGGCTTTCGGCAATTGTCCACAATACATTCGTGAGCGGCAATGGCGCCGTATCGAGAACGAGCCGGCGGGCGCGCCGCGGCGACACATTTCGCTGACCCCATCGCAGCGCGACTGGATCGCCTCCGCGGACACATTCTTCATCGCGAGCGGCTATGATGGCAATGGAGAGGGTGAAAGCCCAACCAACGGCATGGACGCGTCACACCGGGGTGGTGAACCTGGTTTCGTGGACGTGGTCAGCAATACCCAAATCCGGTTTCCCGACTATGCCGGCAACAATCACTTCAATACCATCGGCAATCTGGTACTTGATCCTCGAGCGGGCTTTCTTTTCGTCGATTTCGTTACGGGGAGCCTATTGCAACTCACGGGTCGGGCGAACATCGACTGGGATTCGGCTGCGGTCACTGCAATTCCAGGCGCCCGCCGGCTGGTGACCTTCAATATAGAGGCAATCGTCGAACTTCCCGCGGCCGTCGCACTGCGCTGGGACGCTACCGCGGATTCCGTTCGTTCTCTCCGGCTCATTGAAAAGATTCGCGAAAGCGAGGACATCACATCCTTCGTGTTCGAGGCCAGAGATGGTGGTCCATTACCAAAGTATGAGGCAGGTCAATATCTGCCCATCGAGCTGGATATTGAAGGTGCGGACGCCTCGGTCGGTCGGACCTACTCGCTGTCTGGGTCGCCGACTGCGGAAAATTACCGAATATCGGTCAAACGGGAGCCGCGGGGACTGGCCTCGCGCTTTCTGCACGATGAAGTCGAGGTCGGTGCTTTTGTTAATGCTCGTACTCCGTCCGGCGATTTGATTCTGCCTTGCGACAAGTGCCCTGTCGTGCTGGTCAGCGCAGGCGTCGGCATCACACCGATGGCGGCGATGCTCCACACCCTGGCCGCGGAAGACGGAGACCGTCCAGTGTGGTTTGTTCACGGCGCGCGTAATAGCACCTACCATGCCTTGGCAGCCGAAATGCGCGCGCTTGCCGCCAATCGATCTGGCATCAAACTGCATATCGCATACAGTAAACCGCTCGTCGGGGACGAAATCGGCAAGGATTACGATAGTGTGGGTAGAGTAGACGCAGCCCTAATTAGATCCTTCGTCTCAATTCCCGAGGCCCATTATCTGCTTTGCGGTCCAATGGCATTCATGGCTGATATCCAGAACGCGTTAGAAAAAGCGGGTGTCCCGGGGGCTCAGATCCATTCAGAGTCATTCGGCCCCGCCGGTTAGTCTGACTAGATCGGATCGAGAGTCCGATTAATACCAAGGTGCGGAATTGCGCTGACCGGCCACGGCGGTCTCGACAAGCTCGAATGGCGTGAGGACCTCGACCTGCCACAGCCCGGCCAAGGCGAAGTCCTGATCAAGGTGCTGGCCTCTTCAGTAAATAACACCGGCATGAATACCCGAACCGCTTGGTACTCCAAGTTCGTGCGTAGCGGTACCGCCGCCGGGCGCGCGCCGGGTTACGCCGAGGCCGACCCTGCCGATGGGGAAAGCGATCAACCCTCCTCCACCAATTCCAAGCCCTCCCGGCTCGGTCCTTCGAGCATAACCGCCCGCGTTTCGCCCAAGGGATAGATATCCGACAGAAAAGTCACACCCTCGCCGCGCAACTTCGTGATCCATGCGTCCAGATCACCGACCGACAAAGCCAGATGGTCCTGAAACTGGCCCAGGGAAGAGCCAAGCGGTGTGTCCCCCTGATTGGCGTACCAAATCAGATCCACATCGCCGAAGGTGACGCCGCCGCGCGGGGCGCGGTACATGCCCTCCGCTTTCAAAGCCGGAAATGTGCGGTCCGTGGTGCGCGGCACCTTGCAGTCTGTCTCGGTCACCGCGACGTCGCCAAAACTGGCGCGCGGCAAGGCATCGAAATGCTTCTGGTACCAAAGCTGCGCGCAAAGCGGATCATCCTGCCACATGTGGATGTGGTTGAAGCGTTCTTCGGGATAATCGCCGGCGATTTCGAACAAGGCGCCCTCCGGCCCCTTGAAATAGGCGAACCCAGGTCCGCCGGGCAGGGGCGTTCCCTTGGCACGTAAATCGGCGATTTGCGTCTGGGTTACCCCCAACAGCTCCCCGGTACGAAACCAGGTGTCGCTGCTCAACGGGACATAGCCATCCCCGACGCCGGTGTACAAAGGCTGTGTCGCAACCTCCTCGCGGGCTTCGAAGGCGGCAACAGTGGCGCGGGAGTCAGTGACGTGCCAACCGAAATGCCAGATCGCGCTTTGTGGCGTGTTGGTGGGCGGCTCATCGGCCTTGTCGAACAAGACCATAACGTCGTTGGGGGACATAAGAGCCGGGAAGCCGCCCCATGATCCGGCCGAAGACGTGGGAAACTGGCGTGTGTAGAAACCGATGGCGGCGGCGGGATCAATGGCGCGCAGATGCAAATGATGGAAACCTGGTGTCGGCAGCATGAGGCCCCGCTCCTTCTGTTGGTTGCCTGTATATTAGTACCCCCTATCAGGAAGCGCCAATATGATCGCGGTTCAGTGGCGCGCGTCATGCCGGCGGATCCGTCTGGCGCTCGTAGTCCCGTCAGCATAGAATTTGGAAATTGATTGATGGGAGTAAGACGATGAAATTCGGCGTGCATTTTGGTTCTCGTGGGATCGCCGGTGATCCCGATACACTGAAGGCCATTGCCCAGAAAGCCGAAGCGTTGGGCTATGAATACTTCGGCATGAGCGATCACGTGATCGTCGCAACGGACGTTGACAGCGTTTATCCCTATTCCGAAAGCGGAAAGTTTTACGCTCAGGACACGGGCGTATCGTTGGAACAGGTGACGGCGCTGGGCTTCGTGGCCGCGGCGACCAGTCGCATTCGGCTCCTAACCTCGGTGCTGGTGCTGCCCCATCGCCATCCCGTGCTGGCCGCCAAGATGCTCGCAACCGTCGATGTGCTCTCCAAGGGGCGCCTGATTGCCGGCGTCGGCGTTGGCTGGATGGCGGAGGAGATTGCCTTGCTCGGCGGACCGCCCTTCGCAGATCGTGCCAAGGCATCCGATGAATACATCGAAGCCTTTCGGGAATTATGGACATCGGAAAGGCCGGCGCAAAATGGCGCGCATACGGCTTTCGATAACTTGTTGTTCGCGCCGAAGTCGGCCCAGACGCCGCACGCACCGATCTGGGTCGGCGGCGAAGCAAAGGGTGCGCGCCGGCGCGCGGGGCAGCTCGGAGACGGCTGGTATCCCGTTGCCGGCAATCCACGATTGCCATTGGATACGCCGGATCTGTATGGCCGGGCGCTGGACGATGTGCGCGCCCATGCGGAACAAGCGGGCCGCCCGCCGGAAGAAATAGCCGGGGCATTGCTTGCCATCTACTGCCGCGTTGATTCCCCACAGGAAGGACGCGATGGCGGCCGTCTGGCCTTCACCGGTGATGCACAGGCCATCGTCGACGACATTGGCCAGTTCCAGGAGCGCGGTCTGCAGCATTTCCTGATCGGCGGCGATGGCAACGATTACCAGGGGACGGCGGCGCGGTTGGAGCTCTTCGCGAGCGAAGTGATGGCAGAATTCCAATAGCTGGGCATTGTTTGCGCGGCATGGCGGAAGCGGCCTACAAGAGCAATTTTCAATTAATCGGAGTTGCTATCGCGACCCAAGTGATTGGTTCAATTGCTCTTTTCTTAAGAATCCGGGCATGTTTTAAACGAACATGCTCTGGTGAGCTGTCTCCGGGCATTGTGTCGTCCAAGCGGGGTCGCCCGCCGTGAACCAAGGCGGGCATCGGGACATTCCGGTTGATCAACTGCCGTTCTGCCGCATGGCGTTCATCAGCCGGGCGTTTTCGATGGCGATGACGCTTTGATCGGCAAACATGCGCGCCACCTCCAGGCTCTTGTTGTCGAAGGGCCGGACCTTTTGGCGATAGATCGTGAAAGCGCCAATCAGGCGGTCTCCGGCCAGCATCGGAATGGCGGTAAAGGATCTTGCCCCGCCCAATTCGACCGTCGCGTCGCGCAATGGATCGCCGCGTCGATAGATATCTTCGGCGCAAACGTCGGCGATATTGACCACTTCGTGATTGGCGGCGACGCGGCCAATTGCGGTTTGCGGGCTGACGTGAAATTCGCCCTGTTTCTTGAACCAATCGTCGAATTCCGGCGGAATGCCTCGACTGTACGCGGCCAGGAAACCGCCCGCCGGCCTATACTCGAACAGAACTCCGAACTCGGCATCGCAAAGCTCAAGGGCATATCCGAGCACGGCGGCAATGACGTCCTGAATGTCGCCCCGGGAGCCGCTGATAATCCTGAGAACCTCGCCAAGCGCCCGCTCCCGGCTAATGGCCTCTTCGAGGCTAAGGGCGAGTTCCGATATAAGCGCGGACTTGTCGTCCTCGGATACATAGGCTGGCCGGGCGCCCTCCAAAACCTTATGCAGCTCAAGTTTCGAGGACACGCCAAGCTTGCGGTAAATTGCCGCTAAATGGGTCCGAACCGTGGAGGGGGCGATGAACAGCCGCTCCGCGATACGGTGATAATTGTCGCCATTGGAATAGGCCTGGGCGATTTCGCGCTCTCTCGGCGTTAATCGATCATTCGGCATGGGCGATCCTGTTCCTTCACCACGCGAAACCAAAGCTGCTCCCACATGAAGCCGACCAAATTCTACCACAAATGCATTAGGGCAAATACTGCATCCGCATGGTAGTGGGAGCAACAGGTGCGCCGTAGAATTAGCGCCGATGGAACGGATAAAAATGGGCGCCAATAATGTCGAACCGCTGGTCAATCCTCGCCCTGTTATTCCTGTCGCGCATCGGACTTGGCTATCAGTTCCAAACCCTAGGCTCGGTTGGCGATGACCTTATCGCCGCATTTGGGCTCGATTATGCCGAGATCGGAACCCTTGTCGGCATGTTCATGGTGCCGGGAATGTTTCTTGCCATACCGGCGGGGTTCTGCGGCCGATACTTTTCCGACCGCACCCTAAGCGGCCTCGGCCTCGTGGCCCTGGCCCTGGGCGGTCTGGTTTCCGGCCTGGCGCCCGATACATGGCTCATCGCCCTGGGCCGGGCGTTAAGCGGCGCCGGGTTTCTGCTTTCGACGCTATATTTCACGAAAATGACCGCTGATTGGTTTTCCGGCAAGGAGATCGCCACCGCCATGAGCATCTTGGTGATGAGCTGGCCGTTTGGCATTGCCATGGGACAGATCGGCCACGAATGGCTGGCCGAGGCGGCGGGATGGCGCGCGCCGTTTTTTGCCGCTTCGATCTATTGCACGTTCGGCGCCTTAGCTATATTTGCCCTTTACAAGCCGCCTTTGGCCCATGAATCAGACGCGCATAAAGTTACGTCCGGTTTGAGCCGCCGCGAATTACATCTCATTCTTGCCGCCGGCGTGGCCTGGGGCTTCTTCAACGCGGCCTATGTCATTTACCTGAACTTTGGTCCCTTGATCGTGGAGGCGGACGGACACGGCGCCGTCGAGGCCGCCGCCATTATCAGCATCGGAAGCTGGATCATGATCTTTTCGGGCGCCGCCTGCGGACAGATATCGGACCGTACGGGACGGCCCGATCTTGTTCTCACCATCTGCATGCTCGGCGCCATGGGTTCACTCGCACTATTGTCGGTGGGTGGAAGTGGAATTTTCGCGAGCTTGCTATTTGGCCTGATCGGAGCGGCGCCCGCGGGTATCATCATGGCCATGGCCGGCGAAGCCATGCGCCCGGAACAACGTGCCCTCGGCATGGGCGTGTTCTTTACCATCTACTACTTAATCATGGCAGTTGTGCCGCCGCTGGCTGGTTGGATCCATGACGTATCAAGCCGTCCATTCAATGCGATACTATTGGGAATAGTGCTCATGGGTTTGGTGATCGTTGCCAATACCTGGTTCAGGCTGGCCAAACGGACCGGTTCGCCTTCGGTTTAGCATTGGGATATCACTCTCCTTGGGAGAGCGTGATGAGGGTAATTTCCGAGGGGGCGCCGAAACGCTTTGGCGGCCCCCAGTATCCGGTGCCCCGGCTGGTATAGACCCACATGCCCCCCAACCGGTGCAGACCCGCGACATAGGGCTGCTGGAGGCGTACGAAATAATTCCATGGCCAAAACTGACCGCCGTGGGTGTGCCCGGACAGTTGCAGATCGGCCCCCGCCGCTTCCGCCGCCGCGGCGGAACGGGGCTGGTGGGCGAGCATTATTTTCGGCGCGCCTTTTGGGCATTCGAGTAAGGCGGCTTGCGGGTCGCTGACATGATGGTGGGCTGAATTGTTGGCGCTGAAGTCATTGATGCCGGCAATGACCAGCGCCGCGCCGTCGTGATCCAGCACTACATGAGCATTCAGCAAGGGCTGCAGGCCCAACCGGCGAAACGCCGCAATCCATTCATCGGCGCCCTGATAATACTCATGATTTCCCGTCACCACGTAGGCACCGTGCCGGGCGCTTAGCCCGGCCAAGGGTTCCGCTTCCCCGGCCAGCTTGGCGACGTAGCCATCCACGATATCGCCGGTCAAGGCAATCAGGTCCGGGTTCAACTAGTTCACCCGCGCAACGACGGCCTGGACATATTTGCGCCTGATGGTGGAGCCGATATGAAGGTCGGAAATCTGGGCGATGGTGACGCCGTCAAGTTCGGCCGGCAGATGTTCCAGGGGAATAGTGACGCGAACCACTTTCGCCACGCGCCGGGCGTTGTAAAATCCAACCAGGGTGACGACGGTGGCAAGCCCCAGAACGAGAACGGCGCTTTCCTGTTGCCATATGGCCAGACCCGGCAGCAGCATGGCAAGATCGCGGAAGATCGTGAAAATCAGCAGCGAGGACGCCCATCCCATGGTCAGGCCGCCGGCCCAGGTGAGCCGGTCGATCATGGCTTGGTTCTCGATAAAGGCCCGCGAGAGGGTGCCGAACGGTATCAGCAGCGACGACAGGGCCAGCCCCGCGCCGCCCAGGTATTGCCAGCCGCGATCGACCGGCAGGTCGGGCAGCAGGCGCCAAGCCAGATAAAGATGAAGCAGAAAGATTATCTGAAAGGCGCGAAAGATAAACCGCCGGGACCGCGCCCGTCTTTGACGGGCGAAGTCCGGTGCGTCATGAACCTGATCACTCGCCATGTGTTCGATAAAACCAAATTGTCCCGGCCAAGTCGCCCCCAATACCATTCTATATGGGGCGGAATTTCGGTAATGTCACCTGTTCCGTTATATCGTCGAAGGTGACCGTGACCGCCATGCCGATCCGCACCTCATCGGGATCGCAATCGACGATGTTGGTCATCATGCGCGGCCCCTCGTCCAGGGTAACCAAGGCCAGCACGAAAGGGGTTTTATCGGCGAAGCCCGGATGCGGCGCGCGGTAGTTGATGGAGAATGAATAGACCTCGGCCTTGCCCGAGGCTTCCTCCCAGTCCAGTTCACTGGACAGGCAATGACTGCACACACCGCGCGGATAGAATTGATATTCGCCGCAATCCTTGCATTTCTGGATGATAAAGCGGTGCTCGCGGGCGGCCTCCCAATAGGCCGCCGTGTCCTGATAGGGCTTTGGCAGTGGCGGCAGCGGTGGTGATGGTGACTCCGCCATTGATCAATCCCTCCCCAGAATTATCGTGCCGGTGGACGACAACACGCCCCCGGTGCCATTGCACAGTGCGATCCGCGCGTCCGGGACCTGCCGTGGCCCGCATTCGCCGCGCACCTGGCGCACGCCCTCGATGACGGTGAAAATTCCGAACATGCCCGGATGGGTGTACGACAGGGCGCCGCCCTGGGTGTTCATGGGAAAATCGCCGCCCGGCGCCGTGCGCTGGTTGGAGACGAAGGCACCGCCCTCCCCTTTGGCGCAAAAGCCAAGGCTTTCCAGGGTCAACAGCACGGTAATGGTGAATGAATCGTAGATTTCCGCCACATCAATATCAGCATGGGTCAGCCCGGCCCGCTCGAAAGCCAACTTGCCCGAAATCGCCGCTGCGGTTTGCGTCAGGTCGGGCATCTGACTGATCATCCGATGGGTATGCGCCTCGCCAGAGCCCAGCACCCGCACGGGGGCTTTGTTCAAATCGCGGGCCCGTTCCAGAGAGGTTAGGACGACCGCGCCGCCGGCGTCCGTCACCAGACAGCAATCGAGGAGATGCAGCGGCGATGCGATGACCCGGGAATTCATCACGTCGTCGATGGTGATCGGGTCCCGCATGCGGGCCTTTGGGTTCATCACCGCCCATTTGCGCGTCGCCACGGCAATCTCCGCCAGTTGTTCCGACGTCGTGCCGTATTCATGCATATGGCGCTGGGCGGCGAGGGCGTAACTGCCGACGGTGGAGACGCCGTAGGGTTCCTCGAACTGGGTGGGGCCGAACACCTCGCTCGATTGCGAGACCGGGCCACCCTTGCCGCCGCGGTCGGAAATATTCGTGCTGCCATGGCAGATCAGCGCCACCTCGCACAAGCCGGCCGCGATGGCCATCGCCGCATGCTCCACATAAACCACGAAGGACGAGCCGCCGATGGAGGTGGAATCGGTAAATCGAGGCGTGATGCCCATGTATTCCGCCATCATCATGGAGGAAAACTGGCCGCCTTCGGTAATGATGGTGGTGAATAATCCGTCCACGTCCTTGACCGACAGCCCGGCGTCATCAAGCGCCAGCCGGCTGGCTTCGGCGGAGAGCTGAAACTTGCTCTTGTCCGGAACCCGGCCCAAATCGGATTCCGCGACGCCGACGATCGCGACCTCACGCATTGCTTTAGCCAAGAGACATCTCCCCAATTACACAATACTTGAGCCGCAATGGTAGCCGCTCGGCCGAGACTTTTAAACACCGCTCCCGGTTCAAATTGCACCACATGCCCCGCTCGCACGCCCAGCCGGGACGACACATCATCAATCCGCGTTGCCGCCCGCCGGGTAACGGCCCACGCCCCAGCCGCCGTCCACGGCCAGCACCTGGCCGGTGATGAAAGAGGCCTCGTCGGAACAGAGGAAGGCGACCGCGCGGGCGATATCGGTGGGCAAGCCGACCCGTTGCAACGGTGTGTCCGCCAACATGCGCTGTTGCACGGTGCCTTGTTGGTGGATGCGCGCCTCGGTCATGGGGGTCTCGATCAGGCCCGGCGCGATGGAGTTGACACGGATGCCCATGGGTCCGAATTCCGCCGCCATCTGCCGGGTCAGACCGTTCAGGGCGGCCTTGGCGGCGGCGTAGGCGGCCGCACCCGGCGTGCCGAACAGGGCAAACACGGAGGATATATTCAGGATGGCGCCGCCGCCGTCCGACATGGCCCGCACGGCGGCGCGGGAGAGGCCAAACACCGCCGCGACATTGATATCCATCATGCGCGCCAATTCGCCCGCATCGCTTTCCAGGATCGAGCGGGCCTGACCGACACCGGCGTTGTTGACCAGAATGCGCCAGGGCGCGGCCGTCGCGGCCACCGCCCGCTCGACCCGGTCCACGGCCGCCCCATCCGTCAGATCCACGGCCAGGCTGGAAACCGCCTCCCGCCCGGCCTTTTCCACAAGGCTGTGCAGACCATCGGCATTCCGGTCGACCGCAAGAACGTGGGCGCCACGGGCCGCCAGCAACAGGGCCGTGGCCCGGCCGATGCCCGATGCCGCGCCCGTCACCACCGCCAGGCGGCCGTCCGAAAATCCATATTTATCCGTCGTCATGGCAAACTCTCCCTAACACTGTTGCGGCATACTATAGCAAGCTATCGACGGCTTGGCCGCGCGGTGCTAAAAGCGCCCCGCAATGACAGATTTGAAGCATATCCGCAATTTCTCCATCATCGCGCATATTGATCATGGCAAGTCGACCCTGGCCGACCGTCTGATCGAATATTGCGGCGGCCTGGAAAGCCGCGAGATGCAGGAACAGGTGCTCGATTCCATGGAATTGGAGCGCGAGCGCGGCATCACCATCAAGGCCCAGACCGTGCGCCTGAACTACACCGCCAAGAATGGCGAGACCTATATTCTGAACCTGATCGACACGCCGGGACATGTGGACTTCGCCTATGAGGTCAACCGCTCCCTGGCCGCCTGCGAAGGCTCGCTGCTGGTGGTGGACGCCAGCCAGGGCGTGGAGGCCCAGACCCTGGCCAATGTCTACCAGGCCATTGAAAACGATCATGAAATCGTTCCCGTTCTGAATAAGATCGACCTCCCCGCGGCGGAGCCCGAGCGCATCCGGACGCAGATCGAGGACGTGATCGGCATCGATGCCTCCGAGGCGGTTCTGACCTCGGCCAAATCCGGCATCGGCATCGAGGAGGTGCTGGAGGCCCTGGTGGAGCGCCTGCCGCCGCCCGTGGGGGAGGAAGAGGCCCCCCTGCAGGCCTTGCTGGTGGACAGCTGGTATGACGCCTATCTGGGCGTGATTGTCCTGGTCCGGGTCATGAACGGGCGCCTGAACAAGGGCATGCGGGTGCGCCTGATGGCCACGGGCAGCCGGCATCTGATCGAACAGGTCGGGGTCTTCACGCCGAAGCTGGAAAAGACCGGCACCCTGGGGCCGGGCGAATTGGGCTATTTCACCGCCTCTATCAAGGATGTCTCGGAAACCCGCGTGGGCGATACCCTGACCGACGACCGCAATCCGACGGAACATGCCTTGGCGGGCTTCAAACCGGCCATTCCAGTTGTGTTCTGCGGTCTGTTTCCCATCGATGCGGCGGATTTCGTGGATCTGCGCGAAAGCCTGGCGCGCCTGAAGCTGAACGATGCCTCGTTCGAGTACGAGACGGAAAGCTCCGCCGCCCTTGGCTTTGGCTTCCGCTGCGGTTTTCTGGGCCTGTTGCATATGGAAATCGTGCAGCAGCGCCTGGAGCGGGAGTTTGACCTGGACCTGATCACCACCGCGCCCAGCGTGATCTACCGCGTCCATTTGA
>JAPYPT010000172.1 GCA_029937535.1 Alphaproteobacteria bacterium
CCTCCGCGCTGTCCGGCGGATTGAACAACACCGTCGGCGCATAGCAGGTTTCGCCCACCGGGGCGCCGCCCGCCAGCACCTCGGCGCCGCCGTCGCGGGCCTCCCGGACCCAGGCATCGACCCGCTCCACTTCCCGTGGCCGGATGAGGGGGCCGACTTCCGTCGCCGCTTCCGTCGGGTCGCCGACGATTAGTTTTGCCGCACCGGCGGCCAGATTTTCCGCGAACTCCCGGGCAATGCTATCATGGGCAAAGACCCGTTGCACCGAAACGCAGACCTGACCGGCATGATAAAAGCCGCCCTTCAGGATTGCCGGCAAGGTCACGTCCATATCCGCATCCCCGGCCAGAATAACCGGCGCCGCGCCGCCATGTTCCAACGCGGCCCGCGTTCCCGGCGCCAATTGCGAGCGCAAGCGCCAGCCCACGTCGGCGCTGCCGATAAAGCTGAAAAACGCCACCCGCCCGTCGGTCACCAGGGCCGTGGCGACATCGCGGGTGGCGGTGATCACCGGCTGGCACCAGGCATCGGGCAGGCCGGCCTGGCGTAACGCTCGGACCAGCCGCAAGCAGGACAGGGGCGTATCGCCGGCCGGTTTGATCAGCACCGGGCAGCCCGCCGCCACCGCCGGCCCGACCTGATGGGCAATCAGGTTCAGCGGGTGATTGAATGCGCTGACCGCGACCACGACGCCAATAGGTTCAAGCCGGGTAACCGCCAGCCGGTTGGCGGATGCCGGGTTAATACCCATGGGTATGGCGCTGCCGCCTTCCGTGCGCAGGGTCTCGATACAAAGCTTCAGGCTGTCGATGGCGCGGGCGACCTCGACCAAGGAATCGATCAGAGGCTTGCCGCCCTCCCGCGCCGCTTCAACGGCATAGCCCTCGGCGTCGCCCAGCAGGATTTCGATGGTGCCCTCCAGGATCTCAATGCGCCGGGATACGCTCAACCAAAGGTCCCGGTCCCTGAACAATGCATGGGCATTGGCCAACGCGGTTTCGACCGTATCGCCGTCCGCCGTGGCGACGGTGGCGATAACGGTGCCGTCAAAAGGCGCATTGACCGTAATCGGTTCACTGGCGGAGGTGCCGTCCGGGATCATCAGTGGGAAATGTTCAAAGTCAACGGTGCTTGACATAACTCGATCTCCCCAAAATTACATAAAACTACCCCGTCACCCCTCTGGACGAAATAGTCTGCCACGTTCCGCCCGTGCGTGGTTGAATTATTGCCAGCCGGGGGACAGGGAATGCTAACATCACGGGGATATCGATGAACCAGATGGGCGCCAACATGTTAAGCAACTCACCGATCCAGAACCAATATGTGCAGCGGACGCCGGCATCCCAGGCCCTGGCCGAACGGGCCAGCGCCTACTTCCCCTCCGCCATTACCCATGATTCCCGCCATACCACGCCGTATGGAATTTACGTTGAACGCGCCCTCGGTCCGCGGAAGTGGGATGCGGACGGCAACGAATACGTGGATTATTTCGGGGGTCATGGGGCCTTGATGCTGGGCCACCGGAACGCGGAGGTTGAGGCCTGCGTCCAGGAGGCCCTGGCGGCCGGCACTCATTTCGGCTCCTCCCACCAGTTCGAGGTGGCCTGGGCGGCGGCGGTCCAACATCTCATGCCCTCGGCCGAACGCATCCGCTTTACCGCCTCGGGAACCGAGGCGACCTTGCTGGCCATGCGCCTGGCCAGGGCTTACACGGGGCGGAACCGCATTGCCCGTTTCCGCACCCATTTCCATGGCTGGCATGATCATATGGCCTTCGGCGTCAGCAGCCATTTCGATGGCACGGCGAGCCCCGGCGTCCTGCCCGAAGTGGCGGCCCAGGTGGTGCTGCTGGACCCGGACGATATCGACGCCGTCGCCCAGGCCTTGGAAAATGATGCCGAAATTGCCGCCGTCATTCTGGAACCCACGGGGAGCGGCGGCGGCATGGCGCCCTTGGCGCCGGATTTTGTCGTGCAATTGCGCGAAATTACCGAACAGCACGGTGTTCTGTTGATCTTGGACGAGGTGGTGACCGGTTTTCGGGTCCACCCTGGCGGCGCGCAAGGTCTGTTGGGCGTGACGCCGGATCTAAGCAGCCTGGCGAAAATACTCGCCGGCGGTCTGCCGGGCGGCGCGGTGACTGGTCGGGCGGACATTTTCGATCACTTGGATTTCGAGGCGGCGACCGCGCGGTCATTCGAAAAAATCCATCATCCGGGAACCTTCAACGCCAATCCCCTGTCGGCGGCGGCTGGGACCAAAACTTTGGAGATCATCGCCAAAACCGATGCCACCGACCGGGCCGCCGCCTTTGGCGCCGCCCTGCGGCCACGGCTGAACCAGGTCTTCGCCGATGCGGGCCTGGGCTGGGCGGCCTATGGTCAGCAAGCCAGTTTCTTCATTTTCATGAACGGCGCTGGTCTGACCATCGAACCGTTGAATTTCGATCCGCTTTCAATCCCTTATCAGGACCTGAAATCGAAGCCACCGGGCCTGATGAACAAATTGCGCTTGGCATTATTGATTGGCGGCGTCGATATCTCCGGCTCCGGCGGCGGCGTCATATCGGCCACCCACGGCGATGATGATCTGGAACAAACGGTTGAAGCGTTCGCCCGCGCCGTCGCCATGCTGATGGCGGAGGACGACTTGCCACGGCTTTAGAGCCCTTCGGCGAAAAGCTCGCAGGAGCGTAGCCGCGCACGAAAATCGTGGGTGATGGGTGATGGGTGATTGATCCAGGACGCTCAATCTCAGTTTGGACATGGCGCCCATTATCGGCTTTCGCCACGCGCCCGCGATGGTTATGGCGGGGTGTTTGTCCGTGCGGTGAAATGCACAACTTTGTTGCGGCCACCGGATTTCGCCCGATACATCGCGGCGTCCGCGTTCGCCATGACGCTTGGCAAATCGTCCTCCGCAAAATTCGTGGTGGCGACGCCAATACTGACGGTGACGGAAAGCGCCGCGCCGCCCGACTTGACCGTTAATCCGGCCACGGCATGGCGCACACGCTCCGCGGCCATATCGGCGGTTTCGGCGCCGGTCTCGGGCAGTAGCGCGGCAAATTCCTCGCCGCCGAGCCGCCCCAGGGTGTCGGAGGTCCGCAGGGTACTGCCGCAAATAGTTGCTACTTGGCGCAGGATGTCGTCGCCGGCGGCGTGGCCATGGTTGTCATTGATGGCCTTGAAATGGTCCGCATCGATCATCAAAAACGATATGTCTCTGTCGTATCGCTTGGCGCGGGCAAATTCCGCCTCCGCCCGGTTTATAAAGCTGCGGCGGTTGAGTATGCCGGTCAGGCCATCGATGGAGGCGAGCTCTTCCAACTTCGCAAAATTTCGTTTGCTCTCATTGATGTCGCGATAGACCGCCAAGGCACCGCCGCTAGGCAGGGGATGGGCCCGGCATTCGATCCATTTGCCACTAACCAACTGCTGTTCGTAATGAATGGGTTCGTATTGCAGCGGCGCCGATGTGCGGGCCATGATTTCCAAGGTGGCCATTCTTGCCCGCGTATCGTCGGACAGTTGGCCAGAATGTGCCGCTATTGCAAGGCGGAGGGCTTCGCCGGGATTCTCGGCGGTTAGAATCGCATCGGCCGGCAGCTCAAGAACTTCGAACAAGCGGTCATTCCAGGCCACCAGATTGAGGTCCCTGTCCAGCACCCGCACCCCATCGGGAATTGTCGCCAATGCCGTATGTGTGATGTCATGGCGCGTGGCCAATTCCTGTTCGGCGCGCTTGCGTTCGGTAATATCGGTGGAAATTGTCGCGGTTGAGCCGTCGGGCAGCTGCTGTTCCGATAGTAGTATCCAACGGCCATTTTGCCGTTGTATCTCAAATGGCGGGCCGGGATTCCGATGCTGCCGCAGGCGTGTTTGTATCCACTCTTCTTCCCAACCTTCGGCATCCGGATACAGCCCGGCCGCCATCGCGGCCCGGATATGATCCTCGAACAAACCGCCGGTCTGGATGGAATGAATAACCTTGGTGTTGATGTCCCGAAATTGCTGGTTGCAGACCACCAGCCGGTCATCGGGTCCCCATAGGACAAACAATTCGTCAAAATTCTCGATCGCGCTGGTCAGCCTATCGCCGCGCTGCTTGGCCTCGATTTCCTCGGTGATAACAGAGGCCGAGCCACGATAGCCTTGGAATACGTCCTCGGGGTCAAATACCGGAACGCCGCTGGTCCGCATCCATTTGACGCCATCGGGCGCGCGCCGTTGAAAGACAAAATCGCTAAAGGGTTCCCGCCGGCGCAGGCGTTCAAGGTGGGCCTCCCAATCCTCGGGCCGAACGGATTCAGGAATGCCGAAATCTTCCCGGGTCTTGCCGTAGTGCCATTCCGCCGGCACCCCGGTGATATCTTCGACGCTGGGCGAAAAGTAGGTGAAGCGAAGCTGGGCGTCGGTTTCCCAAAACCATCCCGTCATGGCCGTGGCGAAATCCTGCAGGCGGGCCCGAACCGCCGCCTCGTCCGCCGCATTTTCGGTGCCGGGCATGGATGACACGGATTTAGATTTGAACTTCGGTTTCGGCATGGAAACACTCATGTAGGGGAAATTGTCTTCACATCGTAGGTAAGTAGAACTCAGGGCCGGCATGTCTAGAAAATTACTGTGATTTCTCGTTCAAATAGAAAATATAATCCATTTTATCGTCACGAGATTGAAGGATTTCAGCTCTTTCTGCGTCAACCAATGGATGTCTGATTGGTTTGTTTTCAGACCGGGGGCTAGCAGACGCAGGGAAATGCCCATTTGCACCAAATGGGCTGCCTTGTCGGCGACCACCCGTGCCGCGGCTCTTTCAATCGCGGCGATGACCCGGCGGATCCGGGCCTCGATCGCCGTCCCGGAAGGTTTGGACAAGACCCGCTTGACCTCGCCGATGGATTGTTCGTCGTTCATCAGGGTTGCCATGTGAACGCCCATTCTGGCGCCCGTTTCCACGGTCCGCCGAACGCCGCCCATGAAGGCCCAAATGCAGGCGCTGGTGCAAACCGCCTGGCCGGGAACACGGCTCGCCCGGTTCAAATCGCGCAGGACACGGCCCAGTTCGAGGCCCTCCTCGAAGGTACCGCCGGGCGATACGAACAGAACTTCAAGGATCCGCGGATCTTTCACCAGCCATTGGCCCAACGCCAAGGCATCGCCCGGCACAATCTCGCCCCGCGCAAAAAGCACCCAGACGCCGCCATGGCGCCCTGTTTCAAGGCTCAGGGCCCTTGCCTCGCCAAGGGGCGCGGCGCAGAACCAGGCAAGACTGGCAACTGCCATGAGCAGACGGTACGCACGGCCCGGCACTCTTAGACCCACTCGCCGTGATCCCGGCTCCCCATGGTTCAATCGAACAGCGTCAGGTCGATGGCATCGCCCATTTTGCAATAGCCCAGATCGCTGGGGTGCAGCCCATCGCCGCAATCGTGGATCCCCAGCATCTGGGTCGGGCATTCGGGGTCCCGTAGCGCTTCATCGAAATCGACGACGCCGTCCAGGTTGCCGCGTTCCCGGATCCAGGCATTGACAGCCATGCGATGCCCCTCGCGCACCGGGTTCCAGGCGCCGGGCAGGAAGGTCTCGTTGCCAAATGGCGTCAGGGTAGCGCCAAACAGCTTGATTCCACGAGCCTGGGCGCGCAATGCCATTTGGCGGAGGCCGGCGATCATTTGTTCGGCGGTGACCTCTTCGCCAGGCCGGGCGTGACGGTTGCGCAAATCATTGGTGCCCAGCATGACGATGGCGTGGCTGACGCCGGGCTGGGTCAGCACATCGCGGTCGAACCGCCGCAGGCCGCTGTCGCCGCGCAGATCGTGCAGGATCCGGTTGCCGCCCAGACCAAGGTTCATCACGCCCAAAGGCCGCCCGCCCTGGCGCGCGATCAAGCGCCGGGCCAATTGGTCGGGCCAGCGGTTATAGGTGTCGTGGGTCGAGATGTTGGCGTCGGTCAGGGAGTCGCCAAGGGCAACCACGCCGCCGGTCTCAATCGATGCCAGCACGTCAACGCCGCTGACGAAATACCACTCGTCGGTGATGGTGCCGACCGGCATATTGATATCGGCGCCATAATCGCCCGGCGGCGAGATGTAATTGGTCTGCCGGGCATAACGCCCGGTGATCGGCAGGCTAGCTGGGATTTCGCCGGGCAGATAAATGGAAACCGCCAGGTCGGCCAACGGCGCCACCTCGAGTTTGACCCCGTCGCTGATCACGAAGGCGCCCGCCGCGACCGTCGCGGTGGCGGCCCCGCCAAAGGTGAGCTTGCGCGTGGAGCCCGGCACGATGGCCGGGCCCTGGTCCCGGATCGCGATATAGGCGCCGCCGATCCCGAGCTTGCCCTCGCCATGGGCGTTCGAGATCCGCACCCGCAAGGTGTCACCGCCAATGCTGATGCGCGGGTTCATGCGCAAGGTCTGATTGGTGAAGCCTAGCGAGCCATCACTGGCCGCCGGCGCCGCGGCCCAGGTGCCAACCCAATGCCTATCGCTTTCCATCAATTATCCCTCCCGGTGAAATATACCCTGTGGCAACCCGGTTTTAGCCGCTCACGGCCGCCCGCCAACCGGGATATTGTCGTAAACACCGACGCCTTGGACAATCAGGAACTTGAAGGCGCCATCGTCCAGACCATGCACATAGTGGGCGACCATGGGCGGCACCTCGCAGCGTTCGCCGGGCTCCAGCACATATTCGGCCCTCGGCGCCCGGGTCTCGACCACCATCGGCCCCTCGAGGCAGACGAAGGAGTCGGTGATATGGCTGTGGTAGTGCCAGGGAATGCATTCGCTCTCGGCCAGGGTCAGGACGGTCACGCGCATGTCGGCGCCTTCCATGACCGGCTCGCGCGCCGTGATCTTCGCGGCCTTATAGGGACGTACTTCCATTATCGGTCTCCTTTCGTCTGGCGATCATTGGTCCCGGCGCGGATCCGCCGGTGGTGGATAGTAGCCAATATATGCCAGACCCTAACAGCGTAAAATATCCAGCCGCGATCTGGCCCAAATACGACGCGCAAATTGTCTCTGCCCGGCGCAAGCGCCGGAGGCACCGTTCGGACACGAATTCGTGACATCGGACGCGGTCGCCTATTGAGGTAGGATACGGCGTATTACGGACGGCAGGGTTGCCGGATAACACAGCGTTTTGCACAGACAGGGAAATAAACGTCCAAGAGAAATTTAGGGGAGATAGGGAAATGAAGCGAGGTTTAACAGTATTTGCGAGCGGCTTTCTGGCTTTGGTAATGGTCAGCGCCTGTAGTTCGGGCGATGACAAAACGATGGCTGACAAGAAAATGGCGATGGCCGGCAAACAGGCCCGCGCCCACATCGGCCATGTCATGACCGGATGGAAGGATACGCCCGGCGGCAAGGGTCTGTTGATTATCGCCGAAGGCGAGGCCAAGATTGCCCAGCAGCACGCGGAATTCGCGGCCAGCAAGCCTGGCAATATCAAGTGGATGAAGGCGCATGCCGCCCACGTCCTGCATGCGGTCGATCCGACAGCGGTCGCCAACGGTCCGGGCATGGGCTATGGCGTCATCAAGGCCGCCGGTGGCGCCGCCAAACATATTCAGTTCGCCGCGAAATCACCGGATGCATCGAAAAACGTCAAGCTGCACGCCACCCATGTTGCAACTTCGGCCAACAACACCGTGGCGCGGGCGAACAGAATAGCCTCGTTGGCGAAAACCATCGCCAAGGAAAAATCGGCGTCCGCCGTGACCGGCTATACCAAGATACTGCTCATCCTCGCCAAGCAACTGCAGGCCGGACAAGATGACAATGGCGATGGAAAAATCAGCTGGAAAAAAGGCGAAGGCGGTTTGGCCCAGGCCCACCAGCACATGGGCTTCATGATGAAGGGCGAAAAAATGTAAGGCGCCCGCGCTTCCCCTGCCGCCCGCCCCCACCGTGGTTGTTCTTTCCCCCCGGTGTTTGTCCCGGTGACGCGGCAACGGTGATCGGACGGCGGTGATCATACGGCGGTGACCGGACGACGGCGGTCAATTGAATATTACCGCCGGTGGGGCTACATTTTGCTCCCGTCATCACACACGGAGCGCGCCCCATGGCCCTTGCCATCCACCCCATCGGCGATGCCTTTGCCGGCGAGGTTACCGGCGTCGATTGCCGCCAGCCGCTATCGCCCGAAACCGTCGCGGCGATCGAGGCCGGCATGGACCGATACGCCGTCCTGGTCTATCGCGGGCAAGATTTGACGGACGAGGAGCAACTCGCCTTCACCTTGCATTTTGGTGAAATAGAGAAGAAGGGACCGGGCAGCGGCACCGGGCACATCCATTTCCGGACCGACGGGCAGGCCCGCGCCCTGGCCCGCGGGATTGGCGATTTCTCCAACATCGACGGCGCCGGCAAGCCGCTGCGGCCCGATAGCCGCGCCCATCAGTTCAAGCTGGCCGACCGGTTGTGGCATTCCGACAGCTCGTTCCGGGCCGTTCCCGCCAAATATTCCCTGTTGTCGGGCCGCGCCGTGCCGTCCTGGGGCGGGCGCACTGAATTCGCCGACATGCGCGCGGCTCATGACGCCCTGGACGAGCGCACCAGGGGGGAGGTGGAGGATCTGGTCTGCCGCCACTCGCAAATTTTCAGCCGGGCCGCCGTCGGCTTCGCCGAGATGTCGGAGGCGGAGCGGGAGGCCTTCAAACCAGTGCGCCAGCGCCTGGTGCGCCATCACCCGGTGACCGCCCGGAAATCGCTGTTTCTGTCATCCCATGCCGGCGAGGTCGAGGGCTGGAGCATCCCGGAATCGCGCATGTTCCTGGCCGACCTGGTCGAATTCGCCACCCAGAGGCACTTCGTCTATTCCCATGCCTGGCGTCTGCACGACTTCGTGGTCTGGGACAACCGCGTCACCATGCACCGCGGCCGCCGCTTCGACCCCACGGAGCCCCGCGACGTGCGCCAAACCCGCTTGGCCGGCGACGCCGAAACAATCGAACAACGCGCCGCACCGGAGGGGCACGCTGGATCATCCGAGACATCTTCCGGGTAAGGAAACCGTCATGAACACTGAGCTTCGCTTTGGGGTCCTCACATCGCCGTCGCTTGAGTGGGAGCGGATGGTCGCGCTTTGGCAAGCCATAGAGGGCCTGGGATTCGACAGCGTCTGGCTGCCGGACCATTTTGTCGATTTGAGGCAACCACGGACGCTGCGGTTTGAAGCCTGGACGCTGCTGCCTGCTCTGGCGACGCAAACCAAGCAGATCCGTATCGGCACGCTGGTCAGCGCCATACCTTTCCGCAATCCGGCCTTCCTGGCCCGTCAAGCGCTCACGGTGGATCACCTCTCCCAGGGCCGGTTGGAACTGGGCTTGGGCACGGGGGCATCGGGCGAGATGGATCAGAGCTATGCCATGACGGGCATAGATGATTGGCCATTCTCCGAGCGCGTGGCCCGCTTCCAGGAGGTTGTGGAGATCGTGGACCAGTTGCTCTGTAACGAGGTCTCTTCCTATCGGGGGCGATACTATCAACTGAAGGACACGGCCATGCTGCCCAGACCGGTCCAGCAGCCGCGTCCGCCCCTCACCATCGCCGCGCATGGGCCAAAGATGTTAAAGATCGCGGCGCGCCACGGCGATGCGTGGAGTTCAATGGGCGGATTTAATCTGTCGCCGGAGGAGATGTTGGCCCTCACGAGCCAGCGTAACGAGGCGCTGGATGAGCACTGCGCCGAGGCCGGCCGTGATCCATCGACGCTCCGGCGCTCGCTCCTGCTCTGGCCGCCCATAAGAGAAATGGTCTACGAGTCCGTGGATGCCTTCACGGATATCGTGGGGCAGTACAGGGAAGCGGGCATCAACGAGTTCATATTGGCCTATCCTTGGAAAGACGAACAGCTTCCCGTCTTCGAGCGCATAGCCGCCGAGGCGATCCCAAAACTGCGTGGCTGACGGGATCTTGTCAGGCGAGCGCATCAGGTGCGGATTTGGCATTGAATTCAATCGCGTGGAGAGTTGCTTCGTCATTTCCGTATTCCTCCTCAAGGGGTGGAAAATACCAAAACCTATTGCCCGATTTCCTGGGATCACTTGCATGGCGACTTGACCTGCAACCAAAATGAGTCAAAGCTTATCTTCAATAAACGGTGCGCAAGAATAAATGTCCGCCAAACAGGCAGATAAATGCGGCGTGCCGGCGGGGGGGTACCGTGAAGACCGAGATGCAGATCGGTTCGCTTGTTGCCAGGGTATCGACAACAATCCTGGCCGTGGCCGTCTGCTCGGATCAAGGCAAAATTGGCAGCACTGCCACGGACTATCACCGACCATCGCGGACGATCTGGCGGCGCGCGTCGTAGGCTGGGGGGCGAAATGATTGATATGTTGCCGACCTGGCGGAAAGGGACGTTTTGTCTCCTTTTGACGCTGATTTTGTCATGCCCGCTCTTGGGGCAGGCAGCGACGCAGAATGAGTACGGTCGCTATCACGCCCTGGTCATCGGCAACAACGACTACGCACATCTGCCCAAACTGAAAACAGCGATTAACGATGCGACGGCCGTGGCGAAACTCTTTAGAGGGCAAGTATGGCTTCAACGTGACGCTGTTGTTAAACGCCAACCGGTCACGAATTCTGAATTCAATCAACAAGCTAAGAAGCGAACTGACCGCCAAAGATAGGTTGCTGATTTATTATGCCGGGCATGGTGAACTGGACCGTGAATCAGGAACTGGCTATTGGCTCCCCGTGGATGCGGAGCCGGAAAATGATACGAATTGGATTGCTAACGAAAGCTTGAGCCGTCATTTGCGCGCCATGACGGCCCATCATGTCCTGGTGGTGGCGGTTAGCTGTTACTCGGGGGCGTTGGTGAGGGCGGCGAATGTCTCGCCAAAATCCGGGGAAGAGCGCGACGCATGGATCCAACGTATGGCGAAAATGCGCTCTCGCACGGCCATGGTTTCGGGCGGTTTGGAACCGGTGGCGGATACGGGCAGGGGAGGTCATTCAGTATTCGCCAATGCGTTCCTTAATGTACTGGGAGACAACGACGTCATATTGGATGGTCAAGCATTGTTTCAGCGGGTGCGTAGCAAAGTCGTCCTGAATGCGGACCAGACGCCGCAGTACTCAAACATTCGTCAGGCTGCACACGAGGGTGGCGATTTTCTGTTTGTACCACTTGGATTGGCGCGAAAGGCCCGTGCGAAGCCTGTTGTTTCGTCAGCGGACACAGGCAGAATGGAATTGACGTTCTGGAATTCGGTCAAGGATAGCGATGAACCCGCCATGTTCGGCGCCTATCTGAATAAATATCCCGATGGCCTATTCGCGGAGTTGGCCCGCCTGCGGTTGCAACGATTGAAGATCCAGCAAATAGCGTCGTTGAAACCGGCGATAGTCCTTGAACCAATTGAAGGGACTTATGTGGCAGTCAAGAACGCCAATGTCCGTAATGCTCCCAGTGCAAACGCCGGCAAGGTTGCGACCCTAAGAAAGGGGAGCGAAATTTATGTGCCAGGTAAAGTGGCCGGAAAAAACTGGTTAGCGGTGGATCAGGACGGCAACCACCTAGGCTATGTTTTTTCAAGTCTGCTGCAAGACAGGGAAGAATTTGAAGCCGCCCGAATTGAAGAAGTAAAAAAACAGAGGGAAGCTGAAGCAAAGAAGAAGGAGGCGGCAGCACTTCGGCGGCGGCAAGCGGCGGAGAGGCAGGCTGCAATCGAGGCCACGCGGATTGCGGACGCGAAAAGACAGAGGGAAGCTGAAGCAAAGAAGAAGGAGGCGGTGGCGC
>JAPYPT010000460.1 GCA_029937535.1 Alphaproteobacteria bacterium
ATCAAGCCGCCCATGTCACGGCCGGCCATGGTCGGCAGGAACGCCTGCCAGGGATGCTTCAGGGTGAAACGGACCGTATGCGCATCGACCGCTTCCGCGCCCTTGATGGCGGACATGAAGCCGCGTGAGCGGGATTTGTTCTTGGGATCGAGGATCCGGTTGAAGTGAGCCGCGACGTCGCTGGATTCAAAATCGCTGCCGTCATGATACTTCACGCCGGTGCGAAGTTTCAGGGTCCAGGTGATGCCATCATCGCTGTTGGACCATGAGGTCGCCAAATGCGGCGAATACGACCGGTCCGGGTTCACCATGATCAATGGCTCTTCCAGGGCGCCGGCCACTGTCCGGCCCGAAATGCCGTAGACACCGCCCTTGACGGAGTCAAAACCGCGAACGTCGGTTTCCAAACCGACGGTCAGGGTGCCGCCCTTGGTTGGGCCCGCTAGGGCGGTACCCATGCCGGCGGTGGCGGCAAGGGACGCTGCCAGTGCAAATGCCGCGCCGCGACGCAAATTTGTCGTTAGAAGGTTTCTCTTCAACATAATTTATCTCCCTGTCTCATTTGTTTTGTAAACGATTGGTGCTTCCCAATTGACCAACCAATGCCGAGACTGAGAATATGATACCGCCATGTACGCGTGACGCAACCAAATTACGGTAAGATTTCTGTCGCAAATCAATAGGTTCCCTGGGAGTACCACGAAATGAATCGCCCCTTCGAAGGTGTCCGCGTTGTCGATCTGACACGGGTCCTGGCCGGACCATACTCTACATATCAGCTTGCCCTGTTGGGTGCGGACGTGGTGCGGGTCGAGCAACCTGGAAAATCGGACTTCGTGCGGTTCGGCGGCGGTGACCCCGACCTGGCGTCGGCGGGACTGGGTCCCGGGTTCCTGGCGCAGAACGCCAATAAGAAATCCATGGCCGTAGACCTGAAAGACCCGCGCGGCAAGGAGATCGTGCGCAAGCTGGTGGCGTCGGCGGATGTATTGACCGAAAATTTTCGCCCCGGCGTCATGGAGCGTCTGGGACTGGGCGCGGCAAGCCTGGCGGCGGTTAACCCCCGGCTGATCTACTGCGCCATCTCGGGCTATGGCCAGGACGGGCCCATGGCTCAGCGTCCGGCCTATGACCACGTGGTCCAGGCGGTCTCGGGGATGATGACAACGAATGGCGATGACAGCGGCAGGCCGCGCCGGGTGGGCTTTCCCATGATCGACTATGTGGCCGGGCTGTCGGCCGCCTTTGCCATTTCATCCGCCCTTTTCCAGCGGGAACGTTCCGGCACGGGGCAGATCATCGACGTGGCCATGATGGATGCCGCCGTGGCCATCATGGCGCCCATGCTGGCGCCGTTTTTGCAAGGCATTACGCCACCCACCCGCCAGGGCGACCGGGCCGCCAGCGGCAGCCCGTATTCGGGCATGTTCGAAACGGCGGACGGCTTGCTCGCCCTGGCCGCCAACGCGCCGCACCAGGCCAAGGCCTTGGCGAACGAAATTGACCGGGCGGATTTGTTCGACGACGCCAGGGTCCGGGAATGGGGGCAAAACGCCGGCTATGTCGCCCTGGTGCAAGAGGCCCTGGCGGCGGCCTTCGCCACCGCGTCCGCCCTTGAGTGGGAGGAGCGCCTGGGCGCCTTGGGCGTGCCGGCCGGCAAGGTGCGCGGCTTGGCCGAGATCATGGACAGCGACCAGCTTGCCGCGCGCGGTTTGATCCAAACAATTGCCGATCCCGTTACCGCGCGGGATTACCGGGTGCCCGGCGTCGGTTTCAAGATGGCCCATGACGGCGCCCAGGTCACGGCTGCGCCGCCGCGTCTGGGTCAGGACACGGACGCCGTCTTGGCCGATTTGGGCTATGATCAAAACCAAATCAACGGTCTGCGGGCCGATGCCGTCGTGGCGTAGTACGACTTTTAAGGAATGAGACAATGCGCGAGCCGATCCGGAATAATGCTGACGCCAGAGCGCTGGAGCAGACGCCTCTTAGTGAGTTGATCCCCGCCGGCAATACGTTTGACGCCATCCGTTTGCGGGCCGAACAGGATCCGGAAAATATCGCCCTGAAATTTCTGGGGCCCGGCGAGGTCGAGGCGCCGGCGCGGGAGGTCAGTTTTGGCGACTTCATGGC
>JAPYPT010000173.1 GCA_029937535.1 Alphaproteobacteria bacterium
CTTAAAGGTTTTAGCGCATGGCCTCGCGTTCAATTAAACGCGACATGCGCTAGTCCTTGCGGAAGGTATCCAGGGTGACGACGTTGCCGCCTTTTTCGTCGTCCTTGGAGGGTTTTTCCGCCTCCGGATCGGATAGTGCTCCGGCGTCGGGTTGAGCCTCGCTGCCGGTGCTTTCCGACTCTCCCTCTTCCCCCTGGCCGAATTGCAGGCCGAACTGGACGCTGGGGTCCAGGAACGAGGTCATGGCCAAAAACGGAATGAACAGATGCTGCCCCTGGCCGTTAAAACTCAAGGTGATTTCAAAGGCATCATCGCTGACCTCAAGCCCCCAGAATTTATGCTGGATGACAATGGTCATCTCCTCCGGGTACTGCAGACCGAGGTGATTGGGAATGACGACGCCGGGGAATTGCGTCTTGAAACCGATATAGAAATGATGCTCGCCCAACAGGCCGTCCGTGGCCGTGCGCTGCAAGGCCTCCCGTACGACGCCGCGCAAGCTGTCTTCGACCATTTGGCCGTATTGCATCAGATCTTGGGCCATGCCCCCGAACCCTTTGTTCATTCTTGTTTTGCGGACATAACCCATGGCTGATGGCCGGTCCAGAGTTTTAGTGTAACGTGGTCCATGCGAGCTAATTCGTGATAAGTGGGGGGCTTCTGTTGCCCGGTGCCCCCCGAAACCGCGCTTACCCAACTATCTAGGCAGCGAGCACCATTTCATTATCATTGGCACTTGTAGAAATGGCCCGATATCGGTGGAGCCATGCCGAACGCAAACCATGCCTTTATTACGCGCGTCGATCCTGTTTCGCCCCCATCAGCAATGCATCCATGCCGCGTCATTGTCGTATCAATGTTACGACTATGTCTGCCGGTAAGATCCGCAACAATTGCGATTCGCCGACAATGCAAACCTTGATGCACTCCTGGTGGAGGCGCCGGGTACCGCCCCCGGGTCCGCAACGTTTATTCCGCAAAGCGTTTAGCGTCATAGCCGGACAAGCCGGCAGGACATATATAGGCTTTTTCGGTGCCATTTTAAAGGGCCTTGGCAAACCGTGGGAAACACGCCGGACGGATGGCGGTCAGGATTGGTGTGGCGCCCCGAGAGGGGTATGTTAAGACCGTCGTCCCCTCGCAGAATTCCAACGGTCATGGAGCGTCCGATGCCGGTCAATGAAGCGCAAAAACGGGAAATAGAACAGCTTCGTGGCCAGGCCACCGAAACCAGGCGCGCCGTGGTCCCGGCCTTGGAAGAGATGCTGTATAAACCGCTTCCCGTGCTTGACCAGGGGTTTGTCCGGGTGATCGACTATATGGGCGATGATGGGGCCGTGGTGCAGGCCGCCCGCGTCTCCTACGGCCGGGGCACCCGCCAGGTTTCCGAAGACCGGGGCCTGTTGCGCTATTTGATGCGCCATCGCCATACCACGCCGTTTGAGATGTGCGAGATCAAATTTCACGTCAAATTGCCGGTTTTCGTGGCCCGTCAATGGATCCGCCACCGCACCGCGTCGGTCAACGAATATTCGGCCCGCTATTCCATTCTGAACCGGGAATTCTATATGCCCGCGCCAGACCAGTTGTCCACTCAATCACAGGACAACCGTCAAGGCCGGGGCGGGGTGCTTCAGGGCGAGGAAGCGGCCCGTGTCCTGGATATCCTGCGCGAGGATGCGGCGCGCAACTACGCCGATTACCAGGAAATGCTGAACGAGGATGACGAGGGCAATGTCATCGATCCAAAACGGCAGGGGCTGGCCCGCGAACTGGCCCGCATGAACCTGCCGCTGAGTATTTACACCGAATGGTATTGGAAATGCGATCTGCATAATCTGTTGCATTTCCTATCGTTACGGGCCGACCCTCATGCGCAATATGAGATACGGGTCTATGCCGACGCCATGTTGGAAGCCCTGCGCGCCTGGGTGCCATTAACAGCGGAGGCGTTCGAGGATTACCGCATGGGCGGCGTCCATCTCTCCCGCGCCGGGCTGGAGGCAGTGAAGCGCATGCTGGCCGGCGAACAGGTCAGTGCCAAGGACTGCGGCATCGCGCCCCGCGAATGGCGTGAGCTGATGGATTCTCTCGGGCAATAGGCCCATCGCGCGGATTTCACCGGCGATCCGTGGCGGTGCGGGCGAAACTCAAAATTCAAGGTTCCCCGTCCGGCCATGTCTGGACTATCATTACGACTGTCTTGAGCACGCAATGAATTTTGATGGGCACTTGCCGGGGGAACGGTAATGGAACAGGCGACATCAGTAGAAACGGCACCAACACAACCGACCCAACCAACCCAACCAGGAGCGGAGCAAGCGGCGTCCGCGGCCTCGGCCACTATCAGCGCGCCCATGGCGCCAACGAATATCGAGGATACGGGCCTGGATCAGGCCTTCCTCATCAACCTATTCGCCAAGGGCATGTTCCTGGAAAACCTGGAGGACATCGGCCAGATTACCCAGGCCATAAAACTGCCCGACAATATCGTTGCGGCCATTGGTCAGGAAATGGTGGACCGGAAATTGATCTATGCGGTCGGCTCCTCGGGCGCCGGCGCGGGCGCGAAAATACGTTACCAATTGACCAAGGACGGCCAGCAATTGGCCCAGGATGCCTGTAACCAGAACCAGTATTTCGGCCCCGCGCCCGTGCGGTTGGAACAATTTCAAGCCCGCATCCTCGCCCAAACCATCACCGGCGAGCGCATCTCCAAGGAAGATATCGCCAAGGCCTTCGCCGATATCATCGTGCCCGGCGATTTCGTCAACCGCCTCGGGCCGGCCATCAATTCAGGCCACAGCATCTTGATCTACGGACCGGCCGGCAATGGCAAGACCACGGTGGCGGAGAAAGTCGCGACGATCTTCGAAAGCGTGATCTACGTGCCCTATTGTTTCGAGGTCGACGGCGCCATCGTCAAGGTGTTCGACCCCGCCATTCACAGGGAGGTGGAGGTGAGCAATGACGAACCGGCGCGGCCCACCCTGCGCCGTTCCAAGAATGACCGCCGCTGGGTGCCCTGCAAACGCCCGGTCGTGGTGACGGGTGGCGAGTTGACCATGGACATGCTGGATCTGAAATTCAACGAGCTGGCGAAATTCTACGAGGCGCCCCTGCATGTAAAGGCCTTGAACGGCACCTTTATCATTGACGATTTCGGCCGCCAAAAGGTCAGCCCCGAGGAATTGCTGAACCGCTGGATCGTCCCCCTGCAATCCCGCATCGATAACCTGACCCTGTTTTCGGGCAAGGCCTTCATCGTGCCGTTCGATGAACTGGTGATTTTTTCCACCAATCTGTCGCCCGATGATCTCATGGACCCGGCGTTTCTGCGCCGCATTCCCTACAAGCTGGAAACCCATATGCCCACGCCCGAGGCCTTCCGCGCAATCTTCACGGCGGTGGCGGGCAAGGCCGGCATGGAATTGACCGACGAGATTTTTGACCACGTGGTGCACGAGCTGACGGAGGTGGTGAAAAAACCCCTGGCCTGTTACCAGCCCAAGTTCATCGTCGATCAAGTCCTCGCCGCCTGCAAATACGAAGGCATCGAACCCCACCTGACCCCGGCCTACATCGCCGACGCGCTGACCAACCTATATGTCCAGAATACCAGCTACGTCGGCCAGGTCGGCACCTCCGCGCCGAAAACCTAGGCCCGTATGATTTTTTTGTAGTTTCGATTCACCTCGGAATACGACGGCCGTATGGATTGCCGGGTCAAGCCCGGCAATGACAAAAACGGCGAAAAACCGACAAATCCGTCATGCCCGGACTTGATCCGGGCATCCAGGGCAATGCGGCAAATCGGCACGAAATTGATCCACGGTCTGCGTCAGGCGCGCCGAATTAAACCGGACAGCAACGGATCAAGTCCGGGCCTCCACTACCCCTGCCAGCCGATCGCCTTGCTTTCCATCAACGTGGCGATCTCGTCCGCGCTCATGCCCCAGGAGGCCAGGCCCGCTGCGGTATCGGCGCCGTATTCGGGCGGCGGGGATTTGATGGACGAGGGCGTGCGGGAAAAGCGCGGTGCTGGAACCGGTTGCTTAACGCCGTCCACTTCGACAAAGCTGCCCCGCGTCTTGGCGTGCGAATGCTCGAAGGCTTCATCGAAGGTTAGCACGGGGGCGAAACAAATATCCGTGCCCTCCATGATCCCGCACCATTCATCGCGGGTTTTTTGGGCGAACAGCCCCTCGAACTTGGCGGCCATGTCCGGCCAGGTGGGCCGGTCCATTTGCGCCGGCAGATTGGCGGGGTCCAGGCCCAGCTTGTCCAGCAGGATGGCGTAGAACTTGGCCTCGATGGAGGCGATGGAGACGAACTTGCCGTCGGACGTCTTGTAACAGCGATAGAAATGCGCGCCGCCGTCCAGGATATTTGAATTCCGCTCATGCACCCAATCGCCCGCGGCAAGGGCACCGAAGGCGCCGGTGGCGAGATAGGCCGCGCCCTCGGTCATGGCGGTGTCCACCACCTGGCCCTGGCCTGATTGCCGGGCCTCGATCACCGCCGCCAGAACGCCCATGGCCAGGAACATGGCCCCGCCGCCCATGTCGCCGACCACGTTGAGGGGCGGCTGCGGCATATCCTTGTTTCCGATGGCATGCAGCACCCCGGTCAGGGCGATGTAGTTGAGGTCGTGGCCGGCGGCTTGATTAAGGCTGCCGTCCTGTCCCCAGCCGGTCATGCGGCCATAAACCAGCTTCGGATTGCGGGCCAGGCATTCATCGGGGCCCAGGCCGAGGCGCTCGGCGACGCCGGGGCGGAAGGGATCGATGATGATGTCGGCCTGCTCCACCAGCCCCAGCACCGTGGCGACGCCGTCCGGGTGTTTCATGTCGATGGCGACCGAGGCGCGGCCCCGGCGCAACAAATCCGTGCGCGTCTTGCGCGGGCTGCCCAATCCGGACGGCGCGTTGCGGTCGATGCGCAGGACATCCGCGCCCATGTCCGCCAGCAGGGAACAGCACAGCGGCGCGGGGCCAATGCCGGCCAGTTCGATGATCTTGACGCCGGCCAATACGCCGGTTTTTCCATTCGCACTCATGATATTTCCTCGTATCTGGTTTATTTCGCCGGCCCGACCATTTGTCCCATGGCGGCCTCGTAAACTTTCAAAATTGCCGTGACGTCTTCGCCGCCCGTATCCTTGCTCCGCGCCATGCGCATGATGTTGTGGACCTGGGGTCCCAGCAGCAGGGGCATATCCAGCTCGTCCGCCAGCTCCAACGCCAGGCGCAGATCCTTGTAGGCCAGATCCACGGTAAAGCCGGGGGTGAAGTCCCGCCCCAGGGCGTTTCTTGCGACACCGCGATAGCCCATGGAATTGCCCGAACTGTTGCGCACGATCTCGTTCAACACGGCGGGATCCATGCCGGCGGCAACGCCCAGCATCAACCCTTCCGCGCCCGCCGTCATGTTGGTGAAGGCGATCATGTTGTTGACCAGCTTGGCGATGCACCCGGTGCCCAATTCGCCCGTATGAACAATGGTCTTGCCGAAGGATTCAAAGACCGGCATGCAGCTGTCGAAAGCCGACTTGTCGCCGCCCACCATGATGGCGATGGTGGCTTTCTCGGCGCCGATGACGCCGCCCGAAACCGGTCCGTCCAGGGTGACGATAGCCTTGTCCGCCAATTCGCCGGCAATCTTGCGCATCATGGCGGGCGAGTTGGTGGAAAGATCCACATAGATCGTCCCAGCATTGGCATTCTCGCCAATACCGCCCGGGCCCAGGGCCACGGCCTCCACGTCCTTGGGCATGGGCAGGGATGTCATCACCACCTCAACCTGCCCGGCCACATTGGCGACGGAGCCCCCGGCGGTGCCGCCCACATCGACGCAGGCCTGAATAGCCGCCTCGGAGAGATCATGCACCAGCACCTCGTGGCCGCCCTTGATAATATTCCGGCACATGGGTCCACCCATGTGCCCCAAGCCGATAAATCCAACCTTCATGACGTCCTCCATAATTGTTTCCGCCATTATCTAGACTGCCGGCGCGGTTGGCTATCGGGAAGATTGGCGGGACCAATCGAACGTCTTGCACACTACACGACAGTCCGTCATCCTCGGGCGCAGCGAAGCGGAGACCCGCAAAGTACCGGCGATCCAGGGCCGCAAACACTGGAGTTTGTTACCCTGGATTGCCGGGTCAAGCCCGGCAATGACGTAGGAATGGGTGAGTGTCGTGTAGTGTGTACGTCTTGGGTGACTCCGATTAATTGAAAATTGCTCTAACCTGTTTGGCGGGAAGGATACGGCATGGCGGTGGATAAGCTGGGATTGGACTTCACGGCGGCGCTGCCGGAGACCGTGGCGGCCTTCAACAGCGCCATGGACGATTACATGGTGTTCAGCGGCGAGCCCGTGGGCAGCCTGCTCTCGGCGGCGGAGGTCGATCCGGATTTTGCCCTTGGCTATTGCCTGACCGGGTGCCTGCGTCTGTTCGGCGGGGTCAGTGCCGCGCACCCCCGGATCAATCTGGAACTGCGCGCCGCCAAGGCCCGGCGCAGCCGCGTCACCTTGCGGGAACAGGCCCATATCGATGCCTTCGAGCAGGCGGCGGCGGGCGAGATGAGCCTGGCCGGGCAGATGTGGGACGGCATCCTGGCGGAATACCCCCACGACATCATGGCCGCCAAGTGTGCCCATGAGGCCTATTATCTGGTCGGCGAGTCAGACCGCATGCGCCAATCCGTGCTGCATATCCTGCCCGCCTGGCACGACGCCATCCCCTATCACGGCTTTCTGTTGGGCATGGCCGCCTTCGGCCTGGAAGAAGCCGGCGATTACCGCCGGGCGGAGGAATTCGGGCGCAAGGCCGTTGCCATGGAGCCGCGCGATTGCTGGGCCGTGCATGCGGTGGCCCATACCCTGCAGATGGAGGGGCGCGCCCAGGAAACCATCGACTGGCTGGAAAAAATGGAAGCCCATTGGGACACGGCCCGGTGGCTGCGGGGGCATCTGTGGTGGCACCTATGTCTGCCGCTGATGGATGGCGGCGCGTTCGAGCGTGTTCTGGAGATTTTCGACCGCCACGTCTCCGATTGCGACGAGGACATGGTGACGCGCCTGAACGACTGCACGTCGTTGTTGTGGCGCCTGGAGCTAAAGGGCATCGACGTGGAGGACCGCTGGGACCAACTGGTCGATCTATGGGCCCATCACGTGAACGATCACGCCTTTGCCTTCGCCGACGCCCATTTGGCCATGACCCTGGTCTCGGCGGGCGGCGAAAAGAAACTAGGCCGGTTCCTGGAAAGCCAGCACGCCTACATAGAGGGCGAAAACAGCACCAATAGCCAAATCATGGAACAGGTCGGCCGCCAGCTTTGTCTGGGCGTCATCGCCTTCCGCCGGGGCGATTTTGCCACCGCAGCCGAAAACATCGACGCCGTATTGGCGCAAACCCACCGCATCGGCGGCTCCAACGCGCAACGGGATCTGTTCCGCCTGACCATGGAGGCGGCGCGGGAGCGGACGGCTTAGGTTATTTTATGAACTACCACCGTAACGCACAGTAACGACACAAACGCGCCGGGCAGCGGCTGCATTTTTTCGCCAATCAAAGGCCCCTAGTGGCCGCGCAAGCGAACAATGTCGCTACAGTCGCTCGCGGCTGACGGGACGACCTCACCTATTACACGAATCAGTCGCGTTGTGTACCGTCAGTCAGCGTTCGCCCCACCACGAACGGAAGCGTGAAATCAAAATGTTCTGAGCGATAATTCTTTGTGCCGTTGACGCCGTGTAGGAAGACCAGCGCAGACACAGCACAGGGCGCGCTAAGTAGAAAAAATTTCATGTTGAAATTCAGAAAAATCGACGAAACACCTTGATGTCGATATGATTCCACAATGATGTCAATTATACCCTGATGTACAGATTCGAGTATTAGTGATCGTGGGTATGTCCGAGAAGATTCTCGAATGGCTCAACGCGTCTCTAAGGTAGGAAGGGCAGCCGTATCATGCAAACATAAGATTGCAGAGGCGTTTGTTAAGATACTCAGACGAACCAAAAGCAGGAGTGGGTCAGATGGCTCGCAGCGACCTTCTAATATCATTGGTACGGGCCAGTATGTCAGGCGACAAAGACGCCGTCCGATCAACTGTCGATACAATCATAGCTGAAGAAAACAAAAAGCAGCACCGCGTGCTGGCCGAACGATTAACGCGAGCCGTAAAAGCGAACGGCAATGGCACTCATTTGTCTCCGCAGCATTCAGACGCTGCGAAACACGGACGAGAGTTTGTGGCAGAGATGACCCCGCGTCGTCGATTAGCTGATTTGGTTCTTTCAGATACTTGCCGTGACGCGGTGGATCAGCTGATAGAGGAACAGCAAAGATCAAGCTTGCTCAGAGCTCACGGGTTAGATCCTAGACATCGTACTCTTCTCGTTGGCCCTCCAGGAAACGGAAAGACAACGCTAGCGGAGGCTATTGCGGAGGCATTGGCCTCTTGCCGGGAATGGCGTCTACGTCTCGAACATGGCCAAATTCAGCTCCGGGATCTCGCCCATCCATAGGGGCCAGTCGCCGTGGTCGGCCAGGTCATTGCCGGTGTTGGGATGAACCATTTTCCGGTCCATTTGCCGCGTGGCCCTGGATACCCGCGTCAAGCGCGGGTATGACGATTTGGCGGATTTTAGCCGGAATTTCTTGAGATTTGTCATTGCCGGGCGTGACCCGGTAATCCAGAGCCGATTGGCCAAGCCGTTCGCCAACGCGTCATGTCTTGGTTCAGGAAGAACCGACGAGGGTGAAGGTTGATCCGCCCGACATTATCTCAATGGCTTCATTGACCACTCGCTGAACGATGTCGCCAGCCGGTGGAATGTCGTGGATAAGATCGACGTCTTCGCCCGCCCAGGTCACGTTTTCAGCCATGTCGTCGCGCGCATCGGCGTCCGCGAAACGGGGGCCTGCCTCTTCAAGGTTTTCATAAAGCGCCGCTTCGTTGCCATGCCAACGGTCCGCCGCTGCGTTGCGCAATACCCTGCCATCATATGAATCTGGCCAGGGAGAGCCCCGCCGCAAAATATCGAAAACCTCTGTTCGGACGGTATCGTCACCGTTTGCAGCCGCCAGCGCCGATGTTTTGATTTCGGACCAAAGCGATTCCCGGGACGCCGCGAACCTTGTTCCCATAAGCACACCGCCGCAACCCAGCATCAACGCGGCGGCCAAGCCCCGGCCGTCGGCGATGCCGCCCGCCGCGACAACGGGAATATCCCCGCCAAGCGCATCGACAATTGCTGGTGCCAGCGCAATGGTGCCGCGCGAGGATATGCCGTGTCCGCCCGCTTCCTGGCCCTGGGCAACAATGACGTCCGCGCCGGTTTGGGCCGCATGGAGGGCCTGCGCCACGGTTTGCACCTGACAGATAAGCGGTATTTCGGCAGCCTTGATCGCATCGACGAACGGCGTGTGATCGCCGAATGACAACATGACCGCCGCCGGTTTGTGATCCAGGGCAAGCTCCAGGGTTTCGGGCTGTTGAGCCAAAAGCCATGTGATGAAGCCGACGCCGACCCTGGCATTACCGGCACGGGCGTATTCCGTCCGCAACCATTCAGGGTCAGCCGGGCCGCCACCGATCAGGCCCAGGCCCCCCGCCTGGGTAACGGCGGCGGCAAGTTCGCCGCCCGAACAAGTACCCATGGGCGCGAGAAGAATGGGATGGCGGATATTCAGGCGCTTTGTCAGCGCGGTCTCGATCTCGGTCATATTCCACTCTTCCCCAACTTAATGGAATTCGATGCTTTCTTGACCAAGAGGGGGCGCTCTGGCGCTAGAGCAACCCTTATTCAATTGGCTTCAATTGAATGCGGACAAGTTGCTCTATCTTAAAGGTTTTAGCGCATGGCCTCGCGTTTAATTAAACGCGACATGCGCTAGTCCTCGAACATGGCCAAATTCAGCTCCGGGATCTCACCCATCCAAATGGGCCAATCGCGGTGGTCGGCCAGGTCATTGCCGGTGTTGGGATGGACCAGGATGGTCAGGCCGCGGCGGTTTTGCATGAGCCAGGGGACCAATTCGGCAAACAGATCGGTGCCGAATTTGACCTGATAGCTCCACTCCGGGTGCGGCCCGACGGCCTTTTCGTGCCAGCGGCCCATGGTGATATCGAAGCGTTGTTCGATATCCTCGCGCAGGGCCTTGGCGGGCTCCCGGCTGTCGGGGCCAAAATAGACGTGGACGTGGTAATCCTCGATCGGTTCGGGAACCGGATCTGGCGCCGCCATGGCAAGTCCCCCCAAATTAGGCCGCTTCGGTCTCGACGCCCTTGGCCGCGAAGGTTTCCTGCAGTTCGCCGGCCTCGTACATCTCGCGGATGATGTCGCAACCGCCGATGAATTCGCCCTTCACGTAAAGCTGCGGGATGGTCGGCCAGTTGGAGAATTCCTTGATGCCGCTGCGCACCGCATCGTCGGCCAGGACGTCGATGCCCTTGAACTTCACGCCCACATGGCTCAACACCTGCACCACCATGGAGGAGAAGCCGCATTGCGGGAATACCGGCGTGCCTTTCATGAACAACACCACATCGTTGGCGTCGAGTTCACTTTGAATGCTGTCAAAAGCTGGATTGTCGCTCATCGTTGGTTTCCTCTGTGTTGCGGCGGCACCCCACGGCCACCATCTCAAACTCAAATTATACTTACCTAATCAAATATCACTTAACCGTCCGCGCCCGGCACCGCCGTTTGCAGGGCCAGGGCATGTAGCTCCCCGCCCATGCGGCCCTGTAGCGCCTGATACACCATCTGGTGCTGCTGGACCCTGGATTTGCCTTCGAATGCGGCGGATACCACCATGGCCGCATAATGATCGCCGTCGCCGCGCAGGTCTTCAATGGTGACCTGGGCATCGGCGATGCCTGCCTTGATCAGTTTCTCGATCTCGGTGGCGTCCATGGCCATGTTGTAGTCTCCCCAATCAGGCGTTCGATATATAGTCAGGCAGCCACGCCTCATGCGAACGCCGCAATTCTTCTATGGATATAGGCGGACTAGCGTTCAGCGTCAACGCCTCGCCGCCGGTTTGGCCGATGGTTCGGCCGATGGTCCGGAGCGGAACTTGATTTTGTGCCGCCCGTTGTAAAACCACCGCCAGCGCGGTTTCGGGCAGCGCCAGAATATAGCGGCCCTGGTCCTCGCCGAACCAGAAGCCCGGATCGTCCGGCCCTTCCAGGGCCAGGCCCCGATTTCCGGCCATGGCCATCTCCGCCACAGCGACCAAAAGACCGCCGTCGGAGACATCGTGGCAGGTATCGACCCAGCCTTCCGCGATCAAGGAACGGACAAAATCGCCGTGCCGCCGTTCGGCCGCCAAATCCACCGCGGGGGGCGGGCCATCCGCACGGCCCAGCAATTGCCGCAGATAGATCGATTGGCCCAGATGACCCATGCTCCCGCCCACCAATAACAGGATATCGCCAGGGCGGCGGAGGGCCAGATCGGCATGGCGTTCCAGATTGTCCAGGATGCCGATGCCGCCGATGGCCGGGGTCGGCAGAATGGCCTGTCCGTGGGTTTCGTTGTAGAGCGAGACATTGCCCGAGACCACGGGAAAATCTAGGGCCCGGCAGGCCTCTCCCATGCCCTGGATGCAGCCCACGAACTGGCCCATGATTTCCGGGCGTTCGGGGTTGCCGAAATTCAGGCAATCGGTGATCGCCAGGGGCCGGGCGCCCACCGCCGTCAG
>JAPYPT010000174.1 GCA_029937535.1 Alphaproteobacteria bacterium
TGGTTGGGGCCGCGCACGGCGCTGCCCTGGCCGCCGACGCTGTGGCAGGTGAAACACCGCCCCCTGCCCCAGTAAATAGCCTCGCCGCCCTCGGGCGTAATCTCCACCGCCGCCGAGGCCGTCCGCTCTCCCCCCGTCAGCTCGGTGACGGAATAGCCGATCCACAGATAGATCGCCAAAACGATCAACAGGAAGGGAAAGACCCGCGTGACGGTGACGTTCACGGCCTAATCCTCCGAACTCTTGGCGTTGATGCCGCCAAGCCAGAACATGAAGGCGCAGCCGATCATGAACAGCAGAACCGCGCCGCCCACTTGTTGCGTCATGACGAAATTGCTGGGCGTATAGGCCCACTGGGAGGTATCCCGCATGACGCCGAAGATGTGCCAATCTCCGCGCAGGCCGGAGCGGATGAAACCCATCAGCCCCATGTTCATGGTGATCACGAACGTCAGCAGCAACAGGGCGTATTGGCTGCGCACGGTCATCCTGCCCCACTGCATCTCGCCCAGGGACTTGGCCCGCTTGAACAGGAAGAAATCGATCACCGAGACCACGACCAGGCAAGAGATCAGTTGCAGGAACTGGCTGACGGCGACGTTGCGCAGCACGGGCGAGGCTTTTTCCATGACCACGAAGCCATAGACGCCCAGGAAGATCGTCACGTTGAAGGCCGTGACGGCCAGGTACAGCGCCTGCCCCAGCTTACCCCTGTCCATCAGGGCCAGAATGATGGCGATAACGCCAACCACGCATTCAACGACCAGCAAATAACCAATCGTGCGGATGTATTCGGCCCGGTCGGCGGGCAAATCCAGCTCGCCCGGATCCATCTGCAGCATGGTCATCGCGTATTGCGCCACCAGGCCGATGGCGATGGCGCCGATGATCAAAATGGTCACGGCGGCGCCCTTGCCCTGGGCACGGATGGAAACCGCATCCGCCATATTGCCCCGGCGATACAGCAGGAAGGAGAAGAAGGTCGCCAGGATGATCAGATTGACCACCGCGTTCTTGGCCGGCATGAGACCGAGATATTTCAGCATGGGGTGATACTGGCTGCCCGCCATTTCTCCCACTTCCCTGCCGGTCAGCGGCAGGTTATGGGGCGTCAGCCAGATCGCGAAGGAGATGATCAGGGCGAGCAATATCCACTTGATGAATTTATAATACCGCTGGGCGCCGGGGATCCGGGTCATGCCGCTCCACAAATAATAGTTGGAGATCACGAACAGCGAACCCACCAGCATGGCCTGGATGATGAAGGTCCAGGAAAAATCACCGCCCATCATGTTGTTGCCCATGACGGCGGAGGTGGAATAGATCTCCCGTCCCAGATAATAGCCGGCGAAGGGCAAGGGGATCAGCGCGGCAATAGCGACGAAGTTGGAGATGTAGCCCATCCAGTCGTAATGGGCCTTTTCCGCCGGGGTCTTGGCGCCGATGAATTTTACGGCGGCATAGGCGCCCGCCACCAGACCGCCGAACGCCAGGTTGCCCAGCATGCGGTGAATTGCGATCGGCGTGGCCAGGACATTTTCGAAGGCATTCCAGACCGTCCCGACAAAGACGCCGCCACTATCGACGCCGGTCGGGCTCATCATGTAGCCGGCCCAGGAATTGGCCAGTTGCATGATGGCGGTGCCGAAGACATTCAACATGATGCCAATAAAGATGTGCGTGGACTTCCGGTCGCGGATCATCCAGAAGCCGATGGCCGTGGGCGCGATGTAAAGCAGCAGAATGAACCAGCGGGTATCGGGCCGCATCTCCGGCCCGACCATGCCAAGGGCGAAGATCAGGCCGCCGCCGGCGATCACGATGGCCAGGGCCCTGAACAGCCATTGCAGCTTGAGGGAAAACCTACCCCCGCCCTTCAGCCAGTGCCAACCGTAGTAATACATATACAGCGCGAAGGTCTCGCCGAAGAACAACAGGGCGTAGAGGAACATGATGTCCTTGAAGATGCCCGCCATGTAACCCATGAACGTCGGGTACAGGGTGAACAGGGCGAAGGCCAGCAGGCCGCCCAGGGCGGCGGTGGTGGCATAGGCGATGCTCAACAGGGAGGTGAACTCATAGGCCAGCTTGTCGAATTTCGGATCCTTGTTGTTCCAGCCGACGATCTCGATAATCACCGCGAACAACGGCACGCCCAGGACAAAGGCGCCGAAGAACAGATGCATCTGGGCCAGGAACCAGATCAGCCGCCGGGAATCCAGCCCGAAAAACTGACGGTAGACATTCTCTTCCAGGGCCAACGCCGGCGTCGCGGCAAGGGCGACGCCAAGCACGGCCGCGCCCGCCAGGCCCCATCGCATGTACCGTCCGCTATTATTCGTCCGTGCCATTGTCCGCACCCCCATTCCGCCTGACCGCTATTCGGCCTCGGCGAAGGCGAAGTTGACTTCGACCTTGCCCTCGGGGGAAATCGTGATTTTGCTCTTTTGGACACCGAAGCGGGGATGCCAGGCCTTCAGGGTATATTTGCCCGGTGGGATGTTATCGATGGAGAAGGAGCCGTCCTCGCCCACCACCACCGCATAGGGATGGACCGGCGCCAGGATGAAGCCGAACATGAAATTGTGGGCCTCGCAGTTGATGCCGATATAGGACGATCGCCGCGGCTTGATCTTGTCCTTGATGTCACCGGGATCGGGCTGGCCGAAGTTAAACAGGGTTTTCTTCACCACCCGGCCCTTCTCCACACCGATCAGCTCGCGCGCGTTGATGTTATGCAGCACGCCCGCGTCGCTATTGCGGATAATGAAAGGACCGGGGCGGACCACCTGGGCCCAGGGACGGAAGCGGCAGCCTTTTTGAGTGACCATATATTCGCCGAATTCCGGCTTGCCCCATTTCTTGCCCGACTTGATCTTGCTCAGGAAAACAAAGGTGCCGCGCAATGCCCCATCCTTGACATCAACCCAAACCACCTCCCGCTCACCCTTGCCGCAGACATCGACATTTTTGGTGATAAGGATTCTCTCGATGGCATCGCCGGGAACCGCCCCTTCGAAACTCACCTTGCCCGTCACCGTTCCGCCATCCGTTACGGCGACTTCCTTGTATTTGCCGCGTTTTGCCGCCTGGCCGGGGGCCGCGAAGGCAATGGCGGCGCAAACGCTTAGTGCCAAGCCGATGGTCAGTTTGTTCGTTTTCATGGAAACGTTCCTTCGCTATCCTATGTGTTCATTCAGTTCGCCCAGGGCCTCGATCGCCACCGCCCAGATGCGTTTGCGGCTTGGGTCCCCCAACAGCTCGAGGAATAGTCTGCTGGCCTTGTCCCCGTTCAGGCCCCGCAGCAGACGGGCCGCCGCTTTGCCGTGGTAGCCCTCGAAGGCAACGGCGAATTCGACCAGAATGGGAATGACGCGCTCCGCCCCCGCCGCCGCCGCCATGGTCTCGGCGGCGCACAGGCGCACGGATGGATCGGGATCGCCCAGCAGGCCCTCGATCTTCGGGTCAAAGAGGTTCAGCTTGGCGAGCCCGCGAATGGCTTCGGAACGCAGGAAGGAATCTTCGTCGCGGAGATACCCGCGCAGGGTTTCGGCCGTGTCACCGCCCTCACAGGCGGCCAGGGCACGGACCAACGGCAGTTTCAGATCACGGTCGGCCGTGGCCAGCACCATTTGTATGGCGTGCGCGACGTCCCGGGAGAGTGGGTCAAGTTCCGACCCGATGCACGCCAGGGACTCCGCCGCCGCCTGACGCACTTCGCCGTCGGCATCGGTCAGGGCCAGCGCCAGTTGCTGGGCCACATCTTCCTGGGCAAGATCACCCAGCACGCGGGCGGCAAACCGCCGGATATCTTCATGGCGCACGACATTCGGCGTAAGGGACATGCGCTTCTTGCCTTTCTTGAGCCGTTTCGCCAGGGCCAGACGCTCCATGTCCATGGCCGTCAGCGCCACGCCATCGCCAGGCAAGTTCAAGGTTTCACGGGCCTCCGGCACATCGGCCAGGATCGCGTTCAAGGTCGATGTTTGAGAAAGTTCCGGCGCCCGCACCGGAGCAATCGGCTCAACTGTAGGAGCCGCCGCAACTTCCTCGACGGCTTCTTCAGGCTGATACCGTCCCTTGAGCGCCTCAAGCAGCGCCGCGCCGGCCCTGTTGGGCCAGACCGCGTCCTGGCGCGCCAAATTCGCCAGGGCCGGCATGACTTCCAAGCGGATCGGCCGTGCCTCGTCATCAAGCACGGCAATCAATGCCGTGACCGCCGCATCACCGCCAATTGCCGCCAGCCCTTGCAAGGCGCCCAGCCGTGCCGCCAACGGCTGCGCGCCGTCGTGCAACAGCGTGGCCAGATCGACAACGGCCGCGTCCGGCGCCAGTGCAGCCAGGGCGCGGGCCGCGGCGGCGGCTGTCTCGCCGGTCAAACCGTCCCGCGTGGCAGCCACCAAAGCATCATCGTCGAACCGGTCGGAATACCTGGCAACGGCTTCCAGAGCGGCAATTTTCACATTGGTCGAAATATCATCAAGAGCAGCCGGCAGCCTGTGGCTGTGCTGTTCGGCACACAGGGCGATGACTTCGGCTCTCACCGTCTCGTCGGCGTCCGCGAACAGAGGCTCCAGGCGGGGATCATCAGGCGCCCAGGCCGCCAGCCCGCGCAGTGCCGCCAACCGGACCGATGGATCGCCGTCCGACAGGGCGCGGCTGCAATGGTCCGCCGCATCGCCCGACCGGATGGCGGCCAGGGTGGCCGCCGCGCGCCGGCGCAAACGCGGGGACGTCCCATCCAGCATCCGCGCCAATGCCTCGATACCCGGGCCGCCAAGCCGAGCGAACGCCTTGAAGGCTGTTTCCGACATGTCCTGGGCGTTCTCATCGGCCATTGCCGCGATGATCTCGGGTACGGCTTCCCCCACTCCCATCTCGGCCAGGGCGTTGACCGACCTGATCTGGATATCGACCCAGTCGTCCCAGCCGCTGGCATGGAATTCCTGTTCGTCCCAGGTGCTCTCTGCATCCCGGCCGACGACCATACGGCGCAGCCAGGGGACCAGGGCCGGGTCACGCAAATTCACCAGCGCCTCGATGGCGGCCAGTTTGACTTCGGCGCAAGGGTCGCCCAACAGGTTCTCGAACAGCTGTTGGCGGGCCCGTGGATCTGGACGCCGCGCCAGGGCCTCGGCCGCATCCGTGCGCACGTCCTCATCTTCGTCCAGCAGGGCATCGATGAGGGGCTGAATGGCCGCCTCGCCGCCAATCCGCCCCAACGCCTGGGCCGCCAGGCAACGATGCACATCGGCCCCTTCGCCGAGGATCCTTCCCAGTGCCCGGCAAGCGTCGTCCGAAACCTGGCGGAATACGGGTAGTGGATCTTTGAAGAGTGCTTGTTCGAGGTGAATAATCATGATCGAAGGCCTATTGTTTTAATTTTTCTAATTCTAAATTCGGGCTCCAACGCAGCTGCGGGCCCGGCTGAAGCTGACGCTTCAGGTCCGGACCCGCGTTGCGATCAGGTGATATCCCTCGGTGCGAAGGACATGGAGCGGAAGGAATTCTTGTAGGGCGAGGTGCCGATCTTCTTCACCTTGGCGACGCCCATCTTGTAGTTATAGTTGCCGCTTATCCAATCAACGACGCGGCCTTCCAACGCGTTCGCCGGTTGCGAGGTATGCAGGAAGTCCATGAAGATGATGCCTTTTTTGATATGCCGGGTGACCATGGCCACGCCGGTCACGGCGGCGCGGGTCAGCTCCACGTTGCCGGCCTTCATTTGGCCGGAGAAGGAATAGTCGCTACCTTCAACGCCCAGCGTGGTTTCCTTCAGGTTGGGCACGCGGTCGGAATAGACCATCAGCATATCGCCGCTTTCGATGCCCCGCTGCTTGGCGTCATCGGGATGCATTTCCACATAATTATCCGGCCAGCGCTGCACGATGTAGGGCCTTCGGCGGTCATCGAAGCCGGATTGCCAGCGTTCGTTGGTGCGCCCTGAGGTACACCACAGCTCGTTGCCCTTGGGCTTCATCCATTCCCAGTAATCCGAGAACAGGGACCAGGGCGATTTCTCGATATTGCAGCGGCCGGTCTGGCTGTTGAAATGGGTCAACTTTTTGTTGAACACATTGCCCGCGGCCGGTCCGGTTTCCGGCAATACGCGGGTGGTATCATGCAGCCGGTTGGTACCAATCAGGGTGCCATCGTCCTGCATGAAGACCGGTCCTTGGATACCGTTGGTGCCGAACTCCCCCAGCTTCTGATGCAGGGTCTTGCCCTCGCGCCGGGCGGCGACCTTGATCATGTTGAAGTCCTTGCGGCTGCCCCGCGAGAAACGGGCGGACTCCTCGGCCACATCGTTGGAGTTTTGCCAATCGAAGCCGTCGAAGCCCATGCGCTTGGCCAACTCAGCTATGATCCACCAGTCCGGCTTGGCCTCGCCCGGCGGGTCATAGAACTTGTTGTAGAGGCGCAAACGCCGCTCGCCATTGGCCCGCATGAAGGTTTCCTCGCCCCAGGTGGCGGCGGGAAAGATAATGTCGGCGTAGCGGTTGCCGATGGGATCGACCAGATAGATATCCTGGTTGATCACCACCATGCCGCCCGAATCCGCCCTGCGCTTCAGAGTATCGATGATGTCCTGCTTGTCGTAGGAGCGGATCTGGTGGGGGTTGGCGACCACCAGTTCCTCAAACCGCTTGGACAATTGCTGGCTGCCGCACATGGACTGGATCCAGGTGGTGCCGATGACATGGGCAAAACGGGTATGCCCCGACATGGTCCAGGTATCGGTGTCCAGGGCCCTGCGTCTGCGGCCCGGCACCTTCATGGGCGATTTGTTGCGCGGATATTTGCCGCCGCGCTGGCCGCCACGTTGATGCCCGCCGGCCCGGCCCACCACCTGGCCCGGCCTGCCGCCGGCGCCGACAATGATGGCCAGGGCGCTGATGGCCATGGTGTTGCCGGTGTTGTTGGACCAATAAAAGCCCTTTTCGATCATGATCGAGGTTTTGGGCCGTTTGCCACCTTTGGGCTTGGCCATCCATTCGGCCGCCTTGTAAATCTTGGCGACATCTATACCGGCAATTTTCGCGGCAGCCTCCGGCTTGAACTCGTCCTGGGCCAGCAGCCATTTTTTCCAATCGTCATAGCCTTTGGTCTGGAACTTGCCCCAGGTCGTACGCCATTGCCACGGCGTATTGCGGGTGCCCTGGCCGAAGCCCGAGGACGAACCCCACTTGTTGTTGACCCAGTTCTTGATCCAATCCGCATCCTGCCAGCCGTTCTCGGCGATGACGCGGGCGATGGCGTTGACCACCAGCAGATCGGTGCCCAGATTAACGTCCAGCCACAGACCGCCGTTCTTTTCCGCATAGGCCACGCCGGCGGTGCGGCGGGGATTCATCATGATGCACTTTTGGCCGTTCTGGATGCCCTTCATGATCCATTGCGTCCACAGAATGGTCTTGGTCTCGTAAGGGTCGGTGCCGCAGATCAGCAGGGTCTCGGCGTTCATCCAGTCTTCGTAGGCCGGGGCGAAATTGTCGAAACCGGCATCGCGGAAACCCGGCGTGGAAGAAACATCGGACGGCGTGTCGTGGAAGGTGAAGTTGGCCGTGTTCACATGGCGCAAGGCATACTTGGTGATGGCGTAAGTATTCTCGATGTACTGATACGAATAGGTCTTCACGCCATAGGCGTTGGCGCCATGTTTGGTGCGGACGTAGTTGCCGACCGCCGCCGCGATATCCAGGGCGAAATCCCACGGCACCGGCTGCAGGATGCCGTAGATGCGCATCATGGGGGATTTCAGGCGGTCACGGGTGGGAGTCTGCGGGTTATAGCATTTCTGGGCGATACAGCCGCCGCGCAGGGATGAATCCCCGTCCGTATTGACGAACTTTGTATCCTTGTCGGGGATGATCACCACATGGTTCGGCTCGCCCTTATGCAACACGATATTATGCTGGTTGGGCGCCACCCAGGGACCCAGGGCCTCGACCGGGAAATCGGCGTCAAAGGCATTCTGTTCGGCCTTTGGCCCGCCGTCATGGCCGCCCGCCACGGGCCAGCGGTAAACCTTGTAGCCGCAGGCGACGATACAATAGTCACAGGCGGTGGTGATAACCTCGGCGCCCTTGGGGGGCAGGGGAACGTTGGTTTCTGGAATGTAATATGGGGTCGACATGCTATCGGTCTCCCTATCCTTGCAAGTTGTCGTAGCGGCCGAAGATCAGGCCGAACACGCCGACGGCGTAAATGTCGTCGCCGTCCAGTTCGAGCAGCACTTGCGGCAGGCTTTGATAGGCCTGGCCCGAAATCAAAATGCCGTGCCGGGTCAAGTCGTAGGTGGAAAGATGCAGGGGACAGGCACCAAGGGATTTGGTATCGCCCTTGTAGGTGCCGTCCAGATCGCCGCCCTGGTGGGTGCAGAAGTAGTTGAAGGCCACGACGTCGTCCTTCGGGCCAATGCCGCCGCCGGCCGCCACGCCCAGCTTGACCACCATGGACTGGGCAAATGCGCCCTCGTCGGGATATTCAAAGCCAATGGGCTTATCGGTTTTTAGCTGGCTCAGCTTGGCGATTAGTTTGCGGGGGTAGGTTGCCACCATGGCCGGCACCTTGGCCGCCTCCGGGCTGGAACTGACCGCGACCATGACCGTGGCCGTCGCCACGCCCGATGTGAACAGCATCTGGCGCCGCGACATCAGGCATTTTCCGGCCGGATGATCCTTTTTCGATGGTAATGGCTTTGATGGCAGTGACTTCGATGATTTCTGTAGGTGTTTGGTCATTTCATGCATCCTCAATTGGTCGCGGCCGGTAGGGGCGCATAGAGCGGCAGTTTCGGCGTCGACATCTTGATTTCCTTGCCGCTGAGGGCCTCGAGGAAGGCAATCAGGTCGGTCTTCTCCTCGTCCGACAGGCGGAGAGGCTTCAGCAGCGGGGTTTTGTTTTTGGCGAAAGTGCCGTCGGTAAACTCGTTGCGGCCACCGCCTTCGTCGTAGAAATCAACGATTTCATCAAAATCGAAGAAAGATCCGTTGTGCATGAAGGGGGCGGTGTAGGCGATATAGCGCAGGGGCGCCGTGCGGAATTTACCCATGTCGGCTTTTTGCTTGGTCCGGTAATACAGGCCCGCATCGTCCTTGATGGTGCGGTACAGCGCTTCCGTCGTGCCCTTGGCATATTGCTCATAACGGAAGGTGATCTGGGCCATGCCGTTCTCCAACCAGTCTTCCGCGCGGGGTACGCCAAGGTTGTAGAATTTCTGGTCCGTCAGCAGCGGCCCGTTGTGGCATTCGATGCAATTAGCCTTGCCCTGAAAAAGTTTCAGGCCGCGTTTCTGCGCCGCGCTCAAGGCCGCCTTGTCACCGCGCATGTAGTTGTCGAACGGGGTTTGATCATGGATCAGGGTTCGTTCGAAGGCCGCCATGGCTTTCCAGACGTTGTTGACCTTGGGCCAGTCATCGCCGAAGACCTCTTTGAAGCGTTTGACGTATTCGGGAATGAAGGCCAGGCGGGCCTCGACCATGTCCCGTTCGCCATTTCCCGAGACGGCGCCCAACGCCGCGCCGGGCGCCTGGGCCTCCAGGGACTTGGCGGCGCCGGCCCAAAACAGCTTGCCCAGATAGGCGGAGTTGACCACGGTCTGGCTGTTGCGCCAGTGAATGACGCCGGGATAGCCGCGCGAGATCGGGTCATTGAAACCCCAGCCCTGTTTCGGCATATGACAATCGGCACAGGAAACGGAGGCATCGCCGCCGATCCGGGTATCGAAGAACAGTAGTTTACCCAGCGCCACCTTGGCCGGCGTTTGCGGATTATCGACGGGAACCGGGACCGGTCCCAGGGCCGCCAGCGGCGGGTTCATGTCGGCCCAGGATTGGCCGGATGCGCTGATGGCGGAGGCGATCAGGATGACCGCAAGGGATAGTTTTCTGCCCTTATTCATGGCGCTCTCCTAATTCTTCGCTTGCAGCCAGTTTTCGATGGCTACGTAGTTGACATTGATCTTGTCCTTCCAGACGTGTTCGGGTCCGGTCAGGCGATCGCCGGATAGGGCTTCCAGGAAAGCCACAAGGTTGGCGCGTTCTTCCTTGCTCAAACCCAGAGGCTTGATGCGCGGATCCTGGTTGGCATCCGTCCCGCCGCCCCGGTTATAGAAAGCGACCACATCGGGTAGTGTCGCCACGGTGCCGTTGTGCATATACGGCGCCGTCTGCTTCAACTCCCGCAGGGATGGCGTCATGAACTTGCCGATGTCGGTGCCGTCGGCCTTGTGGGTGCGGATATGGGCGCCCACGTCCCGGCGGATGTTCATATAGTTCTCGATGCCCATGAACATGGAGAAGGCAACGTAGGTCAGATGCCGCATGGGGTTCGACCAGATCTCCGGATTTTCCGGCACGCCGGTATTGTGGGGCTGGTCATCGGTGAACCGGGAACCGGAATGGCATTGCACGCAGCCGGCCTTGCCCTTGAACAATTCGAACCCGCGCTGGGCGGCATCGGACAGCTTGCCGGTATCGAAGGGCGCACCCCGAGATGTCAGGGTTTTGAGGTATTCCGGGATCGCCTTGCGGACGGAGCCGTTCGAGGGTTCGCCATAGCCGGCATCCTTGAACATCTTCACATAAACCGGATCCTGCTTGAGGCGTTCCTGCATCAAGCGCATATCCATATTCATGGAATAGGTTTCCGTGATGGATTCGCGGGTCACATCGTTCAGGTTGGTGCCAATGCGCCCATCGTGAAACCAGGCCGCCTTTTGCGCCGTGTTGATCAAAGTGGGCGTGTTGCGGAAACCCTCGGAGCCCGGATAGGCCTTGGCCAGGGGCAGGCCATCGGCGAAGCCCTTGGCCGGAACATGACAGGTGGCGCAGCTTATCGCCGCATCGCCCGACAAGCGCGGATCGAAGAACAGGCGTTTGCCCAATGCAGCCTTCTTGGCGTCAACCACAATGGTTTTCACGGGCCCGAAACCGCTTGCCGCGACGGGTGAGGCGACCGCCACAGCGGCCAGTACGGCGCCCATGACTGCAGTCATGAACTTGGGCATGAACTTGGACATGAACTTGGACATGAACTTGGACATCCTTGGGGGTAATTTTCTATTCATCGCTAGACCTCTCAACACGGACCGGAATGACAGCTTCCCGGCGCTCCTTATTTGGCAGGGGGATGCCGCTGACCCGCTCGAGAAATGCCTTCATTTCCGAGAGGTCCTGGAAATAACCCTCTTCCTCGCCCTGGACGTGGCGGATGTGACCCCGCCACGTCGGGTTATTTCCCAGCTCCCCTTCCAACCAGATACGCACTACGAACGACCCCGGAGTTCCCGGTTCAACCATTTCGCATCCGCCGTCTCGTTTGCTCGTCCCGCCCCCGCGGGGCAGGTTCCCAAACAGCGAAGCACGGCGCGGTTACGCCCCGGTAACACGCGGGGCATGAGCCAAGTTTCAATCGGGATTTTTTGCGCCGTGAACATGGCAAAGCGGTACCATGGCCCGGTAACACGGCAGTAACACCGCGCCGTTCAGATCGTTAATTGAGGTGTTTCTGGTGGGCCTGGAAGGGCAGTTTAGCTGGCCACCGCACGCCGGCCGGCGAGCAATTGCTGATAAACCCTGAGGGTTTCATCCGTCGGCTGCAGCCCGTATTCGCTATCGAGGCTGCGACACCAGGACGCATAATGCGCCTCGGCCCAATCCGGCCGGCCCAGGTTGACCAGGTTCTCC
>JAPYPT010000175.1:0-9621 GCA_029937535.1 Alphaproteobacteria bacterium
TCTTCCGTGGCGATGATATAGCTGGCGGCCTGGATCAGGCGGCGGCGCAGCCAGGGCGTTTTCTTACCGGTATAGCCATTGGTGCCAAGCACCACTTCACGCGCCTTGATGATACCGGCGCCGGTCGCCACCAGATAGCCACCGCCCTCCCGGCTGATACCCTGCATGGGCGTGTGGGCGCAAAGGGTGACGCCATTGTCCTGGCAGCGCTGCAACAGCGCCATTTGCAACATGGCCGGGTGTACACTGCCCGAACCCTCGATCGTCATGCCGCCGAAATAGAAATCCGTGGCGATTTCCCGGCGCTGCTCCCCCTTCGCCAACAATGCCGCGCCGTAATCACCCGCCTCGTTCAGGCTCGCCACCTTGGTCGCCATGGTTTCGAAATGAGCCGGCGTATAGGCGCCAACAAAACGGCCGCAGCGGATATAATGACAGTCCAGCTTTTCGCGCCGGATCATGGTCTCTAAATTGCTCATGGACTCGGCCCCGCCAGCCAGCAACTGCTGCATGCGCTCCTTGCCCAAGGCGCGTTCGACGGGCGACACCGCGCCCGCCGTCGGTCCCTTGCCGACATTGGTGCCGCTGACCCCGCCGCCGTTGCGCGAAGAGGCACCGTGGCCAAACGCTTCGGCTTCCAATACCACGACGTCCGTGCCGTTGCGCGCCAGTTCCAGGGCCGTCGACAGACCGGCATAGCCGCCGCCGATGACCACAACGTCCGCCGCATCGGGCAGCGGATCATTGATTTTACGCGGCGGTGCGGCCTCCCACCAAAACGGGTCCGTCTTGAAATCATCCGTGAACACGACGCCGGCCATAAAGACACACTCCCTGATGGGCTATTGTTGCCGCAACCATAACACAGCCACTTCACGACAAGTTGCGGCAAATATTCCGGACTGTACGCCTACATTGATGCCATGCGCATATGTTGCTTACTCGCCGCTTTGCTATCGCTGACCCTGGGCACGGCCCGGGCTGATTTCGCGGTCGGTCTGGCGGCATATGACGGCGGCGACTATGCCGCCGCATTGGGCGCCTGGAGGCCGCTGGCCCGGCATGGTGACGCCGACGCGCAGATCGCCTTGGCCGGGCTTTATATGCAAGGATACGGCGTGGCCCAAAACCCAAGTCTGGCGGCGCAATGGTACCGTCGCGCGGCCCGTCAAGGCGCCCCCTTGGCACAATTGAATTTAGGCGACCTTTACGCTCGCGGGCTGGGCGTCAATCGCGATCTGGTCACGGCATACGCCTGGCTGTATCTGGCGGCGGGATCAGGGCAGGTCTGGGCCGAAAATCGACTTTCTATTCTTCGCCAACAATTGTCTTCGGAACGAATCAGGGAGGCTCTGACATTGGCGCCGCAACTTGCACCTATGCATTAGGCCATGCCGCGCCCCAATCCATGCGTTCTTTCAAAACCACCCCGCACATCTAGTACCTTTGTTGTAGTACTCTGTAGTTTGCTGAAATTAGGAAAAAATTTATAGCACTGTTAAACTATTCGCCATGAAATAGGCTGGGGATCATAAGCCTTTTTTCCTATAAACGCGTATATTTGATATTTGCAATGGGTTGGTAAATTCAGTATGTTCGCTCATAATTGGAACATCGTCATAATTTTAAGAAGTAAGATGCAGCCGACTAAAAATTGAGTTGTTAGCGGAAAATATCTCTGTGCGTGATCCAAATTTTGAAAACTCGCACATATTTCTGGGCCGGAATTTTATACGGGTATCGAAAATAACGGGGAAAACATGAGCCGTTTCCATAGCACGTGGCATGAGTAAATTGAGAGTTCTTTCCGTAGACGATCACGCGATCTTTCGGGCCGGGCTGCGCCACGTCTTACATCAGCTTGATGAAGACGTGGAAATTGTCGAGGCCAACAGCCTGGAACAAGCATTGCAGCTTGCCAGCCGTCACCAGCAAGGGCAGGAGCGTTTTGATCTGGTGTTGACCGATCTGATGTTCGACGGCCTCGGCGGTCCCATTGATCTTAAAGTATTGTGCGATGCCTTTCACGATACAACCGTCGTGGTGATGTCTGTCAAGGACCGCGCCAGCGATGTCCGCAGCGCCATAAAATTGGGCGCCTCGGGCTATATCCCCAAGGCGGCTTCGGCGGACGTTATGATAAACGCCCTCCGCCTCATCTTGGCGGGCGGCGTATATCTGCCACCTACCTTGCTGGACGCCCCGAATGCGGCGCCACGGCCGCGGCGAAGCGACCAATCGGAAATTTTGACGCCGCGCCAAAAGGAAGTTTTGGCGCTTTTGGCGGAAGGCAAATCGAACAAGGCCATTGCCACCGAACTTGGTTTATCACCCGGCACGGTTAAGGTTCATATGACCCGCATCTTCAAAAGCCTCGGCGTCAGCAACCGAACGGAAGCCGTCATAGCAAGCGCCTCTCTTCTTGGTCCGCGGAAGCCCGATAGCGGTGGCGATTTCGCCTGATAGGCAACAGTTTTCGTGCAGCCCCTACCGCACGAATACGAGAGCAACCTGCGTTTGTTTGAACGCAGATAAGTTGCTCTAAACCCTTTAATTGGATCAATTTATCAGTCCAAAAACGATTCCGTTTTTAGGCTGTTTGATCTAACCGTCCGGCGCCTTTGGGCCAATGAAACCTAGGACGTGGCGCCATTTTCAAACATGGTTTCCGCGATAGCGGCCCGCAATGCCGCCGGCCGGAACGGTTTTTGCAACAGCGGAAACGCCCGTTCATTTGCATGTTGCAAACTATCGTTTGATATATCCGCGGTGACGATGATCGTAGGCACATCATGCTCCAGATAAGCGCGCATCTGTATAACGGTGTCGATGCCATTGTCGCCGTGTTCCAGGTGATAATCGGCGATAAAAAGATCGAACATGCCGCCAACGCTCTTCACCACGTCCATCGCCTCTTCCCGGCTCGCGGCAGTTTCCACCACGCACCCCCAACGCTCCAGAAGGGTCTTGGTGGCGCGAAGAATGGCGCCGTTATCTTCCAGGATCAGCAACCGCAGGCCCTCAAGCGATGCCGGTTCCGCGGCGTTCATCACCACTGTCTGTGCGGGTATTTCTTCCTGGACAATTAACGGCACTGCAATCGTGAAGGTCGACCCCCGGCCGAGACGCGAGCTGACTTGTACGTCGTGCCGCAATAATTTTGCCTGCGCCTTAACGATGGCAAGGCCGAGACCAAGACCTTTATCGCGATCGCGGCCTGCTGTTTCGATCTGGTGAAATTCCTCGAATATGGCGGTTAATTGTTCCTCTTTTATACCCGGCCCCATATCCCAAACCTCGATCCGCAAAACCGAACCGTTGCGGCGGCAGCCCAGCAACAGATGCCCGGTTTCAGTATAACGGATCGCGTTGGATACGAAATTACCGACGATACGCGACAGCAGAACGGGATCGCTCCGGATCATTGCGTCACACGGCATGATCCGCAATTTTAAACCGGCGGCATCCGCCTGGGCATTGAAACCCACTTCCATATCCCGCAGTAGTGAGTTGACGGGAAAAACCTCAATTTCCGGTTCGACCATGCCCGCCTCAAGGCGTGAGTAATCCAACAGTGGGTTTAGCAAAGCCGCCGCGATGCTGGCTGCCTGGGTAATATCCGAGACTAATTCTTGTAATGCCGGCTCTCTAATCTGACGGGCAAGAATTTCCAACATCAGTTCCATGGAATGCAACGGCTGACGCAAATCATGACTGGCGGCGGCCAGGAACCTGGTTTTGGCATCACTGGAACTTTCGGCCTCTTGTATTTGCCGCCGCAGGAATACTTCGTTCTGCTTGCGGTGGGTAATGTCGGAAACAATTGACCCCAATCCATCCGGTTTGCCGTCTTGCCCCATGATAGGAAATTTGGTGACCCAAAAGGTCCGCCCTTCCACGTCACTGTTATTCTCAACCTCATAGTTGACAATGCGCCCTTCCCGCAAAACTTCGAGGTCATGCTCCCGCTCGCCCGTGCCCAAAAATTGAGTGGCATCGGGCAACTGGCCAACGACCCGTTTAATGGTCGTACCCAGCCATTCCTCGGCCTGTTTATTCATGGTCACGTAACGGCCCTCATGGTCCTTAAAGACGATTGAAAATGGTGCATTGTCGATGATCGCGTGAAGGCGTGATTCTAAGACCGCCTGCTCGGAGGTTTCGCGCCGGGCGCACTCTGCACCGACCCTGTCACAAACGAGTTCCAGAAAGCTCCAGGACGCTGCCTCACGGACGAGCTCCCCGTCGTCAATGAAAAATATATGTCCGGCTGGACGTCCGTCCGGGTGCCGGAATAGCTTTGCGCAATATTGAACCATGGTAAAGCCAAGCCCGGTTCGTATATCGGGGAAACGGGCCAAGCCGGCGGCATCGAGGGTATACAAAGCGTCTGGCGGCGGCGCGGAATAAATAGGCTGCGCCACCATGCCCTCGAGAGGCACATTCGCCCATAAATCAGGAAGTTCACCACCGGCATTTGCAATGATACGGACTGATTGCCCTTGGTCGGAAAGACAGGAAATACCGGCCATGCGGCAGCCCATGCCAAGTAACAGGGCGTCAGCCGCGATATCGAAGAACTTGTCGCTTGCGGCATCGCCACCGGCCAACATGGCCAGAGCTTTTGCAATATCAGGCATCGCGCATGCCATCTCCCGTTCGCCATATACCCTTATGGCTTGCAGCTTAGTTAAAAACTATTGACAGGTTATTGATATTACTCGGCAATGATCCTTTGTCGCACCAAGGTCGACATGGCGTCAATATTAGATGCTGGGGCCTCCGTCGGACGTCTCTCGGTCCCGGTCCGCTATTGTGGTTCCAAACGCGCCGCGCGCAGGGCCGTGCGGCGCACCTTGCCCGCATCATCGCGCAAGGGTTCGGCCACGAATTCAACGGTGCGGGGAACTTTATAGCGGACCAGATGCTCTCCCAGATGCGCCAACAAGGTCTCCCCATCCAGATCCCCGGCCGGAACATCGACGATGGCATGGATCAAATTGCCCATATCCTCGTCGGGCAGACCAATCACGGCGGATGAGCGGACACCGGGATAGAGATCGATCGCCGCCTCAACCTCCGCCGGATAGATATTGGCGCCGCCCGAGAGGATCATGTCATTGCGCCGGTCGGTCAGATAAAGAAAGCCATCCTCGTCCAGATAACCCATATCACCCAGGGATTCCCATCCGCCAGCAACCGACTTCGCCTCGGCCCCAATGTAGAAGTAGGTGGCGCCCTGACCGGCTTCGGGCAACAGAAACACCTCGCCCACCTCGCCGGCCGGTAAGCTCCCGCCATCGTCGTCAACAATCTTAATGCTGTAGCCCTCCTGCGGCTTGCCGACCGAACCGCGATGGTTCAACCACTCCGTCCCCGACAGAGTGGTAAAGCCCTGGGCTTCCGTACCGCCGTATAGTTCCATCAGTACATCGCCGCCGAACCATTCAATAAAGGCCACCTTCAACCAGGCGGGACAGGGTGCCGCCATATGCCAAACCACCTGCAACGAGCTGACGTCATAACCGTCGCGCTGTTCCTGTGGCAGGCGCCACATGCGTTGCATCATGGTCGGCACCAGATACAGCAGATTGACACCATGGCGGTCGATCAATTCCAGGGTCTGGGCGGCATCGAAGCGCGAGGTGATGATCAAATGGTGGCCCATTTGCATGCCCAGCATGCCGACGCCGAACGGCCCGTTGTGATACAGCGGCCCGGGGATCAGGGCGACCTGGTCAACCGTCATGCCAAGCCGCTCTTCCAGGGGGTCGGTGGATGCGGGATCCTTTGAAACGATCAGTTTCGGCCGGCCGGTGGAGCCTCCGGAGGTCATCGCCTTCCAATATTTCGCCGTGACTTCGGGCAAGGGCGCATCGGAGAGCGCGGCATCGGGCACGAAGTCCGGCTCAAGACAAACCGTCCCCGGATGGGCGGCGGCGGAGGCGCCAACAATCAGGCTTGGTTCGGCCAGCTCGACAATCTGCTGGCGTTCATGATCGGGCAGGCGATAGGACACGGGCTGAGGCGTGGCGCCCAATTTCCAGGTGGCGAACACCGCCTCGACAAATTCGATGCTGTTGGGCAGGGCAATGGTGACGAAATCACCTTCCTTGACACCTAAATCATCATAGGCCCGGGCCAGACGGTTGGTCCGCGCCTCCAATTCAGCCCGGCTTAGGGTTGTGGCTTCGTGGGTCAACGCCGGCCGGTCCGGGTCCCTGTCGGCCCAGAAGGCCAATAGCCGGGATAGGGATACTTCACTCATGAACAATCTCCAAATTTAATAGTCGCCCTCGCCCATGGCCGGTTTCTCCCGGCCAACCCGGCGGTAATATTCTTCCGGAATATCGTCCGCCTGTTTGTAGAATTTCCACGAACAGGGCTTGTGCGGGTCCGCGTCATAGCCGGTGACCCACAAGGGATGGCCGCCCCATTCCATGGGCAGGGTTTCGTTCATGACGCAATGGACACAATAGTAGGGCACATCCTTTTTACCCCAGGACCAGTCGTGAGCGGCCTTGGTGGCGCCAAAATTGTACGGCGGACCCAGCCGCGACGGCGTGCCGTCCACGGGGTCGCCGCGCCGCATGCGCCCGCCCGAACCACAAGGGTCCATGGAAATGGCGTAATGATCCCCCTCATCGGTGACCTCCAAGCCGCCGTCCTGCTCGGGACCGCAACGATGGGCGCGCATGATCTCCGCCGTCAGATAAACCCGCTCCTCAACGCTCAAATTCAAAAAACCCCGCCAGGTGCGCTTCATCATCCAGCCGCCCTGGGTTTTGCGCAGCATCTGGTGCAGTTCCTCCTCGCCATGGCGCTCGGCGATTTGGGTAAACAGATCCCATAGCCAATCGCAAAACAGGTCATGCAGGGCCTTGCCTTCGGGGATTGTGTACTGAGCCAATTCCCTTGCGGCCGGCCCGTTTCCGTCGTCCACGGCATCTTCGATGGCCGCCGGCGTTGCCTGTCCCAATTCCGGCCAATCATCCTGACGCACCTTGCGCCCGACCGTAGCCATATCGCTAAGCCTCAACATTTTACGTTTCCCTGCATTAGTTGGATTGAGGGCGTGCAAATTCTTCCCATCGAATTATGATGACCTCCGCTTCACCAGCAAGTAAAAACATCAGGGAACCTAATTTCATGGCCGGAAATCAACCCTATCAGGCAGGCCGCCATTTCCTGCAAATTCCCGGCCCAACGAATGTGCCGGACCGTATTCTACGCGCCATGGACGGCGCCACCATCGATCACCGCGGCCCCGGCTTTCAGCAACTGGCGCGGCGGGTATTGGATGGCATCAAACCTATTTTTCAAACCACGGATCCGGTGGTGATCTATCCCGCGTCGGGCACCGGCGCCTGGGAAGCCGCCCTGGTCAATACCCTATCGCCCGGCGACCGGGTCCTGATGGCGGAAACCGGGCAGTTCGCGGCCCTGTGGCGGGGACTGGCCGACCGGCTCGGATTGGATGTGGTATTCCTGCCCGGCGATTGGCGCCACGGGGTTCGCGCGGATGACATCGCCGCCGCCCTGTTGGAAGACCGGGAAAAGACGATCAAGGCGGTCTGTTGCGTGCACAACGAAACGTCCACAGGGGTTACATCCGACATCGCGGCCGTGCGGCGCGCCATGGATGACGCCAGCCACCCGGCCTTGTTGATGGTGGATACGATCTCTTCATTGGCATCCATGGATTACCGGCATGACGAATGGGGTGTCGATGTGACCATCGGCGGTTCGCAAAAAGGCCTCATGCTGCCACCGGGTTTAAGCTTCAATGCGGTCGGGGCAAAGGCCCTGGCGGCGGCGGAAACAGCCACCATGACCCGGTCTTATTGGGATTGGGCGCCCATGCTGGCGGCCAACGAGGGCGGCGGTTTCCCCTACACCCCGGCAACGAACCTGCTGTATGGCCTTGATGAAGCCGTGGCGATGTTGAATGAGGAAGGATTGCAAAATGTCTTCCGCCGCCACGCCCGCCTGGCGGAGGCGGCCCGCCGGGCCGTGGCGGCCTGGGGTCTGGAGACCGTGGCCCGCGATGAAGGTGAAAAATCAAACAGCCTGACGGCCGTTATGCTGCCCGATGGCCATGACGCGGACGCCTTCCGCGCGACGGTTCTGGAGCGTTTCAATATGTCCCTGGGCAACGGCCTGGGCCGGCTGGCGGGCCGGGTCTTTCGTATTGGACATCTGGGCGATTTCAACGAATTGATGCTGGCCGGCACCCTGTCGGGCGTGGAAATGGGCCTGGCGGCGGCCCGTGTGCCCCACGACAGGGGCGGCGTGCAGGCCGCCTTGGATTATCTGTCATCCGAATAGATGGAGCGGAGCGTGACCGATAGCAGCGCCCATGACAAAGCCCTGGCGTGGTTCGATGGTCAGCCGCCTGGGGACGGGAATTTCCTTGCGTTGGCCCTTGATGCCTTGATTGACGGCTTGGGCTGCACGTGGGCGGTGGCGGTGGCGGTGGCGGTCGATACCGGCGATGGTCCCGCCTTGCTGTCCTCTCGGTGCAAGGATGGCGAGAGCCCATACAAACCGGGCGATGAGCGAATTGCGCCGCCTTTCCAAGCGGATCCCGCGGATAGATACTGGTTCGTCTCCGACATACCCGCCGATCAGGGCGTGGAATTCACGTCCTGCCATGGCCACATTCTGCATGATGGAGCTGGCAACACAATTGGTTATGTACTGGCCATGGACCGCCGAACGATGGCGGATGATTCGGCCGCGGCGATGTTCTTCCGCCTGATCGCCGAGCGCATTTCCAATCATCTGGCCCACTCCGTTGACTTGACGGGACCGGCACGCGCCAAATTCAACAACGGCGAAAAAAAGCAGACAGAGGCCGAGTTACACACAAGCGAGCGACGGCTCCAGGACTTTGCCGATGCCTCGGTGGACTGGTTTTGGGAGACCAATGCCGCGCATGAATACACCTATCTCTCCGATGGCTTTGAGAGGGCGACCGGTTTCCCGCCGGAGCGCCTGTACGGCGTCGACCGGCACCGTCTCTTGGGCGCGGCGGCGACCACCCCCGCTGATTTCGAAATGCTGCGGAAATTACAAGCCCACCTGGCCGTGCGCGACCATATCCACCAATTTCCCATTGAAGGCCGCGAGGCGATGTGGATCCGCACATCATCCCTGCCTATTCACGACAACCAAGGCAACTTCATCGGCTATCGCGGCAGCACCGCCAATATCACGGCGGAGGTCGAAGCCCGGGCGCAATTACAAAGTGTCGCCGACCGTTATCTGGATGCCATCGACAGCATGTCCGATGGTGTCGCCCTGTGGGATGAAGACGATAGGTTGGTCATCTGCAATCGCCGCTTCAAGGAACTTAGCGCCGAAGACATTGGCATTTTACAGCCGGATATGAAGTTCGAGGACTTTTTGCGGAAATGCGCCGAAGGGGCTAGTTTTCACGAGGAAGGCGCGTTGCTGGAGACGGCCATTCAAGAACGCCTTCATGCGCACCAAAATCCACCTAGCGAAACTGAGATCAGACGCATAAGCCGCGCCCTGAGTATCCGCGAACGACGAACGCCGGACGGCGGCACCATCACGATCGCGGTCGATATGAGTCAGCAACGCCAGTTCGAGGCG
>JAPYPT010000175.1:9721-11633 GCA_029937535.1 Alphaproteobacteria bacterium
GAGGCGGTGGGGCAATTGACGGGCGGCATCGCCCATGATTTCAATAATCTGCTGGCGGTAATCTCCGGCAATCTTGAACTGCTGGACCAGCGTGCCAAAAATAACCCCGATTTAACGCGCTTTATAGAGCGCGGCCTGGCAGCCGCCGAACGCGGTGCGCAACTGACCAATCGCCTGCTGGCTTTCTCGCGCCAGCAACCGCTGGCCGCAAAATCGGTGACCATGGATCGTCTGATCGATGGGATGCAGGATTTGGTGCAACGCACCCTTGGCGAAACAATCCGGATCAAGACCACGACCGCCGCCGACCCCTGGCCATGCCTGGTTGATGTATCGCAAATGGAGAATGCCATCCTTAACCTGGCCATCAACGCCAGGGATGCCATGCCCGACGGCGGTGATCTGACCATCGAAACCGATAACCTGGATCTGACGGACGGTAGCGCGGCGCAACGGCTAAATCTAAAGCCGGGCTGTTATGTCACCCTCTCGGTTCGCGATACGGGCACCGGCATGGAAGCGGCGGTCATCGAACGGGCTTTCGACCCCTTCTTCACCACCAAGGATGGGGACAAGGGCAGCGGCCTGGGTCTGAGCATGGTTTACGGCTTTGTACGGCAATCGGGTGGACAGACCCGCATCGACAGTATTGTGGGCGAAGGCACGACGGTCACCATATTCTTGCTTCGAAATATTGATGGGGAGGTCGATGGCTCGCAAAGCGTGGAAACCCCGGATACCATCGCGGGGCATGGTGAAATGGTTTTGGTCGTGGAGGACGACGGAGAGGTCCGGGAAATCGCCGTCGCAATGCTGCGGGAATTCGGTTATCGGGTTTTGCATGTCACTCAAGGCGAGGAAGCCATCGCCTTGATGGAAAACACTCCCGATCTGAACTTGCTGTTGTCCGACGTGATGCTGCCCGGCGGCATAAGTGGCAAGGCCTTGGCCGAGGCCGCCCGTGCCATCATTCCGGATCTCCGCGTATTGTTCATGTCGGGTTATACCCGCGATGCCTTTGGCGCCAATGGCCGCCCCGACCCTGGTGATGATCTGTTGGAAAAACCTTTCCGAAAATCGGAATTGGCCGAGGCTGTCCGGCGCACCCTGAATTCGGGATAGGAGACGGGGATCCCATGCCGTTTTATAAACAATATTGACAAAAGAACAAAACGTGAATATAAATCATGGCAACGAACCCGGCATACGGTCGGCGTTGCGGCAAGCGGCCCCGTCCCTGCCCCGGCAGCCAGACCCTATCGCCGGGTTTTGTCTTTTCGCCGCGCCATATTCATTATTCAATTAACGTACATGGATTGGTAATCGCGGCATGACTATATACTCTTTGTATTGATTCGTTGGCCCACCGAGTGGCGAGATCTAGGGATTGGTAAAGCGAGCAATATGAACGATCTTTTTACACAGTCTGAAAAGCCAAAGACCGGCGCAAAATCCAGCCGCGGCAACAAGGCGGAAAGCTATTCCGCCAAGGATATCGAGGTCCTGGAGGGGTTGGAACCGGTGCGCCGCCGGCCCGGCATGTATATTGGCGGCATTGACGAGCGGGCCCGCCATCATTTGGTGGCGGAGGTATTGGACAATGCCATGGACGAGGCGGTGGCCGGTTTCGCCGACCGGATCACCGTTGACCTGGCCGCCGACGGAACCTTGACCGTGAGCGACAACGGACGCGGCATTCCGGTCGATCCACACCCGAAATACAAGCCGAAATCAGCCCTGGAAGTCATCATGACGACCCTGCATTCAGGGGCAAAATTTTCCGACAAAGCCTATCAGACGGCGGGCGGATTGCATGGCGTGGGCATTTCCGTGGTCAACGCGCTATCGGAATTCCTGTGGGTGGAAGTGGCCCGGGACCGCCGATTGTGGCGCCAGGAATACAGCCGCGGCG
>JAPYPT010000176.1 GCA_029937535.1 Alphaproteobacteria bacterium
TTTTGGGCCATGCTGACGTGGGCATTTATGATAATTCTCTTTCGGAATGGGCCAAGGACCACAGTTTGCCCATGGAGGTAAAACAATGACTGCGCTGACGACCGGCGGTCATAATTTGAACTATCAGATCATAGATCTGACGCCGCCCTGGATCGAGACGCCGGACACCATTTTGTTTCATCATGGGGTCGGCGCCAATTGGCGCTGCTGGCTGGGTTGGGCGGCGGCCTTGCAGGACCGCTACCGGCTGGTCGCCTTCGATCTGCCGGGCCATGGCCAATCCCAGCCCGGCGACGACGGGATCACCATAGGAGCAATGGTCGATGATCTCATCGCCCTGGCCGATACGGTGGATTGCGCGAAGTTTCATCTGGTGGGGGAGTCCATTGGCGGCACGGTCGCCCTGCAAACGGCCATCGATCATCCCGATAGGTTGCTCAGTCTAACCGTCAGCAATGGCGGTCATGTGGGCGGTTCGATCCAGAATCTTGATTTCTGGCACGATTTGATTGGGGGGAAAGGCATGGGCGCCTGGTCGGACCGCATGATGGAGGAGCGGTTTTTCCATGGCGCGTTGTCAGGCGAGGCGGATGCCTGGTACCGGGCGCAACAGGCCAGCGCCGATCCGGGCACCGTCCTGGCGTTGTTGGCGACCTTGGTCGGGGCCGATTTGAGCGCCGATTTGCCGGGCATCACGGCGCCCACATTATTGCTGCACCCGGATTCCTCGCCCTTTATCCCGGTGCCGGCCATGGCTGATTTATATGCCTTGATGACCAATGCCCAGCTCCGCATCTTTCCCCACGCCCGTCATGGTTTGCCATTCTCTCATGCCGCCGACTGCAGCCAGACCTTGCGGCAGTTTCTGGACGAGTTGTCCTAGTTCTCTACAACTTAGAAAACGAGAGGGAATTGATCCACCTCAATGCATCGTTCCGGAAACATTCTATAAATTACAGCATGGTGCACTGTTTGAAGCGGTTCAGCATGACCGCGGAATTGGAGCAGTTTCATGCAACAAGATCAGCAAGTACAATCGCAATTGGACGTAGGGTCAGCATCGAATAGGGTCGTCGAGACAATTTATTGCCCCCGTGACGGCCGTCGGGTTGCCGTCACATTCGAAATTTCCGAAGGCTTTTCGGCGGCGCGTACGGGCGTTGTATTCTGCCCTTTTGATATTTATGGCGACCGTTTGAACCCGCCGCTAGGGGGAAATTCCTGCGGCCTGCCCTGCCTGACACCTGTTGGTGGCCGGGCGTTTTGCTGATCGCCGCAACATCAAGCGGTTGGCAGGCCGGTAAAGAATTCAGCCCGTTCGCGGGCCCGGGCCGTAAGCAGGCTAAGGTCGTTCTCCGTTAGCACCAAACGGATGCCGCAGGCCACATAGCGGGCCCAGTCCTGGTTCTCCCGCACCCCGCCCATGCCGGCAATCTTGCCGGCGTCACGGGCCGCGCCGCATACCGTCTCCACCGCCCGTTGGACCCTCTCGTGGCCATACTGCGAGTTGATGCCCATATCGAAAGTCAGGTCGGAGGCGCCGATGAACAAGGCGTCGATCCCCTCGACCGCGGCAATTGCCCCGGCGTTCGCCACCGCCTGTTCCGACTCGATCATCGCCACTACCGTGACATTTTCGTTGAACCAGCCCGTCGCCTCTGGCAGCGGCACGCTATCATAACCATATTGGGGCACCAGGCCGGGCGCCGCCATAATGCCGCCCGGTGGGTAACGCGCGGCCCGGGCCGCATGGGCGGCTTCTTCCGGCGTATTCACGTGGGGCACGAAAATGCCCATCGCGCCGTTGTTCAACCAGCTGGAAATCTCGGCCGCGTCATTGCTGCGGGCCCGGGCGAAAGGCGTTATTCCGGCCCGGATTGCGCCCAGGCACATTTCGTAGGCGGTGCCGGTTGGAATGGGGCTGTGTTCGTTGTCGACGAAAAACCAACTATAGCCGCAGGCCGCCAGAATAGCGCCAATCTCGCTGGTCCTGGAATGCCTCGCGTTCAGGCCCAGGACGACCTGGCCGTCCGCTAGGCGGCGGCGCATGGGGGTCATATCTTGCGGCATGGGGTTCTCCCGTTGCTCAATCCAAAGGGTTAGGTATCGGGTGCGCTGCCTGGTTAATCCACCTTGAACCGCCAGCCGCCATCGTGCGAAACCACCCGGCCGGCGGTCGGCGTGGCGAAATGGGTGCCGAATACAAGCACATCGTCATCACCATAGCGTTGCAGAAAATCGCGGCGCGTACTTTGGGCGCGGGAGACGTCATGGTCGAACTTGCTGGCGACGTGCGGCAAGCCGATTTGGATGGGATGGTGCATCATGTCGCCCGTAATCACCGCCCGTTGCCCGGCGGATGTGATCACCACGCTGACGTGCCCCGGCGTGTGTCCGGGCGTCGGTTCGAGTTGCACCTCATCGGTCACCTGATGCTCCACGTCGACCAATTCATGCAGCCCGGCATCGATGATGGGCCGGATCGAGTCCTGATTGACCGCGGCGCAGTCCATGACCGATTCTGCGATCTCCTGATCCACGTCGCCGGCGATGGCCGTAACCGTCTCCTGCCCCCAATGTTCCCATTCCACCCGGCCAAACAGGTAGCTGGCGTTCGGGAAGGTGGGGACCCATTGGCCGTCGATCAGAATGGTGTTCCAGCCCACATGATCAACATGGAGGTGGGTGCAAAGCACGATATCGATGCTTTCGGGCGGATAGCCGGCGGCGGCAAGATCGTCGAGGAAGGAACCATGCAGTTGGTTCCAGCCGGCGTTGCTGCGGGGTTTATCGTTTCCGACGCAGGTATCGACGATAATCCGCCGGCCTTGAGATTCAACGACAAAGGCCTGAATGCAGCTTATTAGTTGTCCGTCGTCCGTGGCAAAGTGCGGTTGCAGCCAGGTCTCGCGTTTAATTTCCTCGGAAGTGAGGTTGCGATAGCCAAAGTCAGGTGTCCTGACCGCGCTCATCTCGACAATGCTCGTGATCTTTACCTCGCCAATCCGCCAACTTTCCGCAGTCATCGCAAGTCCCCCAAGTTGTCCAGTCGCTACAAGAATAGGCGAGGTCGCGATCGTTTTCAAATGGTCGCTCCTATGAGTTGTCTTTCCCCGAGGCGTCGCGGGCGGTGATGTCGGTACGGTTAAGCAAAGTGTAGACCGAGGCGGCAATGATCATGTTTACTTTCGTGCCGTCATTGGAGAGGGGCAGGTGCAGGGCTTCCAAGGTTTCGAATTCACGCCCCTGGGAGGTGGCATGGCCGGTCGCGCGCACGGGCTTTCGATGTTGCAACACCCAATCGGCCCGTAGCCGCAAGGTTGCCAGGGATTTACCATCGTAAATTTCATCCCAATAAGCCCCCGTCATATCCCGATTGAGAACCGTGGTGATGTGAGTGCCAATCAACCTCCAGCGGTATCTCACCTCCGGCTCGTGTTCAACGTCGATCAACAGGATATGCGGCAGCAGTTTCGCTCCCATTTTTAGGGGGTCCATATCGACGCGGGCCGGCATCGGTCTCTTGCCTTTGACCTCATGCCAAAATTGCAATAGATCCACCAGAACGGGACTTTCACAATTCAGACCCGGGTCCAGGTCCTCTACGCTAATAACACCAGGCATGGTCCGGGTCCTCGGATTAGATTTAGGCGATTTGGGTGCGTTGCATATGGCGGACGGCGTCATGATTATCGTGGACGGCCAGATGCAGGGTGCAGCGGTTGTCCCAAAAGGCGATGGAGCCGGGCCGCCAGCGGAAGCGGCAGGTGAATTCGGGACGCACGGCGTGGGCGTAGAGGTAATCCAACAACGGCTGGCTTTCCGCTACTGTCATACCTTCGAAATGGTGCACGTAAATGCCGTTCACGAACAGGCATTTGCGCCCGGTCTCGGGATGGGTGCGGACAACGGGGTGGGCCGTCTCCGTCGGCCGCCAATCCTCGTCCTCACGCACCTGACTGGCGCGCTCGGCGTTCAATCCGGTTCCGGGCCCGGCGATGCGGGTGTCGTTATGTACCGCGCGCAGGCCATCCAGCATATATTTCATGCCGGTCGAGAGGGCGTTGTAAGCCAGATACTGATTGGCAAAAAGTGTGTCGCCGCCCATGGCTGGAACCTCCAGGGCGTAAAGGATCGCGCCCATGGGCGGCGTGGCCATCATGGTGGTGTCCGCGTGCCAGCCCTGGCCCAGCACCTGCCGATCGCCGGGTTCCCGGCGTACATAGACGATTTCGGGGTTGTCCTGGCCGAACTGGAAATTCGGATGCACGAAAAGTTCGCCAAAGCGCCGGGTGAAGGCCTTGTGGCGCGGGACATCCAAATCCTGATCGCGAAAAAATATCACCTGATGGTCCAGCAGGGCCTGGCGGATTTCGACAATGGTGCTGTCGTCCAGGTCGTCGCCGACATTGACGCCGCTAATTTCGGCGCCCAGTGCGCCGGCAATTGGTTTCACGGCAATCGTCATGATGGGTCCTTGCCAACCGCCCATTGACGATACATTTCCATCAGCGCGACGATATCCTGACCACGGAAGCCTTGCGACAGCGCCAGGGCATACATCTCGCGGACCACGGAAGCCGTGGGCGTGGGCATATTAAATGTACGGCCCAGATCGATGCCGAGGGAGAGGTCCTTTTCCCCCAATTCCATTTTGAAACCAGGCGTGAAATCCCCCTTTAGGGCATTGGGAAAACGTTTGGTGAAATGGTGCGAACGGCCGCCGCTCACGGATATCACATCGTACAGCTTTTGCGGCTCCACCCCCGCCGCCACGCCAAGGGAAAACGCCTCGGCCGCGACCAGGACATTGCCCATGGACATCATGTTGTTGACGATCTTCACAACCTTGGCCGTGCCCACCGCGCCGGTATGTTTCCAAGTCTGACCCAGCAATTCGAACAAAGGCTCGCCGCGCCGCACGGCGTCATCTTCCCCACCCACCAATAGTACCAGTTTACCCGTCCCGGCTTCGTTGGGGCTGCCGCTGACCGGGCAATCCAGCACGGCGTGACCTTTCCCCGTGGCCGCGTCGGCAACCAGCTTCATGGTATCGGGGTCAATGGTGCTCAAATCAATAATCAAGCTGCCGGGTTCCGCCAATGCGGCGATGCCATCATCCCCGAGCCAGGCGTCGTTTACCGCGGCTGGGTCGGGCAGGGAGGTCAGGACGATTGAACGACCGGCCAGGGCGGTGGACAAACTGTCCGCCATCTTGACGCCTTGGGCGGAAAGGTTTTCCCGCACGGCCTCGGCGATGTCATGGCCCATGACGTCGTACTGGGCCTCGCTCAGGCGGCGGGCCATGGCGGAGCCCATCTGCCCCATGCCGATCACCGCGATACGTTCGGTCATGATGTGGCCCGGTTCCGATTACACATCGATGCGGTAAACCCTTGTCGCGGTATCATGGAACAGGGCTGCCTTTTCCCCGTCCGAACAGCCCGAGGCGATGCGCTTGAAGGTGTTCCACAGCACGTTGTAGCTACACGTCCGTTTGTCCACGGGGAAATTGGATTCGAACAAGCAGCGTTCGACACCGAAACGTTCGATACAATGGTCGTAATAGGCCCGCGTGGCCTCGGCCAATTCGGCGCTGCTTGGCGGTTTATCTTGTAGGTCCCAATCAAAGCCATTGATCTTCATATTGATGCCGCCCAGCTTAGCCACCACGTTGGGGCATTTCGCCAGCTCGTCGATATCCAGCCGCCATTGCGCCAGAATTTCGTCCCGCTTGCCCGCATAGGGGCCAATGCCCATGGGCCCGCCGAAATGATTGAGGATCATCGTGGTGTCGGGGAAGGCGCGGGCCAGATCGGTGACCTCCGATATCTGCGTGTGATAGCACCAGGCTTCGTAGCTCATGTTCAGGGGCGCCAGTTGCGCAAACCCCTCGCGGAAGGTGGCGTCCGCCATCATGTGCTGGGTGGGCCGGGTGTGGGAGTTGCGGATTTCATCGCTGGCATCCCAGGACGCCGCATGGCGAATGCCCCGAAAGCGCCCGCCGCCGCAGGCGATATGGGCCTCCAAAACCTCCCCGACGCCGGCGCCCAGGTTCAAATCCGCCAGGCCGACGATGGCGGCGGCGATGCGCGCATCGCCATACTGGCCAGAGGCGCTCATGGCCGCGATGCCGTTGACGAACTCGGTCTCGCCCACGGGACGCATATGGCGCGGCCCGTCCTTGCGGTACATGGAACCGCATTCGATAAAGACCGTGGAGGTGACGTTGTGACCGCTGTTAATTTCGGCCAGCATTTCATGGAACAGATAGCGGCTTTCAACCTGTTCGGTCCGAAACTTGGCGGAGGGGTCAAAACCGGCATCCCACAAATGATGATGGGGATCGCAGATCCGCAGATCCGGCTCGAGAGTTTCTTCCGTTGTCAGCGCCAACCAGTCGTCCGTATGTCCCACAAGCCCATCCTCCCAATATTATTATTGGGGCATAGTATGCCACTGAACTGCCCCTTGGCCATATACTGGAGGTAGATCCGGTTTTGGGAGATGACAGTATGATCGAGGCGACATTGGATATCACCACCAGGGACGGCGAGATGGAGACTTTCGTCTGCTATCCCGAACGGGGCGGGCCATGCCCGGCGATATTTCTGTTGATGGATGCGCCGGGCATTCGCGAGGAATTGCGCGACATGGTACGCCGTCTGGCCAGCGTCGGCTATTTTGTGCTGCTGCCGAACCTGTATTATCGGGCCGGCCGGGATACCATGTTCGGCCCGGACGTGTTGGCGGACGGCAGCCCCGATCATACCGCCATGCGGGCCATCCGCAGCAAGATGACCATTCCCCCGGTGATGGAGGATGTGGGCGCCATGATCGACTATATCGAAGGCCAGGACATGGCCAGGGACGGCGCCGTGGGGGTGCATGGCTATTGCCTGAGCGGTCCCTTCGCCCTGGCCGCCGCCGCCCGTTACCCCGACCGGGTCAAGGCCGCCGCCTCGGTTTACGGCACCTGGCTGGTCAACGATGCCGAGGAAAGCCCGCATTTGACGTTTAGCCAGGTCAAGGGCGAGGTCTATATCGCCTGCGCCGAATTCGATCATGTGGCGCCCTTGGACATGGTCGACGAGTTGCGCCGTTGTTTCGCCGAAGCAGGTTCGCCGGGGGAGATCGAGATGTACGAGGACGTCCACCACGGCTTCGCTTTCCCGAACCGCCCGGCCTATGACCAGCCGGCCGCCGAGCGCCATTGGGAGCGGTTGTTCGCGCTCTATGGCAAACTGTAGAGGTTGGCAATTAGCCTCGGCAAACTTGACTTGCGCCGCCGCAAGCTCCAATGATCGGCGAAAATTTGACCATGAGTAGGTAGGAAATGTCTGAGATTAATGCGAGCGGCAGTGCTGATACCGATTTTGATTTGGTTATCGTGGGCGCCGGGTTTGCCGGGCTGTACATGCTGCACCGGGCCCGTGGCTTGGGCCTTACGGCGCGGGTGTTCGAGGCGGGCGGCGGTGTCGGCGGGACATGGTATTGGAACCGCTATCCGGGCGCCCGGTGCGACGTGGAAAGCATGCAGTATTCCTATCAATTTTCGGACGAACTGGCGCAGGAATGGCAATGGTCCGAACGCTATTCACCGCAGCCGGAGATCTTGACCTACGCCAACCACGTTGCCGACCGTTTCGACCTGCGCGGCGATATTCAATTCGACACCTCAGTCGAGGCGGCGCATTTCGACGATGAAGCCGGGCGCTGGCGTATCGAGACCAGTGATGGCGGGACATGGTCGGCACAATTCGTGGTCATGGCCACGGGTTGTCTTTCGTCCGCCAACATGCCGGATTTCGAGGGGCTGGATAGTTATCGGGGCGAGACTTACCATACCGGCCATTGGCCCCATGAAAAGGTGGATTTCGCCGGTAAACGCGTCGGTGTCATTGGCACCGGGTCATCGGCCATTCAATCGATCCCGATCATGGCGGAACAGGCAGCGCACCTGACGGTGTTTCAGCGCACCCCGAATTATATGGTGCCGGCCCATAACGCGCCGCTGGACCGGACCTACGAGGCGGAGGTGAAGGCGGATTATGACGCCCTGCGGGAGCGGGCCCGCATTCGCCCCGGTGGTATCGATATAGAATTCAATTTGGCGCCAGCACTTGACGCCAGCGAGGCCGAGCGGCGGCAAAAATATGAGAAGAAATGGGCCCATGGCGGTTTCGGCTTTATGGGTTCCTATGGCGATCTGATGCTGGATGGGGCGGCCAATGACACGGCGGCGGAATTCGTCCGGGGCAAGATCCGCGATGTGGTGGATGATCCGGCCGTGGCTGATCTGCTGTCGCCGCATAATGTCTTCGGCTGCAAGCGTCTGTGCGTCGATACCAATTACTGGCAGACCTACAACCGAGACAACGTGACCTTGGTCGATGTCTCGGAAGATCCCATTGAGCGGATCACGCCGTCGGGCCTTTGTGTCAACGGCCAGGACTATACCTTCGATGCCATCGTCTTCGCGACCGGCTTCGACGCCATGACGGGGGCCTTGCTGAAGATAGATATCCGGGGCGCCGGCGGCCGGAAATTGTCCGAAAAATGGGCCGAGGGGCCGAAAACCTATCTGGGGCTGGCCATTGCCGGCTTCCCGAATATGTTCACCGTCACCGGGCCGGGCAGCCCCTCGGTCCTGACCAACATGCTGCCGTCCATTGAGCAGCACGTGAACTGGATCAGCGATTGTCTGGATTATATGCGGCAAAACGGCCATGGCCAAATCGACTCCGACCAGCAGGCGGAGGATGATTGGGTGGCTCACGTGGGTGAAACGGCGTCACTGTCCCTGCGTGCCACCTGCAGCTCTTGGTATGTGGGCGCCAATATTCCCGGCAAGCCGCGGGTCTTCATGCCGTATATGGGCGGCTATCCGGTTTACCTGGAAAAATGCCAAGAAGTTGTCGCAAACGGCTATCAGGGTTTCGCGCTCAGTTAATTGGCCTCATAAAAATGTCGAGAATGGCTCTTTTCATCTGGCCAATATAGGTACAAATACGGTCATCGAATAATTTTCCATAGGAGTCCGTCTCATGGCCCAGCAACTTGCCAGTGTTTGCCCCCTGGATTGCCCCGATACCTGTTCCCTGACCGTTACGGTGGAAGAGGGGAAAATCACCAAGGTGCGCGGCTCGGACGCCAACCCCCTGACCAAGAGTGCCATTTGCACCAAGGTTGCCCAGCTTTATCCCGAATTCGTCCATGGTTCCAACCGCCTGACCCAACCCCTGCGCCGTGTCGGGGCCAAGGGCGATGGCAAATTCGAGGCGATTTCCTGGGACGAGGCCTTGGATTTGATCCATGAGCGTTTCCAGGACGCCATTGATCGGCATGGCCCCGAAACCATCATGCCCCTGAACTATGCCGGCCCTCATGGCATGCTGGCCGGTGGCTCCATGGATTTGCGGTTTTTCCACCAATTGGGCGCCACCGTGCTGTCCCGCCGCCCGCTTTGCGGCGGCATCAAGTCGGAGGCCTGGGCCGGTACCTTTGGCGCCATCGCCGGGGTACAGATGACGGACCTGGAGCAATCGGACATGATCGTGGTCTGGGGCAACAACGTCACTTATTCCAACCTGCATCTGGCCGCCGTCCTCCAACGCCTGCGCGATCGCGGCGGCAAGGTCGTGGTGGTCGACCCCAAGCGGATCAAGGTCGCCGAACAGGCAGATTTACACCTCTCGCCCCGCCCCGGCACGGACGTGGTGCTGGCTTTTGCCCTGGCGGCGGAGTTGGAACGGCGCGGCGCTTTCGATGACGAATTCATCGCCCGTGCGGTCGAGGGCGTGGAAGATTTCATGACCCAGGCCCGGCCCTTCACCATCGAACGGGCGGCCGAGATTACCGGTGTTCCGGCGGACGATATTCTACAACTGGCAACGTGGTACGAAGCGGCGGAGGCCGCCGCCATCGCCACGGGCAACGGCCTGGAGCGGAACAGAAACGGTGGTGCGGGCATCCGCGCCATCTTCGCGCTGCCCGCCCTGACCGGCAAGTTCAGCCATCCCGCCGCCGGCCTGGTCGGCGGCTCGGGCAATCTGTTCCCCAAGACCATGGGCAAGCTGGCCCGCCCGGATTTGATCCCCGAAGGCACCCGCACCCTGAACATCATCGACGTGGGCCGCCATCTGGCCGACGATGACGTGGACCCGCCCCTGCGCGGCCTGGTGATCTATAACCACAATCCGCTCATCGTGCATCCCGACCAGAACACCATGCGCCGGGGCCTGGCCCGCGATGATGTCTTCACCGTGGTGATCGATATCGCCATGACGGATTCGGCCGCCTACGCCGATGTGGTGCTGCCCGCCGCCTCCCATTTCGAACATGCGGAAATCTTCTGCGCCTATGGCCAGCAGTTCCTGCAACGGGCCGATGCGGTGATCGAGCCCGTGGGCGAGGCCCTGCCGAACACCGAAATTTTCCGCCGCCTGGCGCGGCGTTTCGGCTTCAACGACCCCATTTTTCAGGCCAGCGACGGCGAATTGATGGACGATGCCCTAAACGCCGACGACCCCCGCCTGGGCGGCCACCGCCCCAGCGAGCTGCCGCTCAACACCGCGCTGTCCATGTCCGATCCATCGGACCGCATCGCCTTCGAGCGCACGCCGACCACCAAGAGCGGCCGGATCGAGCTGAAATCGGCCTATCTGACCGACAAGTTCGGGGCCGATATTCCCCGCTATATCCCCCTGGCCGAAGATCAGGAGCCGGACGCTGCCCACCCCTACGCCCTGCTGACGCCCTCATCCAACTGGCGCACCAACTCGACCTTCGGCGGCCTGGCCAAATCCGACGGCACCCCGCCCCTTGAGATGCACCCGGACGACGCCGCCCAACAAGGCCTGACCGACGGCCAGCAGGTCCGCGTTTACAACGCCCTGGGCGAAGTCTTCCTGCCCTTGTGCATAACAGACAGCGTCGCCCGCGGCGTTCTGCTGTCCTACAAGGGCGCCTGGATGAAAACCACCTCAAACGGCCAAACCGTCTCCGCCCTCGCCCCCACCACCAAGGCGGATTTGTCCGAAGGCGCCTGCTACAACGACACCCGCGTGGCCGTGGCGGCTGCGTGAATATGACCGTCGATATTTGTACGGATGATCCAAGCGCAAGAATAGCGGGGACGCAACCCCTTTTCCCAAAGGGAAAGAGAGGATTACGTCCCTGATTTTCGTTGTTTCAGATCAAGCCTGACTGGCAATTCAAGACCTCACCCCGGTATATTCGCTGACACCATTCTTTCTATCTTCGTTCAATTCGGAGGCGGCAGCTTAGCCCGATCAATCAACTCCACAATTCTTGATTCGGATAGCTTTCGCAACTCTTTGAGTTTTCCAAGTAATTTCTCAGGCTCTTGAAATAACTCTGGATTATCATTCAACGTAATGCGGTCTTGTACAGTCAGACGTTTCGCCAAAATACTATAACGGTTAGAACCATCTGGGATTCTTAAGAACAAATAGCTGTTGCTTTCGATGATGACGGATCCATCTTGACTAGGGCCTGTTGACAATCATTTGGCGGCGATCATAGCGGCCACGAGGTTGAG
>JAPYPT010000177.1 GCA_029937535.1 Alphaproteobacteria bacterium
CTAGCCACATTGAACGGTTTGCCGCCAGAGGGCCACGTTGGCCGTTCAATTCACGATGTTTTGCCTCATGTGGCGTCATTTGTCGAAGTCGAATTGGGCCGGGTTCTTACAACGGGCAAGCCCGTTATCAGTGGCATGGTTGAGGCCGAAACGCCAGCCGCTCCAGGGGTGAAAAAAGTCTTTCAACACACTTATGCCGCTGTTATGGGCGAAGGCAGCGAGGTCATTGGGGTAAGCTGCCTGGTAAACGATGTCAGCAGCCAACGGCGTACCCGGGACGCGTTGCGGCAAAGCGAAGAAAGTTTGGAATTGTCGCTTGATGCCGCCTCCATTGGTACCTGGAGTTGGGATCTGGTGGATGGAACACATTTCTGGGATTCCCGGATGTTGTCGATGTCCGGCCATTTGGTCGAAGACCATACCGGTGTCATGGCGGACGATTTCATAAAAAGCCTCCATCCCGATGATGTGGCAATGGTCGAGGAAGCCGCGCGGCGCTCGCTCGAGGACGATGCCGATTATAATATCGATTATCGGATAATTCGCCGGGACGATGGGGAGGAGCGCTTTATCAATGCCCGTGCGTTGGTAATCCGTGACGACGGGGGCGAGGCGGTCCGGATGACCGGCGTTGCCATTGATGTAACGGAAAGAAAACGAACCGAAGCCGAATTGCAGTTGGCCCATGACTCGCTTGAAGGGCGGGTCGCGGAACGCACCCAAACCCTCAATGACGCCAATCTACGCCTGCAAGAGCAAGTCGCGGAGCGCAATCTGGCCGAGGCGGCCCGGCTGGAAGGCGAGACATTCATTGACACGGTCATATCCAATATGGTCGATGCGGTCATCACCATAGATACGTCCGGCCGTGTATCCTCATTCAATCAGACGGCCGAGATCATATTCGGCTATGAGCCGACAGAGGTGATCGGGCAAAGCATCAACATGCTCATGCCCGAGCCAGATCATTCCCGGCACGACGAGTATCTCTCGGACTATATGGATACCGGACGGTCAACCATCATTGACAAGGGCCCGCGCGAGGTCCTCGGCCGGCACAGGGATGGCCGGACCTTGAATTTGGAATTGGCGATCAGCCGCACCTCATTTGGCGGGCAGCCGCTGTTTGTCGGCTCCTTGCGCGATATTTCAGCGCGCAAGCAGTTGGAGGCCTTGTTCAAGATTGTCGCCGAACATACACCCAATTCCATCGTCCTAAAGGATTTGGAGGGGCGGTTTGTCCTGGTCAACCGCCGGTTTGAGAATTGGTTGGGCTTCCACCCTGGTGAGTTATCGGGAAAACTAGCACGCGATATCTATCCCCCTGACTATTTCGAAGCCATCAATTTGGAAGATCAGAAAGTAGCGCGCAGCGGGCACATCGATACCCGCGAATGGGAGGTGATGTTCGCGGATGGCCAGATTCATCGTGTCCTCGCCACGAAATTTCCGGTCACGGACGCCAATGGCGTAGTCATCGGGGTCGGCACCGTCGGGATGGATGTTTCAGACCTGCGTAATGTGGAATCCCAATTGCTGCAGGCCCAGAAGATGGAGGCCATTGGGCAGTTGACCGGTGGCATCGCCCACGATTTTAATAACCTGCTGGCCGTCATGCTGGGCAATCTTTCCCTTTTGCAGGAAGATCTTGGCCCAGACCATCAATCAGCCGACTTGCTGGCGCCGACCATGCGGGCGGTGAACCAAGCCACCGCCCTGACCGCGCGCATGCTGGCATTTTCCCGGCAGCAATCGCTTGAAGTACGCCAGGTGGAGGCAAATGATCTACTGCTCGAAATGCAGCCGTTGATCAAACGAAGCCTGGTTGAGCAAATTGAATTTACCTTCGTTTTGGCCCCTGATGTGTACAAATGCCAGGTCGACCCGGGCCAACTTGAACAAGCCATTCTAAATCTATCGATCAATGCCCGCGACGCCATGCACCAGGGCGGAAACCTGCGTATCGAAACAGCCAACGTCACCTTTGACGAGGATGATAAGAAGCGCCCGATCGAGATGCCGCCAGGCGACTATGTAAGAATATCCGTGTCCGATGATGGTTCGGGAATTGCCGCTGGCGATATTGAAAAAATATTCGATCCCTTCTTCACCACTAAATCAGTGGGCGAGGGAACCGGCCTTGGATTAAGCATGGTCTATGGCTTCATCAAACAGTCGGACGGCCATATCACTGTCGAGACGGAAGAAGGTGTTGGTACGACATTTCATCTATTTCTTGCCGCCGATGCAACGCCAGCAGGGGTGCCTGCGCAGGCGGAACCAGTCAAGATTGCCACGACCGCCAACGAGATTATTCTTGTGGTGGAGGATGAAGAAGACGTCCGCTCCATGGTCGCCATGGTCGCCATGGTCTTGGAGAAGGAAGGCTATCAGTTGTTGCTGGCCAGGAATGGCCAGGAGGGCCTTGATACCTTGGCCCGAAGTTCCAACGTCGAGCTATTATTGACGGATGTATTGCTGTCCGGCGGGATGAATGGCCAGCAAGTCGCCGATATGGCGCGGGTGGAAAGGGCAGGCCTGAAGGTTCTGTTCATGTCCGGCTATTCCCGTGACGCCATTGTTCAACAGGGACGCTTGAACGCAGATGTGCAGTTGTTGCGCAAACCTTTCAGCCCCGGGGATTTGACGCGGCGAGTCCGGGAAATTTTGGACAGCTAGAGCAATTTTCAATTTATCGGAGGCGCTCGCGCGACCTAAGTAATTGGTTCAATTGCTCTGCCCTTAAGAGTCCGAGCACATTTTCTTTAAATGTGCTCCTGGCCAGACGGTAGAATCTTTCCCATGATGACCTGATACGCAACGCCGTATCGTGCTATCAAACCAATTGGAATACTAAATCCCGTTGGGAAGGTAGCAATTATATGCAGGACATATTGCGTCAGCTTGAGGAAAAACGCGCGGCGGCGCGCTCCGGCGGCGGCGAAAAGCGCATTCAGACGCAACATGGAAAAGGCAAACTGACGGCGCGGGAGCGGCTGGAGCTGCTGCTCGATCCCGGATCGTTCGAGGAATACGACATGTTCGTCGAACATCGCGCGGAAGACTTTGGCATGAACGAACAACGCATCCCCGGCGACGGCGTTGTGACGGGCTGGGGCACCATCAACGGTCGCCTGGTCTTTGTCTTCAGCCAGGATTTCACCGTCTTCGGCGGCTCATTGTCCGAAGCCAATGCGGAAAAGATCTGTAAGATCATGGATCAGGCCATGAAGGTCGGCGCGCCGGTGATTGGCCTGAATGATTCGGGCGGCGCCCGCATCCAGGAGGGCGTTGCGTCATTGGGCGGGTATGCGGAAGTCTTTCAGCGCAATGTCATGGCCTCTGGCGTGGTACCGCAGATTTCCCTGATCATGGGGCCGTGCGCCGGCGGTGCGGTCTACTCGCCGGCCATGACGGACTTCATCTGTATGGTCAAGGACAGCTCCTACATGTACGTCACCGGCCCCGATGTGGTCAAAACCGTGACCCAGGAAGAGGTCACCCACGAGGAATTGGGCGGCGCCTCAACCCATAGCCGGAAATCCGGCGTTGCCGACATGGCGTTCGAAAATGACGTGGAAGCGTTGGCGGAAGTCCGCCGTCTGTTCGATTTTCTGCCTCTTTCAAACCAGAAGAAAGTCCCGACCCGGCTGACCGACGATCCCGTGGACCGGCCGGAAAGTTCGCTCGACAGCCTGGTTCCGGTTGATCCGAAGAAACCCTATGATATCAAGGAACTTATTCTGAAGGTCGCCGACGACGGCGATTTTTACGAAATACAACCCGATTTCGCCGGCAACATCGTTATCGGGTTTGGCCGCATCGAAGGCTCCACCGTGGGTTTCGTCGCCAACCAGCCAATGGTCCTTGCCGGTAGCTTGGACATCAATTCGGCCCGCAAGGGAGCCAGATTTGTACGCTTTTGCGATTGTTTCAACATTCCCATCGTGACCTTCGTGGACGTGCCCGGGTTTCTGCCCGGAACGGATCAGGAGTACGGCGGCCTTATCAAGCATGGCGCTAAATTACTCTACGCCTATGCCGAGGCAACGGTGCCCAAGGTCACCGTGATCACCCGCAAGGCCTATGGCGGGGCCTATGACGTGATGGCTTCGAAACATCTGCGTGGGGACGTCAATTTTGCCTGGCCGGCGGCGGAGATTGCCGTCATGGGCGCCAAGGGCGCGGTGGAGATTATCTTCCGCTCGGAGTTGGACAATCCGGAACGGATCGAGGCGCTGACCCAGGAATATGCCGATACCTTTGCCAATCCGTTCATCGCGAGTAAACGGGGTTATGTCGATGACGTCATCATGCCCCACAACACGCGGCGGCGGCTGGCCCGTTCCCTGACTATGCTGAAGAACAAAAGCCTCGAAAACCCTTGGAAAAAACACGGCAATATTCCGCTCTAATTTGACAAAGCCGGGCTGTCCGAATGGGATCGGCTTGATTGGGAAAGCGTACAAACCATGTTCTCTAAAATCTTGATCGCCAATCGTGGCGAAATTGCCTGCCGGGTCATCCGTACGGCCAAAGCCATGGGCATCTCCACCGTGGCCGTTTATTCCGAAGCCGACGCCGATGCCCTGCATGTCGCCATGGCGGACGAGGCAATGGCCATTGGTCCGGCGCCCGCGGCCGAGAGCTATCTGGTCGGCGAACGTATTCTTGACGCGGTCAGGCACAGCGGCGCCGATGCGGTTCATCCCGGCTATGGCTTCCTGTCGGAAAATCCAGGCTTCGCCAAGGATCTCATCGCCATGGGCACGACCTTTATCGGCCCGCCCGTGGGCGCGATCGAGGCCATGGGCGACAAGATTGCTTCCAAGAAGCTAGCCATGGCGGCGGGTGTCAGCTCCGTGCCGGGCCATCTGGAAGTTTTGGCGGATGCCGACGATGCGGCGCGGGTGGCGGCGGATCTGGGCTATCCGGTTATGCTGAAGGCATCGGCGGGCGGTGGTGGCAAGGGTATGCGCGTGGCCTACAACGAGGCCGAGGCGCGGGAAGGTTTCACATCCGCCGTAAACGAGGCCAAAGCCAGTTTCGCCGATGATCGTATCTTCGCCGAGAAATTTGTCGAACAACCCCGCCATATTGAAATCCAGGTTTTGGCTGATGGCCACGGCAACTGCATCTATCTGGGCGAGCGGGAATGTTCCATCCAACGGCGCCATCAGAAAGTTATCGAGGAGGCCCCCAGCCCATTTCTGGACGATGCCACGCGGCAGGCCATGGGCGAGCAGGCAGTGGCCTTGGCCCGGGCCGTTGACTACCGTTCCGCTGGCACCGTGGAATTCATCGTCGACAGCGACCGCAATTTCTATTTCCTGGAGATGAATACCCGCCTTCAAGTGGAGCACCCGGTCACGGAAATGGTCTATGGCGTCGATCTGGTGGAACAGATGATCCGTATCGCGGCGGGTGAAGCCATGACGCTGCGCCAATGTGATGTTCAAGCCGACGGTTGGGCCATTGAATGCCGATTGTATGCCGAAGATCCCCGGCGCAATTTCATGCCCTCCATCGGGCGACTTGTGCGGTGCCAGCCACCATTGCAGGATCAATCCGTACGGGTTGATACGGGTGTGGTTGAAGGTTCCGAGATCACCATTTTTTATGACCCCATGATCGCGAAGCTGATCACCAAGGGGCCGGACAGGGCAGCCGCCATTCACGCCATGGCCGGGGCGCTGGACAGCTACTATGTGCGCGGCATCAGCCATAACTTGAGTTTTCTGTCAGCCCTGATCAACCATCCGCGGTTCGCCGACGGCCACCTGACCACGGCGTTTATCGATGAGGAATATCCCGACGGCTTTGCCGGGGCGCCGCGCGATGGCCACATACTAGAACGGCTGATCGGGGTCTCGGTTCTGCTGCATCGCCGCCAGGCGCGCCGAGATGGCGCCATTGATGGTCAACTGGCGGATTACCGCCCCAGCCTGGGCGCGGACTGGGTGGTCAGCCTGGATGAAGCCGACCACCGGGTGACGGTGGAGGATGTGGAGAATGGCGTTGATGTGACGCTGGATGACGGCCGCTTGATCGCCGTGCGTAGTAATTGGCGTCCGGGACGAGGGCTGTTCCGGGGTACGGTGGATGGCCGCGATGTTATCATGCAGACGGATCCGAGAGCTGATGGCTACCGCCTGCAGCATGCCGGGGTTGACGCAAATATCTGTGTGCGCACGCCGCGGGCGGCCGAATTGGCGGCCCTGATGCTTGTTAAGGTACCGCCCGATACCTCGAAATATTTGCTCTGTCCCATGCCCGGCCTGATGGTTTCCCTGGCGGTGAGCGAGGGTGAGGACGTCAAGGCGGGTCAGGCACTGGCCGTGGTCGAGGCCATGAAGATGGAAAATATATTACGCGCCGAGCGTGACGGCGTTGTCGCCACCCTGAACGCGGCGCCCGGCGACAGCCTTGCCGTGGATGACATAATTCTGGAATTTGAATAGGCTCCCCTTGGCTGCCGGCGAACGCGGCGTTCGGGTGATCATTCAAGGCCGGGTCCAGGGCGTTTGGTACCGCGGCTGGACCGTTGCGACCGCCGCCGCGCTGGGTTTGCGGGGCTGGGTGCGAAACCGCGACGATGGCGGCGTGGAAGCGGTCATCTCGGGGTCGGAGGGCGACGTGGAAACCATGTTGGAGCGTTGCCGCACGGGTCCGCCGGCGGCCCGGGTTCAATCCATTACAGTCCGGGACTGGCGGGATGAAGTGCCGCCGGGATTTCGTCAGCTGCCCAACGCGCCTTGATCTCCATTTATTCCATGCCGGTCTATTTGCCTAAACTATCCAACTGTTCCTGAACTTCCCGCACCAATTCAGGATCGCTCTTCTTGGCCGCCTGCAGGACGGCTTTCAATTCTTCTCGGGCCTCGTCCAGGCGGTTTAGTTGCTTCAGGGCGACGGCCATATGAAAGCGGATACGAGGCTGACGCGCGGCCCGGGCATTGGCCTGGCGCAGCAATTTCAGTCCCCGCGCCGCCTGCCCACTTTGCACCAAAATCCAGCCCAAGGTGTCCGTCGCGGAAGGATCCTTTGGCGCATTCTGGTAGGCCCGCATGGCAAATGTAAGCGCCCGCTTGTCGCCGGTTCGTTGATAGAGCCAGGCCAGATTGTTCAGCAGTTTTGGATCGTTCGGGCGATCCGCGATCATTTTTTCGTGCACCTCGATCGCCTTTGACAGGCGCCGCACGCTGATATAGGCCCCCGCCAGCGTGCGCGCGGCTTCGTAATCGTCCTTGTGGGCGCCGACCCAGGTTTCGAGCAGCTCGATGGCCTCGTCGCGCTGCCCGGCGCTGAAGCGCGCCTTATATATGCGGATCGCAAGCACCGAGCTGCCGCCGGCCAGATCGATGCTGGTCTGATAATCGGCGACGGCGGCCGGGTAATTCTTGCGCGCCATCATCACGTCGCCCCGCAGCCACTCGCCGACGCCGCTGCCCGGCATGGTCAGGAGCAGCTCTTCGGTCCGCTCCCGTGCGGCATCCAGCTTGCCGAGATGGATTTCCAGTTTGATGATCTCCTGTTGCGCGGCAAGATTGTCCGGCGCCACCCAGACGGCCCGGGTTAGCGTATTGAAGGCGCCTTCGAAGTCCTTGGCCCTGCTTTGCAGGGGGAAAATTTTAACAGGTCCGCGGCCGAATCCGGCCGCATGTTCGACATTCGCCGGAACGTCTTGACGGCGGCGTCGACGGATCCGGTTTTCAACTCGGCCTCGCCCACGGCGGCCAGGACCGTCAGGTCCGAGGCGAATTCCTGCTTCAGCCGAACCGCCAGGACAAGCGCGGCTTGCAAGCGTCCGGCCCTATGGTACAGGTTGATCAATTGCAGTTGTGACTTAACGTTCTTGCGTTTGAAACTGCCGACTTTCTCAAGCCAACGAATAGCCTCGTCCATATCGCCCGTTTTTTCCGCAAGCCCGGACAAGGCGATCATGGGGTCAATGGCCTGGGGGGCGGCCCGCAGCATTTCTTCATAACGCCGCTTGGCTGATTCGAGATTACCTTCGTTGATGTCAAGCTTGGCCAGATTTGATTGGGCCGGAGCGAAATCAGGATCCAGGGCGATGGCCTTTTCAAAGCTGACGCGCGCGGCCCGGCGGGCGCCGGCGCCCAATTGGGCACCGCCCAGAAGATTGAAGGCAGCAGGATTGTCCGCGTTCCGTTTGATCATGCCCTTGGCGACCGCAATGGTTTGGTCAAATCGGCGCAGGCGCAAATGCAGCAGACCAAGCAGCATGGCCGGCCGTATTGCGTCGGGGCTCTGTTTGAGGGCTTTTTCCAGGTCCTTGACCGCTTGGCCGTCTTGGCCGATGGCGAGGCGGCTTAGGGCCAGGCGGGTCCGCAGTGTGGGGCGGTCGGGCATCTGTTCCACCGCCCGCTGCAGCATCCGCGTCGCCTCCTCGGACCTGCCCAGGCGTGTGTAAGCGGTGCCGAGCAATGCCAGAGCCTGCCAATCGTCAGGCATAACGGATAGAATTGGCTCCAGCACTTCGATCGCCTTTTTAGGGCGGTTCTTCTTTACCAGCAGACTGCCCAACAGATGCCGCGCGCCCAGATGATTTGGCGCCATCTTGAGGTATTCGCTCAGATAGAAGCGCGCATCGTCCAGCTTTTCCAGCGCATTGGCGATAACCCCGGCCAGCAATAAGGTGGGGGGGTGGGAACGAAGAAATTCGGTGTCATAATTGCGGATCGTTTGATCCGCCCGGTGCAGGCTGGTATTGGCCCGGCGGGTCTCGCCAAAACGTTGGTAGGTCAAGGAACGCAAAAAAAGCGCCTGCGGGTCGCTGCGATCGATGCGCAGGACATGGTCGAGATCGGGCACGGCTTCTTTATGGCGGTCCAGGTCGATCAGGGCGGTGGCCCGGCCTATGCGGGCGGGAATATGACCGGGTACCATTACCAGGGTTTTGCCATAGGCCGTGACCGCTTCCTCGAGCCGTCCGGCGATCCGATGTAACTCTCCCCGAAGGGCCCAGACATCGTAGGACTTTGGATCCAGTTTCTGGGCGGCATCAGTTTTCGCCGCGGCATCGGAAAACCGGCCCAATCGGATCAAAATCTTGGCCTGGCCCAGAAGAGGGCCCGGCCGGTCCGGGGCGAGGGCGAGAGCCCGCTCGAATTCGGCCATCGCCGTTTCATATTGAAACAACTCGAAATTTGCCGATGCGCGGGCATTCAGCACCTGTGCCTCGATAACCTGTTCGCGGTTGCCGGAGGTTATCTTGTCCAGTAGCTCCCTGAATTTGCGTTGCAGCAGATAGGATTTGGCCAAGGCGTCGAATATCAACTCTTCATCGGCGCCGGCCTTGCGGGCCAGTTCCAGTTCCTTTTCCGCCGCCGCCGCCGCGCCGACGCGCAGATGGGCCCGTCCCAGCAGTATTCGAGCCGCCAGATTGTTCGGATCCTTCTGCAGAACATTGCGCAGTTGGACGATCGCCCCTTGATAATCAAGTTTTTTGAAGCGAACCAGGGCATCTTCGTAATAGCCCGCTGCATCGCTCGTGCTATCCGCCCGCGCCGTCTTGACGGCGTTGGCCGGGAACATTGCCGCCAACAGGATCACGACGGCGGCAAGGGCGCCTGATCTATGGCCAGAGGGCATGACTGTCATCGGCTATTCCATGGATATTGTTCAATGGCCACCAATCCGCATTTCTCGTCCAGTATACACGATTTTGAGTATCCTTGATTTTCAGGATGACAGGGGCGGGGGCACGCCGTCGGGAAGCGCGGCTTCGAATACATTGAGTGTCATGGACACCAAGCCATAATATCCCAGCACGCCAACAAGATCGACCATGCCCTGCTCACCCACTTGCGCCAGGGCTTTGCCATAGGTGGCGTCGGAAACCTTGTGCTCGCGATGCAACTCCATGCAGAAGGCGTAAACGGCCGCTTCATCCGCCTCATCAAAGCTTGGCGTCTTGCGTTCCCGGATATCGGCGATGACCTCGGGGGAAAGTCCGCCCGCGAGGGCCATGGGTTCGTGGGCGAACCACTCGAACTGTGCCGTCCAATTTCGCGCCGTGATCAGGATGGCCAATTCCGACAGCCGCGGCTCCAGCACACTATTGAACCGGCAGTACTCACCGAGTTTTTGCGCCCGGTCGGCAAAGTCGGGGCTATGGATCCAGGCCAGGAAGGGGCCCCGCATGCTGCCCCGTGGTCCGGACACGATGTCGTCGTGGAAGCGGCGCTGGCTGTCGGTCATTTCGGAAGGGGGGACGGCGGGTAGGCGGGGCATGGCAATTTCCTGATACGGTCATCGAACGGCGCGGACCAGCGGTCCGGATACTCATTGCGCCATGATCGCATAAAAAATTGCAGAAACTAAGCCGCGAGTTTCAAATATGCCCTATCCAAGGGAGAAAATGGCAAAATACCGCTTTCGGGATACCAACCAAATGTCGGGAAATACGGCCCTATTTGCTCCGGCCGGCCAATATCCGCCGCCGCATTACGCCAAGACCGCCCAGGCCAAGGATGAAAATAGCCAGTGTAGCGGGTTCCGGAACCTCTGTGCCGCATCCATCGCCTTCGCAAAGCGGATCGTCGTAGGCCCCGACCTTGTTTTTGCCGATTTTGTTGGGCGACATGTGCAGGATGCCCAAGTCCGCCGTCAACGCGGCGATATTGATGTCGCCGTCTATCGCGGTTCTCTTGATGCTGAATTCGTACATGATTTCCGGTACCCAGTCCTCTGATCCGGACTCGAATTCATAGGCAACGCCTTGATCAAACGAAGTGATCTCGGGGGAATCCACACCGGTGCCAAAATAGGACTGATAGGTGCCGCCCAGTTCCCAATTGTAAACCATGGACGTCTTGAACAGGATATTTGGGTCGTTGGTGTCGCCAACCGCATCAATGTCGCCAGTGCCTTCCTGACCGAAAACCTCGACAGCCGAATAATAGTTATCGTCGCCGGCATCGTAGGTCAGATAATCCAAATTCATGTATATATCGCCGCCCGAATCAACCGGAATGAGGTTGGTGGCCAGCAGGGGGTCGTAATGATCGTGGCCAATGTGCTTGTCGTCGCCCGCCTTGAATTCCCATTTATCGCTATGCAACAGGCCGCCATCGAAGTCGTGATTCTTGCCGCTGAGGCTGCCGTCACCCCAGTCCGGGGCCTGAGTGTCGCCATAGGTGTTGTCATTTAGGGCCAGAGGGGTGATCAAGCCAAAATATATTCTATCTTCATCGGCATGGTCGCGAATGAACAAACGGCCGCCGGAAATTGGATCCTCTACATTTTCCACATGAAAATCGACAACGTAGCCCTGGTCGTAGTCTTCGCCGAAACCCTCGACATTGCCATCGACGTTGGGTAGCGCCTGAGCCGGGGCCGCGGCCAATACAAGGGCCGCCGTCAAGGCCGTCGCTTTCAAGATGTTGTGGCCCATGTGAAACCTTTCCGCCGACGCGGCGTGCTTGCCCGATGCTATCATGTGCAAGAACAGGTCCGCTAG
>JAPYPT010000461.1 GCA_029937535.1 Alphaproteobacteria bacterium
TGGTCAACGCCATTCGCGGCAAGCTGTGGCCCCTGGGCAACGACACCGAATTCATTCCCGGCCATGGCGATATGTCCACCTTCGCCTGGGAACGCGCCTCGAACGCCTTTGTTTGCGATTTTGTGGAATACTAGGCCGATGCGGCGGCTTCATTTTTGAAAAAGGAAATCTCCGATGCTGGTCCTGCATGACAATCTAGGTTCCGGTAACGCCTACAAGGTCCGGCTGTTGCTGTCCCAGTTGGGGCGGCCGTTCCGGCGTATTGAGTATGATGTGACCAAGGCCGAGACCCGGACGGATGAATTTCTGGCCCGTAATCCCGATGGCCGCATCCCGCTGTTGGAATTTCCCGATGGCCGGCTACTGGCGCAATCCAACGCCATTTTGTTCTATCTGGCCCAAGATACGGACTATCTGCCAAAGGATGCCTTTGCCCAGGCCCAGGTTCTGCAATGGATGTTCTTTGAACAATACAGCCACGAGCCCTATATCGCCGTCGCCCGCTATTGGCTGCATTTTCTGGATCCGGGACAGGTGCAAAAAGAGCAGTTGGAGGAAAAATGGCGGCGCGGCCATCAGGCCCTGGCGGTGATGGAAAAACGCCTCGGCGGGGCGGGCTTTCTGGTTGATGGCGGCTATTCCATCGCCGATATCGCGCTCTACGCCTATACCCACGTGGCCGATGAGGCGGAGATGGAGCTCTCCCCCTATCCCGGCATTCGCCGCTGGCTTGACCGGGTCGCCGAACAGCCCGGCCATGTGCTGATTACCCAGGACGATTTTTCCTAAGAATCCAGAAAGGCCAACTCCATGTCGGACCGCATTATCGAACCCGTCAGCCTGCGCGATGCCAATCCGGAGGCCCGGTCAGTGCTCGACGCCCTGCGCAAAAGCCATGCATCGGTACCGGTCTCGTTCGCCTATATGGCCGTGCAGCCTAAGGCCCTGGAAGGCTTCGAACAATTTTACCAAAGCGTGATCGGCGATCCGCGCCTGGATGCGAAGTACCGGGAGCTGGCCTATCTGAAGACGGCCCAACTGGCCGGTTGCAAGCTATGTATCGCCAATCACACCGCCTCCGCCAAGGCCGTCGGCCTGACCGAGGCGCAAATCGACGCCATGGGCGCGTTTGAGCAAAGCACCGAATTCGACGAACTGGAAAAGGCCATTCTGCGTTACGTGGCGCATGTGGCCTGCCAACCGGGCAAATCGCCGGCGCCGTTGTTGAAACAGTTGCGCGAAGGCCTGGGCAATGACGGCGTGGTCATCCTGACCCAGGTCATCGGCATCGCCAATTTGTTCTCCCGCTTCAACAACGCCTTGCACACTTATGCCAGCAAGGATTACCCATAGCAGGTAAGTCAATTTCACCCCGATCCTTGAACATCGCCGGACGCGGTGTTATGTGGTTTTCATGAGACGTTCGTCCCCAATTCGCATAATGGCGTTCGCGCTGGCCATCCTTTTCGGGATGGGAATGGGGCTGTCGAGCGTGCAGGCAGGGCCGCATTTGTCTGACCTGTCCATTGATGTGAACCTCAATGATTCCGGCTCTCATGATTGCGGGGGTTGTGACGACAACCGAGCTGATCCCGAATGTGGGGTTTGCCTTTCGGCCTGCGGCGCGGGATGTCTGGCGTTTGTCTTCCCAATTGCGACGGCGGCGTCATTAATTACAGCGCGTAGCCTTATGAATTTTGAAACTTCTGGGTTCCGTCAAGTATTGGCGAAGCCCGAACTATTTCCGCCCAAGACCCTCATCCTTGCTTAGAGCAACTTGCGTTCATTCGAACGCAAACGAGCCCGCCGAACACCGGGAATTTTCCCACGCGATTGTTCGGGAAGATGAGGAAATAATCAATGAAGACATTCAGCAAGCCGCGCGCAGCCGCCGTAACATTCGCCACGGGACGGGCCGCCCGGTTTTTCGGCACTTTGACCTTGGCCACCGCAACGGCCGGGACAACGTTCGCGGCGGGCAATGCGGACAAGGGCGAGCGTATATACCGGGCCTGCGTCAGTTGTCATTCCCTGAACCTTGGCGAACATAGGACGGGTCCCAGCCTTAACGGGATGTGGAAACGAAAGGCGGGGACA
>JAPYPT010000178.1 GCA_029937535.1 Alphaproteobacteria bacterium
TAGAACAGTTTTCGTGACGGCTTGCCTAGAGCATGTTCTCTTTAAACATGCTCGGAATCTTAAGAAAAGAGCAATTGAACCAACTACTTGGATCGCAAGAGCGAATCCAATTATTTGAAAATTGCTCTAGCTGTGAGTTCTCAGATTTCAAAACCGCCCTCGCGCAGGGTTTCGGCAATCCGCGCCTCGGCCGCGTGGCCCATCAGATGCACGCCGGCGATGCCGGGCATCTCCTGCAAGGCCTGTATCAACTCAATACAAATACGCCGGCCTTCAAAGGCCGGATCAGCGGCGCCATCCAGCCGCGCGATCAGGGCGTCGGGGATGATGGTCCCGAAGAGGTTTTCGCGCATCCAAAGGGCCTGCCGGGCGGAGGCCAGGGGTGAGAGACCAATCAACAGCGGCAGGCGGTCGGGGATATCAAAATCCTGCAATCGAGCCACATAGCGGGCAAGCACCTCCACATCGAAACAAAACTGTGTCTGGGCGAAATCCGCGCCGGCCGCGAGTTTTTTCAATAATCCGTGGGGCTCCCAGCCGTCCTCCGGATCGATTGGCATATCGGCCACGCCGATGAAATAGTTCGGTGGCGGATTGATTTTCCGGCCCGATGGCAGTGCGCCCTGCTCCCGCATCCCCGCCGCCACGGCCACCAGACCGGCGGAGTCCACATCGTTAACCGCCGTGGCGTCCGGCTCATCGCCCTTGGACAAGGGATCGCCAGACAGGCACAGCACATTGGGAATGGCGAAGCCCGCAACACCCAGCAAATCCCGTTCCAGGGCCAGCAAATTGCGGTCCCTGGTGGTGAACTGCATAACCGCCTGTAAACCCTGCTCCACTTGCATGAAATGGGCCGCTGCAAAGCTGGAGAGATGCGCCCGCGCACCCGCCCCATCGGTCACGTTCACGGCATGCACCAATCCGGCCAGTGGCGCGGTCCGGGCAACCACCAATCCCGAATCCGCCGACAATGGCGGCGTGGTTTCAGCCGTGATGGCGAAGCCGCCGGCGGCCAATACCTCGGCCAGCCGGCCGGTTGTTTCGGGATACCTCTTTGTCCCCATACGACTGCCGTTCCGTACCGCTGGCCGAAATCAGGCGGCCGTCAGGTGCGCCGGTCGGCGTAGATCCTTGGCCAGGCCAGCGCCCATCATGTCGATGAAGTTGTTGCAATAAAAGCCCTCCACCTCGGCGGAGGAAGCATCGGCCAGGGAATCATTGAAGCGTTTACAAGGGTTGCGGCCGCCTTCCACATGGGGGTAGTCGGAAGAAAACATCGCCACTTCCGGGCCGGCATTGGCGACGATCCAGCCGGTATCCTCGTGGGGGTAAGGCGCGGCACGAAACTGACGGCGGATGATCTCGGAAGGCCGGGCGCTTAGTTTTTGCAACCGGTCTTCGTTTTTAAGGAAGGCGTGGGCGGCGGAATCCATGGCCCGCATCCAGCCCGGAACCCAAGCCGCGCCCAATTCAATGGCGCCCCACTTCAGCTTGGCAAAGCGGTCGAACACACCGTCGAAAATCAAGGTCGCCACGGTTTGCATCACGGCATTGGGGATCGGCATATAACTGACGGACGTGAAATTATCATCGCCGCCGTGAAAATCCTTCACGGGCGGCAGACCGTTCTGTTTGTAGACCGGGTTCAACTTATCCTCTCCGCCGACATGAAACAGCACCGGCACGCCGGCTTCCTGGGCCATGGCCCAGACCGGATCGAGATCGACATGGCTGTGGGCATGATTGCGCGGGCAGGTGGAAGGCACCATGAGGGCCTTGGCGCCCATGCGGATGGCGTCTTCGGCGCAGGTTCGGGCCAAGGCAATATCTTCCAGAGGAATATAGGCCGTGGCCAGCAGGCGGCGGTCGACCTGGCAAAAATCCGTCATCATGCGGTTATGGGCGCCGGCCGTGGCGTAACACAGCGCCATGTCGTCGCTTTGATCCAGCCCGAAATTGCCCAGGCAAAAGGTGGTGAAAACCAATTGGCTGGCAAAGCCCATAAAATCAAGGGCGCGGGGACGGTCGGCGGGCAGGAAGGCGCCATGGGCGTCATAGTTCTTGCGCAACATCACATTATCTTCGACCCCGGCGCGAAACTCCGGGTCGGCGTGGGTGGCGGGCGCCTGGGCCTTGATCTCCCGCCGTTTGGCAAGCTTATCCTGAAACGCCGCCATTTCATGAAAGCGGGCCAGCAGCTCTTTGCTCAGATAGGGATCCAGGCAATCATCCAATTCCATCAGATGGCTATCGGCGTCGTGGACCACTCTTCCCTCAACGTACGGCACTGTATTCTCCTCGGACAAGGCGGGCCGATGACGGCCGCCAAAATGGTTGTTTGGAGAATTATCGATGACGCGGGCGCCGCCGTCCAGTGGCCTGGCGATGAGTGCCCCGGGAAATGAGAAACAACGAACCTAATTGATCGCGCTCAAGCCGCCGTTTTTGACCTTGTCCCGGTAGGACGCCATGAAGGCTTCGAGATCGGCGACACGGGCGATCTGGCCCGCCAAATCGCGGAATTTGGTTTGCGACTGATCGACCTTATGGGTCAGCACACGGAAGGTTTCGGCATGCGGCCCCTTGGCCATCTTGTCGCCGTAGCGTTGGTTCAATCCTTTCAGGGACTGGCTGTCGCCGGCCATGTAGTAGCTGACCGCCAATTGCACCACCTGGCTTTGTTCGATGGAGGAAAGCTTTTGCTCTGCCCGCCAGCGTTGGCCAAGCAGATTTTCCGTGGTGGTGGCGGCGGAGGCCCAACGTTGACCGCGCCAGTAGATGCCGGCCCGGAGCTGTTCGGCGGCGGGCGAGGTATCGGCGGCCAACAGCGCCAAGGCTTCATCGATCTGGTCCATTTCCGCCAACGCCCGGGCTTGTAGATAGCGCCGTTGCGCCAGCAGGGATTCGCTTAGATTCTGGGTTTTGCCCTTGCGGAGAATTTTCAAGGTCTTCTCGGGCAGGGAATCCAACAGATAGATCACCGCGAGGCGGGTCTGTACCTTTACTTTTTCCGCGCCGCGCAAACGGTAGCGGACTTGATGTTCCAACAACCGCGCGGCCCGGTCCAGCAGATCCACATCGGCCAGCCGGTCGGCCAGGCGCTGGATCATGGCATCCCCCTGCTTACCCAGGGGCGTTAGTTCCTTAAACTCGAAATAGAGCGCCAAGGAACTGACGGGCGAAAGATCATCGGCCTTGCCGTTGAGAAAGAGGTCGACGAAGGTCCGCTTCATGCGTTGCGACATTTCCTTGGTGGTCTTGTCCTTGGGGAAATAGGACACGGCCTCGCGTAGATGGCCCAGCGCGGCGCCGTAATCCTTTTTCTCCAATTCCAAATCGACGGTCCGGTTGACCAATTCCAATTCCAGTCCATCGCCGCGCCAGGCAAAGCGCAATCGCTCAAAGCGATTGATCGCCGTGTCCTCGTCGATCTTTTCCTGCTCTCTTTCGGCAACAATCAGGGCCAGGCGGGCCCGCGCGGCATAGGGGCGATAGTCAGCCGCTATGGCCTTCCGGAAATGCTTCTCGGCCTTATCGTATTTCTTTTCCCGCCAGGCGATATCGCCATCCAGATATTCCAAAATGGTGGTCACCCGCGATCCCTTTTCCATGCGGCGCCATTTTTGCGCCACGGAATGCAAACTGGCCTTGTCATCGATGACCGCGGACGCCACGGCCCAATCCTCGAACAGACGGGAGCGGAAAAGCTTCGGCAGATCGGGTAAAATCGCCGCGCCCAGGGCGAACTGCCGGTTTGCTTCGTCGTATTTGCCTTTCCGGGACAGGACACTGCCGCGCCACAAGGCAACATCGGGGTAGAGCCGCAAATTGACATTGAACAGATCGACTTCCGCTTCCCGCAGGCGGTTTTGGAACAGATTAACCAGGCCGCGCACGGCCCGGAAGCGCGGGTCCTTCGCGGCGCGGGAATCGCTTTCTTCCATCAACTGCAGTACCCCGCCAGCGGCCGACATCAGGCCCTGGCCGAGGTAGTATTTAGCGAGTTCCCAACGAGCCTTGTTTCGCCCGGCCTTGGGCGCCGACGCCAACCGCAGCAGCAATCCCTTACGATAGATGTCGAATTTCCTGGGGTCATCCTTGCGGCCGCCGCGCCAATTATAGAGATGCATGATCGGCCGTTTCATGGAGGCCGAATAGGTGTTGTCAGCCTGTTGGGCATTGGCGTCGAGAGCAGACAGCGCCAGCCCGGCCTTGGTTGTCGCAATAACCCCATGACGGGCGGCGCGGATCAGCAGGTCATCAATCTCGGGCCGAATGGTCAGACCTTGCGCGCTGGCAAGCAATTGGAACTCCGCATAAGTGTGGCGGATCGGCACCCCGGCACTGGAATCCAGCATCGGTATGGCGAACAATTCATCGCCCACTTCGGGATCGTAAATACGGATGCGGCGGGCCGAGTCCTTGGCCGGGATAAACACCCGCGGGCCGTTCTTGTGAAACGGCTGGGCCACGGGCGACAGCAAAGTCTTGGGCCCGCCCCGCGAAGGTGTCAGCGTCAGCGTCCAGCGGCTGCCCTGGCGTTTCATGACGGGGAACAGACCAGGGCGTACCTTCAAGCGCAACACGGTGGCATGGTCGTTACGGATCTGGCTGGCGCCGCTGATCCAGTCATTATCGGCCAGGCGCTGGCTATCAACTTCCGAGCGGCGTCCGAATATGGCCCATACATAGCCCGATCTTTCGAACACCGCCGCCGGGACCGCCCGCTCCCAGGTAAAAGCCAGGTTCAGATCTTCACCGCTCTCCTTCACTTCCACATCGACATCATGCAGGGCGGCCAGCCCGGCATCCGCGATTTTGCGCGCCTTGCCATCCTTGCCCTTCTGATCACCGGCGACCAGCGATTTGGGGCCTCTCTTGGCCTTTTTCGCCGCCAACTTGGCGACGGCGGCAACACCATGATCCTGGGCCGCGCGCAGCAGGGATTTATTGGGATCCCGTTTGGCCGGCCCAATTCCGGCCAATCCGTCTTTTGCGGCTTTCGGTTTTTTCGGCGCATAAATATCAAGCACAATCTTCGTGCCTGCACGGAAGTGGCGGAAACGAACGCCGACTTTGGTACGCAGGGTTATCGAAGCCAGTTCGTCAGCCAAGGCCCGGCCCGTCACGATGCGTTTTTCCAGGCTGGCGCCGACGCTTTCACTGGCTTCCTTCAATTCGCTAACGCTGGCCTCGGCCTGACGGGTGGCCAGGGTAAATTGCGACAGCAGTTGACGCATCTCGGCCTGGTTTCCGCGTAGGGCGGTCAACCGGCGGTTCAGCAGCAAGCAATAGATAACAGTCACCAACAACAGCACGGAGACGACGCCATCGAGCCACAAATCCATATGCTGGGGTAAATCCATCACAACCTCTTACGCCAATCCGTCCGTCACGTTGACCGCGACATGACCGCCAACACGACCCATTTTGCCCTGTAACAAGGATATGCCGCCGCAATTCAGCTGGACCGTTGAATCCGCCGTGGAATTCAGCATCATGGTCTGTCCCACCTCCAGGTTCATGACCTCGCCAATCGTCAGCAGCTGCTCTTCCAGAACCGCCTCCAACTCGATTTTCGTGGCCCACAATTCGGTCGCCAAATGGCTTTCCCAAATCGCATCACGGCCGAATTTTTCACCCATGAACATCTGCAACAGCAACTCGCGGATAGGCTCCAGGGTTGCGTAGGGCAACAACAATTCCAGGCGTCCGCCACGGTCTTCCATATCGATCCTGAGTCGGATCAGCACGGCGGCGTTAGCAGGCCGGGCAATGGTGGCAAACCGGGGGTTGGTTTCCAGACGGTCGAAGACGAAATTGACCGGACTGAGTGGCTCGAACGATGCGCTCAAATCGGCCAGCACCACATGCACCATTTCCTCGACCAGAGAAATTTCGATCGTGGTGTACGGCCGGCCTTCAATACGCATGGCCGCCGTTCCCCGGCGGCCACCCAACAAGACATCGACGATTGAGTAGATCAGCGAGGAATCCACGGTCAACAAACCGTAGTTGTCCCATTCCGCAGCCTTGAACACGGTCAACATGGCGGGCAAGGGAATGGAATTCAGATAATCGCCAAAGCGGATGGACGTGATGTTGTCCAGCGACACCTCGACATTGTCAGATGTGAAATTACGCAGAGAGGTCGACATCACGCGGACCAGGCGGTCGAACACCACCTCCAACATGGGCAGGCGTTCGTATGACACCAGGGCGCTGTTAATGATGGCGCGAATACCGAGGCGTTGCCCATCATCGTCACCATCGGCGTCAAAGCCTAAAAGACTGTCGATTTCGTCCTGGTTAAGGACCCGGTTTACGGCGCCGGAATTTTCGTCGTCGCCGTCTTCATCATCTTCGGCCATCGCGGCCCATTCGGCGGCGACGGCGTCATCGCCATCGCCATCGCCATCGTCGTCATCATCGACCATGGCGGCCCACTCGGCAGCGACATCATCGTCATCCACGGCGTCGTCATCGTCATCAAAGGCCGCAATATTCATACCAACTCCCGCACCCGCAACTTTTCACCAATCCGCAAGTGCTACTGCACCAGCATTTCCTTGAACAAAACGTCATTAACCTTGACCACGCCGGCAGCCCGTTGCACCCGGATTAACAGCTCCTCCTTCAGACGCAACAGCCCGGCCGAGCCCTTTAAATCCTCCAGCCGTAGTTCCCGCAGATAGACCTGAAAGTTATGCACCACCCGCGGCAGGATTAATTCCAGCTTCGGCACGGCAGTCGCATCCTGCAATTCAAGGGCAACGGTGATTTTCAGATAACTGGCCCGTTTGCCACCCGAATTCAAATTGACCAGCATTTCGGGCAGGTCATAGAACACAATCTGGCCGCCACCTTCCCTACCCTCGCCGTCTTCACCATGACCGCCCTCGCCGTCCGCCGAGGCCTCGCCATGTTCTCCGCCATGCTCCTCGCCACCCGTGAGAAAGAAATAAGCGCCAGTGCCGCCGCCAATCAGGATCAACAGCAAGGGCAAGGCAATAAACAAAACCAGTTTCTTGCCCGACAGCTTTTTCTTGCCGTCGCCACCGCCTTCAGCTTCCGCGCCTTCAGGATCTTCTACCGCATCAACATCCGCGTCCGACATGCCCGCACCTTTGTCTTGCCCAAGTTGGCCATTCGTTGGAGCTAAAAGTAGGGAAGTTTAGTTAACAAGATGTTGATGGACCGGCCGCTTTGTTAAACTTCGGCCTAAAACGGCAGTTATTGCCGGGCAAACCTTGCCACGATGGCGCCCAAGACCGGGCATGGAACTCCGAGAACAGCCCTAACCCATTGATTTTATTGGAAATGAAAGTTGGCATGACCCGTGCATGGTAAGCGCTGACGAATTACGAAACCACAATGGATTTGATGAGGCAAGAATGCCCGAAGTAACAGGTTACATAAATCTATCCCGGCAAATGGCCATGCAACGGCAGATGGAAGTGATCGCCAATAACCTGGCCAATATGAGCTCGACCGGATACAAGTCGGAAAGCGTCCTGTTCGAGGAATACCTCGAAACCACGGAAGATGGCGATTCCATCTCCTATGTGCGCGACTACGGTACGTCACGTAATCTGTCCGAAGGCGAGTTTAAACCGACCGGCAATCCCATGGACGTCGCCATTACCAAGGGCGGCTATATGATCGTAGAGACCGACACCGGTCTGTACTACAGCCGCAACGGCAACTTGCGGCTCGACGCCACGGGGCAACTGGTCACCGATGAAGGCTATCCGATCCTCGACGACAAGGGCAAACCCATCGTCGTGACGCCCGACGATCCGACATTCGAAATCGCGGCGGACGGTACCATTTCAAATAGCCTGGGGCCGCTTACAAAGCTGGGCATCGTGAGTTTTGAGAACGAGCAGTCGTTAAGCCCTGTCGGATCCGGCCTGCATCAAACCGACCAACCCGAAATTGCACCCGAAGGCATTTCCGTCATGCAGGGCATGTTGGAAACTTCGAACGTTCTGCCGATCAAGGAAATCACCAAGATGATCGATCTGTCGCGATCCTATCAGTCGACGGCAACCTTGATGCAGGAAGACAACGACTTGGTGAGTGAAGCCATTGAGACCCTGGGCAGCGTTTAGCCCCCCCATTTGTTGGGTAAAAGGAATTTAGAGATGAGAAGCTTGAGTATCGCAGCGACCGGCATGTTGGCCCAGCAGCTTAATGTTGAGGTTATCTCCAATAACATCGCCAATATGAACACCACCGGCTTCCGCCGTCAGCGCGCGGAGTTTCAGGATTTGCTGTATCAGAACCTACGCCGCAGCGGCACCCAGTCATCGGACACCGGCACCGTCGTGCCCGCCGGCGTGGAGGTCGGCACCGGCGTGAAAACCGCCGCCGTCTACCGGATTGCCGAACAAGGCAATCTGCAGAGCACCGACAACACCTATGACGTGGCCATCCAGGGCAAGGGTTTCTTCCGCGTCACGATGCCCAGCGGCGAGGATGCCTACACCCGCGCCGGCTCGTTCCAGGTCGGCGCTGATGGGCAATTGGTCACGACGGATGGCTATGTGGTCGCACCGGGGATCACCATCCCCGCGGATGCCATCGATGTCAGCATCAACGGCAATGGCGAAGTTTCGGTCAAGGTCGACGGCACCGTGGCGCCCACCGTGGTTGGCCAGATGGAGCTGGCGATCTTCTTCAACGATGCCGGCCTCGAATCCAAGGGCGGCAACATGTTCATGGAGACGCCGGCGTCCGGCACGGCGACCGCCGGTGTTCCCGGCAGCCCAGGTTACGGCAGCGTGCTACAGGGCTTCCTGGAAACATCCAACGTCAACGCGGTCTCTGAAATAACCTCGTTGATCACGGCGCAGCGGGCCTACGAGATGAATTCCCGGGTCATCACCGCGTCCGACGAAATGCTTCGCACCATGGCCAACCTTCGCTAGGAGTAGGTTTATGAAACGTGCAATTCCGATTATTGCCTTTCTTGTCTCCGTGATATTCAGCCATGCCGCGCTTGGCCAGGTGCAATTGCGCGCCAAGGTAACGGTGCTGGGCGATGTCATTACCCTGGGCGATTTATTCACGGGCACCGGCGAACTTGCCGGCAAGGAAATCGGCCCCGCGCCGGGACCGGGACAACAGTCTATCTACAAGGCGGATCATCTGAGAGCGCTCGCTCACGCCTATGGTTTGGACTGGCGGCCGGCCAGCAGAGCCAGCCGCTCCGTTATCGACCGTGGTGGCGAGATTGTCAGCGAGAGCGAGATCATCGGACTATTGGTCGCGGAATTTCGCCAACGGGGCGCCCTTGGCCGCATCAAGGTCCGGCTTAATCGACTGCGTCAAAATATTCTGAGTTCGCCCGAAGCGGCAGTCCTCAGAATTGATGATCTGACATATGATAGCGACGGCGGCGCCTTCAGAGGCTACATCCATGGCACCCTGCCCGGCGGCAAGACCCAGCGGCAGACCCTTCGGGGCCGGGTGGATTTCGTGGCCCGCATACCCGTGCCAAGCCGCAGCATCCGCAGAGGCCAGGAAATCACCCGGTCCGATATCAAGTGGACGGAGTTGAACCTGCGCCTGCTGGGGTCCGGGACGATTGAGCATCCCGATCAGATCATCGGCCAGGCCGCGAACCGGAATTTACGCCAGAACCAGCCCCTTAAACCATCGGACCTGCGGGCCCCGATCGTAATTGCAAAGGGCAGCATAGTCACGGTTTCCCTGAGAACCGGCGCCCTAACCCTGACCGGTACCGGCCGCGCCCTCGAGGACGGTTCCCAAGGCGAGATCATTCGGATCATGAATATGCAAAGCAAACGGACGTTGGAAGCCAACGTCGTCGGCCCCAATCAAGTCAAAGTCGCCCTACGCCGGCTCTTCGCCGTAGCCGCCAACAGGTAGAGTAAGCGAGTAAACATCATGAATTCCCTCTACAGCGCATCTGATCCACGCACATCATGCCACGGCCCGTCGCGGCCACGGCGCATCATCGCACTTGCCGTCGCGGCACTTTTGCTTGGCGCCTGCAATATTGTCGACCGTGTCACCAATATCGGCGGTGAGCCACCACTGAGCGCCATCAAGAACCCGGTGCAGGCACGAAAATATCAACCCGTCGTGCTGCCCATGCCGCGGAAACGCCACACCCTGCATGAGCCAAACTCCCTGTGGCGGCCCGGTGCCCGGGCCTTTTTCAAGGATCAGCGCGCCTCGCAGATCGGCGATATTCTGACCGTCAATATTACCATCGCCGATGAGGCCACCTTGGCCAATGAAACATCCCGGACACGGGACAGTGCCGAGGATTCCGATTTGACCAATTTGCTGGGCTTTGAAGGATCCTTGAACCGAATTCTGCCGCAAGCGATCACCCCGGCCAGCGCGATCAGCCTTGGCACCAAGTCCTCCTCCAAGGGCACGGGCGCCATCAGCCGCAAGGAATCCATCAAGCTGGTGGTCGCCGCCATCGTCACCCAGATCCTGCCGAACGGCAACATGGTGATCTCCGGCACCCAGGAGGTCCGCGTGAACTTCGAGAAACGCATCCTGACCATCACCGGCGTGGTGCGGCCCGAGGACATCTCCGCCACCAATATCGTCAAGCATACCCAAATCGCCGAAGCCCGCATCGCCTACGGCGGCGCCGGCCACCTGACGGACGTACAGCAACCACGCTACGGCCAGCAAATATTTGACGTCATCTTCCCCTTCTAAAAGGCATATGGGGGACCAAGGGGCCGGCGGAAGCGCCGGCCCCTTTTTTTTGGAACACTCTTAAAATCCAATCACCCGCCCAACTATTGCGCGTGGCTTTCGTGATGCCATGCCGCTAATCTCAAACCATGACAGCACCCACCCGCAAACTTGCCGCCATCCTGGCCGCCGATGTCGCCGGCTACTCCAAGCTCATGGGCAAAGACGAGACAGGTACGCTTGATGCCTTGCGGGAACTTCGCCAGGACCTGTCGCAAATGGTCACCGAACATCGCGGCGAGGTGGTCAAAAGCATGGGCGATGGCTGGCTCGTGGAATTCGCCTCCGTGGTCGATGCGGTCAATTGCGCCCTGCAAGTTCAGGAAAGCCTCGCCGGTCATGAGATCATCAAACTCCGCATGGGCATCCATATCGGCGACATCGTGCACGAAGACGAAGACATCTTTGGCGACGGCGTGAACATTGCCGCGCGGCTGCAGGAGATTGCGGA
>JAPYPT010000179.1 GCA_029937535.1 Alphaproteobacteria bacterium
GTCAATTTTCAGGGCATCCAAGGGGAACCGTTTCAAATAGGCCAATGACGAATAACCGGTGCCAAAATCGTCAATGGATACCCGCACCCCGGTCTGGCTGAGCCGGCTTAGAATGGAGGCGGCGGCTTCTCGGGGTCTTGCATGATGGAGCTTTCCGTCAGTTCAACCTCCAAAAGCGAGGCGTCCAGTCCGGTTTGCGCGATCCACTGCTCCACATGCTCCTGCAAATCGTCCTGATTGAACTGTTGCGCCGAAAGATTGACCGCCACCCGCAGAACCGGCAAATTCCGCCGCTGCCATTCCGCGATCTGGTTACAGGCCAGGCCCAGGATCAGATCGCCCAAGGCGGGCATCAGGCCCAATTCCTCGGCCAGGGGAATGAATTGGTCCGGCGGGATCAGGCCACGTTCCGGATGGCGCCAGCGGACCAGCGCTTCCAGGCCGACCACAAGGCCGGTTTCCAAGTCGATTTGCGGCTGATAATGCAACTCGAACTCGTCGTCGCGGATGGCTCGTTGCAGGGCGACACCCAGCCCGATACGGCGCAAGGCGGCGCTGTTCATATCCGGCCGGTAAAATTGGTAGCATTGTCCGCCGGCCTGTTTCGCCTGATACATGGCGGCATCGGCATAGCGCATCAATTCGTCCGCGTCTTCGGCATCATCGGGGAACAGGGCAATCCCGATGCTGGGCGAGACAGTGGCGGCATTGGCGCCGATCATGATGGGTTGGGAAACACTTTCGACGATCTTGCTGGCCACGGGGGCGGCCGAGACGGCGCGGTCCAGATTGGTGACCAGGGCGATAAATTCATCACCGCCCAGGCGGGCCACTGTATCGCTATCGCGCAGGCATTCACGGATGCGGCTGGCCACCGCTTTCAACACCGTGTCCCCGGCCTCGTGTCCCATCGTGTCGTTGACGAATTTAAACCGGTCCAAATCGATGAACAGTACGGCAAGTTCCTGGCCATAGCGGCGCGATTGGTTGATGGCATGGGTCAGCCGGTCAAACAGAAGGGCCCGGTTCGGCAGGCCCGTCAGGCTGTCATAGTGGGCCATATGGGCCCGGCTCATGGCGCATTGAATACTGACCGATAGCCGGTCCGGGGTTAGTTCCGATTTAACCAGACTGTCCTGGGCGCCGAATTGAACCAATTGTATGGCCACCTCGGGCGTGAATTCATGCAGTAGCGCGATGGTCGGAACAAAAAGAAAAAGCCCCAACAGCTGCGCCAGATCAAATCCGGGGCCGGAGGACGCATCATCAAAATCAATGATCAGGGCATCAAAACGCTGCTCGGCCAGCAGATTGTTGGCCTCGGCCACGGTCCGAACACGATGCAGAGCATAGGTCTCGTGATCCAGGGTGGCCAACAGCATGGCCTCCGTTTCGTCGTCACGACCAATGAACAAGATCTCAGTCAAACTGTGTTGTCCTCGGGTACTAGGTTCCCTCAAGTTCCGGCGCGCCAAAACAGGGCGCCAGGATGGCGCCTCCTGACACCACGGCGAACGTTAGCGGATGCCTGGTTAACGTTCGGTTTACATTGGCGAATTTGATTTAGGCTGTGGCCAAGCTACGGCGCGGGGGCGAGCTGGCGAATTTCACCGAGGGTCGATTCCAGATCGCGCACCTCGCACCAGCCGACCCGCATCATTTCAATCGCCGGGTCATGCAGATGCGGCATGGTGGTGCCGGTGCAGTCTTCGATGACAATCGGCTTGAAGTCCCGGAAACTGGCGTCTTTCGAAGTTGCCGCCACGCATTGGTTGGTCAGCACGCCGGCGAACAGCACGGTATCGGCGTTGAGCGAACGCAGAATGCCTTCCAGATTGGTGTTGTAGAAGGCGCTGAGCCGGGTCTTCTCCACGTACCAATCGTCGGCCGTCGGCGCCAGATCTTCAAGGATCCCATAGCCCCAGGTGTCCTGACGCAAGCCGCCGTCCTTAAGGAACGGGCGGAGCCGCATGAAGGGACCGCCGTCCTCCACGCCGCGGGTGCCATGACGGGTCCAGACCACGGGGATGTTCTTGGCCCGGACATCGTGCAGCAGCGCCTGGGTTGGCGCGATCGTTCGCCGCATATGTTCAATGTCGATGCCCTGCTGGGCATACCAGCCCTCGCCATGCAGAAAGTCGTTCTGCGGATCGATGATGACCAAAACAGTGCGGCCAGGCGTCAGATCCCACTGCGCCGCTTCAAATGGCGTGGTCGATGGTTCTTCGATGTCCATGGTGTAAGGTTTCCCTCTCTCGCCGTTTCGATCAGAATACAATGTGGTCAACTGCGCCATTAAACTTCGATACTGCGTCCTGCGTCCTGCGTCCTGGGTCCTGGGGCAGGAGATCAAGCCGTCAGCCAATTCTCAACTCGAAGACCGTCGACCCGGTCAAATTCACGGGTGTTGTTGGTGACAAGGACGAGGCCACGGCTACGGGCGTGGCCAGCTATCATCAAGTCATAGGGGCCGATGAGTTTGCCTTCCCGCTCGAGATTTGCGCGAATGTCGCCGTAATGGCCAGCCGCGGTCGCTTCGAAAGCCAATATATCCAGGCGGGCTGTAAAATTCTCGACCGCGGAAATATTATGCTCCCGGCGTTGCGACTTCTCCGCTCCATAAATAAGCTCGGCCACGGTAATGGACGATAGACAAATGTGTTCACTGCGGGCGTTGAACAAATCTCTAACTTCGGGCGGCCGGTTCTTGATGACATAAATACAAATATCTGTATCCAGCATGTAGCGTTGCACTAAAATGGCTCACGCTTCTGCATGTTTGGCTGGCTTCGTTCCGTCATGAAGTCTTCTGAAACCGATGGACCATCAAAGAATGTATCCCAAGATGTACCCACCGGGGATATCAAGCGTGACTTGCCAAGCTTGACAATTTCTACGCGCTTGACGCTTGGCGGCAGGGCAACCGGTTTTGGCAGCCGGATGGCTTGACTTTTATTCGTCGTGAATACGGTAGATTGGGTCATCGGCAATCCTCGGGATATACGTTGGGTATGCCCCGAATTTAACATCAGTTATTGGGATATGTCAAAGGGATATACGAAACCGTTATGCTGCTTCGAGCCTGAGGCCGGCTTGATACAGCAGGGGCATCACGCGTTTGCCGAAAAAATCCAGGTCGGGCAGAAAATCGTAGAAATTGATCTGCATGCCGTCGCACCCCGCCCTTTTCAGTTTGATGAACCAATCGACAATCTGCTCCGGCGTGCCGACCAGGTGGACATTGCCCCCCACGGCCCAGTTTTCCGCCGTGTGGCCGCGCCACGAGGTCTGGTCGCCGCCCCGGAACGCGGCGACGAAGTTGCCAAGTGCCGCCTCGTCACGCTGATCCAGGATGCGTTGGTATTGGGCCCGCGCCGCCGCCTCCGTCTCGCGGCAGATTACATGGGGATTGATCATGATCTTGATTTTGCGCTTCTTGGCCCGCGCCGCCCGGCGGACCCCCTTGATGTGGGCCGGCAGGGTCTTGCAGGCCTCGACGGGATCGGCGCCGCCCGGGCTAGTGACGAAAATAATATCGGAATGAGAGGTGGCGTAGTCGATGCCGGCGGGCGATGAGCCGGCGTTGACCATGACCACGGACCGGTTCACTGGCTTTGGGGCGACGAAGGCGCCTTCGGTCCGCCACCATTCGCCCTTGTAGGTCAATTCCTCGTCCTCCGCCCACAGGCGCCGCATGATGGTGGTGAATTCCGCCGCCATTTCATATCGTTTGTCATGCGCGATCGGCTTCAGGCCAAACATGCGGAACTCGCTTTCCTTATAGCCGGTGACCACATTGAGGCCCCAGCGTCCGCCGCTCATATGATCGATCACGGCGCCGTATTTCGCCAGATGCAGCGGGTGCCAGCCGTACAGGATGTGCACCGTGGCGATCAACAGAACATTCTTGGTTATGGGCGCCAGACCGGCCGAAACGATGAAGGGATCGATGGCGTTTTCGCGAAAGTTGATATCGCCGCCATAACCGCCCTTGCCAAGCCATTGGGCCAGCGCAAAGACAATATCGAAGCCGAGGCGGTCGGCCTTGCGGGCGCATTTCGCGTTGTAGTCAAAATGCCAGGAGGTCTGGCGCGGCGCTTTCGAGGGGCTCCACGCACCTTGTTGATGGGGCAGGAACAGGCCCAGCATCAAGGGCTGACGTCCGGCGCGCTCGAATGCGGTCATTGGCGCGGGTTGCTTTTGATCGGTGTTTTCCATAAGCGCCAATGGTAACGATTGAGGTGAGTTTAGACCATATGCAAACGCTAAAACGGCGCCGCCATGGCGGGCATAGGGAATGCAATTATTTTGACAGGACGGCGGCGACGTGACACTGCCAAGAATATGGTGAAACGTTGTGAGGTGGGATCTTCCCATGCAGGCGGACGTTGATGCGCGGCAACGCGGCCCCGGCGTGGCGGCATACCGTTGGGGGCTGGTGCTGGTGCTCGGCGCCGGGATGTGCTGGTCGACCATTGGTTTGGGCGTCCGGCTGATCGACGGCGCGACGGTTTGGCAGATCCTGTTTTACCGCTCCATCGCCATGGCGTTGCTGCTTTTCATCGCCATTACCCTGCGCAGCCGGGGCCGGCCCCTGGCGTCGATCCGCGCGGCGGGACCGTCCGGCATCATCGGCGGCCTTGCCTTTGTCGCCGCCTCCGTCGGCGGCATTGCCGCCATTCAGACCACCACCGTGGCCAACGCCATGCTTTTGTTCGCCATGGCGCCTTTTCTCACGGCGATTCTTGGCCTCGTGGTCTTGCGCGAAGCCGTGCGCCGGGCGACCTGGATCGCCATGGCCGTTTCCCTGGTTGGCGTCGCCATCATGGTAATGGGGGGCGCGGCGAGGGGCCATTGGCTCGGCAATGCCTATGCGTTGCTTTCGGCCCTGGGTTTCGCGGTCTTTACCATCAGTCTGCGCTGGCGGCGGAGTGAAGATACGCTGTCGACCGCCTTGCTGGGCGGTTTGTTCGGAATTTTGGTTTCAGGCGCGATCTGCGCCGCCTCCGGGTCGTCGTTCATTCTACCAACCGGGGGTCTTGCCATCGCGCTGGCCATGGGCATTTTTCAAGCGGGGCTGGGTCTTATTCTCTATAGCCTCGGATCAAAGGCGGTGCCGGCGGCCGAACTTGCCCTACTGTCCATGACCGAGGTATTGCTTGGCCCCCTGTGGGTTTGGCTGTTCCTGGGCGAAGGCGCTAGCCTCAGCACGATAATCGGCGGCGCCATTCTGTTGGCGGCCCTGGCGGGGAATGCTGTCTCGGGCCTGCGGCACCGGCCCCTGCCCATATCGCTGGTCTAACCCGAAAGTCCAAAATGGCCTATAACATTGGCCGCAAGCAGCGGATATCGGCAATGCCCGGGACGATCTAGAAAGGCGTATCGATGACGAACAAAAGGACCAACGCCATGACCGATCAAAGCCGCTGGCAAGCCGTGCAAGGACGCGATGACACCGCCGATGGGCGCTTCGTTTACGCCGTAACCTCAACCGGTATCTACTGCCGGCCCACTTGCGCCTCGCGCCGGCCGTTGCGCCGCAACGTGCGGTTTTTCGACCTGCCGGAGGCCGCCGAACAAGAGGGCTTCCGCCCCTGCAAGCGCTGCCGGCCGACGGAAAGCGTCAGCCCGAGCGGAACTGTGCAAAAGGTACGCCGCATCTGCCGCTTCATTGATACGGAGCTCGAAACGGGCGCCGAGGGTAGCCCGTCATTGGCGGCCATTGCCGAAAAAGTCGGGGGCAGCCCCCATCACCTGCAGCGTACCTTCAAGCGCCTGATGGGCGTGACCCCGGCGCAATATGGCGATGCCCGCCGCCTGATCCGTCTCAAGGCGGGTCTGAAACAGGGCGAAAGCGTGACCAACGCCATGTACGATGCCGGTTACGGCGCCGCCTCCCGCCTGTACGAACGCTCCAACAGCCAGCTCGGCATGACGCCCGCCAGCTATGCCAAGGGGGGGCGGGGCGCGCGCATGGGCTACGCGATTACCGCCTCGCCCCTGGGCCGCCTGATGGTGGCGGCGACCGAGCAGGGCGTTTGTTTTCTCTCTCTCGGCGAGGACGAACACCTGATCGCCGAATTGCACCGGGAATACCCCCTGGCCGAGATCGTCGCGGACGAGATTGTTCTGGGCGAATGGGTCCGCACCGTGGTCGATTATCTCGAGGGCGCCATACCGCATCCGAATTTGCCGCTGGATGTACAAGGCACGGCCTTTCAACGCCGGGTTTGGCAGGAGTTGATGCAAATTCCCGCCGGCGTCACCCGCACCTACAGCGAGCTGGCGGAAACCATTTCCGGCAAGGCGTCCGCGCGCCGCGCCGTGGCCAGGGGCTGCGCCACCAACCCGGTATCGCTGGTCATTCCCTGCCATCGGGTGATCCGGGGCGACGGCGGCCTGGGGGGCTACCGTTGGGGCCTGGAGCGAAAACGCGCCCTGCTCGCGGCGGAGCGGGAACAGCGGGCGGTTTAATAACATTGCAATCAGCCTGTATTTCCGGCTGCGCTGGGGCGATTGACGGGTTATCCTCTTGCCGATGATTCTGTGGGAGGAAGCGCGATGCTGACCAAGCATGTATATCTTTGTGCCGGAGTGGCTGCCCTAATGGCGGCGTCCCCGGCGCAAGCCGGGACCAAGGGCGGCTTGTACAACATGAACGCCATGATCAATGAAGCGCACCCGTTCGCGGCGGCCAGCCGTGCCGCCGCGCCGGCCACGATGGCCCCGGCCCCGGCCATGACCCCCATCGCGCCACCATCGCCCACCCTGCGCTATACCCCGCCGCCCCGGCCGCCTATGACCACCGCACAGACCGGCGGCGCGGCGGCCTCGGAACCCTACCGCCCGTTTGGCGACAGCATGGACGGCGGTTGGTTCAGCGGCTTCTATATTGCTGCCGGAGGGGGCGTGAACCTGCCCAACGATCTGGATGGCAGCACGGCGGCGGGCGCTGGCTTCTCAATTGCATCCGATCCCGGCTTCGTGGTGCAGGGCGCCATCGGCACCCGTTTGGGAGAGAGTTTCCGTATCGAGGCCGAGGCCGCCTACCGCGTGGCCGACTATGACCAAGCCAGCGCCGGCGGCACCACGGTTACCCCGACCGGCGATCTGAAGATGGCCACGGGCATGTTGAACCTGTACTACGATTACGATCTGGGATCGTTCACCCCGTACGTGGGCGCCGGCGCCGGGGTCGCGCAAATCAAGAGCACCGCCATCACCATCGGCGCCCTGACCGGCGTGGAAAAGGACGCCACGGAATTCGCCTACCAGGCCATCATCGGCGTCTCTTATGAAATTTCCCGCGATTGGAGCATCGGGCTGGATGGCCGCTACCTGGGCACCTCCGACGAAGACGTCTCGGCCACCGCCGTGACCCTGAACGTGCGTTACGAATTATAGACTGGTAATAAAGATGGCTCTAAGGGCCAACCGCGTAACTCAGGCAATTTTCCAGGCTGCCGGCCAGTTGCCGTAAAATCCGGCTATAAGCCTCCGGGCCAGGGGCGATGTTGCGGCCCATGGGGTCCAGGACCGCGACCTGCATATCGAGGCCTTCGGTCAGGGTATGTACGATATTTGCAGTGAAATCCGCCTCGCGGAATAAACAGCGCACCTTGCCTTGGCGCAGGTGTTGTCTGATCGCCGATATGCGGCGGGCGCCGGGCTTGCGGTCCGGAGCGATGGCGATGGCGCCGATGCCGTTGGTGCGGAAGCGCGCCTCGAAATACTGATAGCCGTCATGCAACACCATGTAGGGCAGGGCTCGTACCGGCGCCAACAGCCGGTGGATTTCACTTTCAAGATCGCTAAGCGCGACAAGGACATTGTCGCCATTGCGCCGGTAGGTGTCGCCATGGCTGGGGTCAAGTTCACTCAAGATGGTAACGGCCCGTCGCACCATGGCCTGGGCGTTGCGGGGGTCAAGCCAGATATGGGGGTCCATGACGTCGTCTGTATGATCCTTGTCTTCATGGCCGGGCCAAATGCCGCCCCGCCGCGCCGGCAAACGCCGAAGCTGGGCAATTTCCGACAACGCCACGATCCGCGCCCCGGCCGCGAGGCTGGCCAGGGGCTTTTGCAGATAACCTTCCAAGCCGGGGCCAATCCAGAAAACCGCATCGGCGCCGGCCAGGGCGCGGGCCTCGGAGGGGCGCAGGGCATGGCTGTGGGGGTCCGCCCCCGCCGCCAGCAACAGCCGGGGCTGGGCGATCCCGGCCATGACGGCGGCGATTAAACCGTGCACCGGTTTCAGGGTCACGACAATCCTGGGTGGGGCGGCCAAGGCGGGCGCGGCGGCCAGCAGCATCAGAACCACCGCCAGGCAACGCATGATCATGCCGGCCTCAGGCGATGCGGGCGCAGGGCTTGGTAATAGGTCTCGGCCTCCTCCAAAAGGCCGGTCAGATGTTCGGGCACCCGGGCCGGGGCCGCCTGGGACGCCACGAAGGCGGTGGATTGTTCCACCGCGCCATACCAATGAGCGGCCCACAGGCCATCGCTGTCCCGCCGCCCGGCCGGCCAGGACAGCATCGCCGCATGAAAGGGAATGGCAAGGGCTGCGCACAAAGCCCGTAACATGCCGTCCGGGTCGCTTAGAACGTCATCGGCATCCAGCACAGGCGGCAACCGGCCCTCGGTTTTCTCGACCGCCTCGAACAACCGTTGTTGCTGGGTCAATCCCAAATCCGCCAGGGTAACTTGGGCCCGCTTGTCCACGTAGGACATCAGCACCCTTGCCGGATCGCGGATCAAAAAAGCGTGGCGCATGCCGCGCAGACATTCAAGGTCCATGTGCGGCAGAATGTGGTGGGTCATATGTTTTTGGTAGAAAATCTCCCCACCGTCCGGCACCGGCCCCGTGGCGCGAGCCGCCACCGCCCGCCAATCGCTCTCATAGGCTGCGATGATCCGCTCCGCCAGGGGATGGTCGAGGCCGGTTTCGGCCAGGTAGTGGGCATAGAACGGTTCGTCCCAGACCACGCAGTCGGGGCGGTTTTCAAAGGACCGCATCATGGCGGTCGAGATATTGCGGGGACCCGACCACATGGCGATGCGGACCCCCCCGTCTGGTATCATCCTTGGGCTTCCCGCTCGCACAAGTCGCGGTAGAGGCCTTGCAGGCGGGCCGTCACCGGGCCTTTCCCGGCGCTGATGACGCGTCCATCGATTTCCGTAACCGGGATCAGGCCCGCGAAGGTGCCGGTGACGAAAGCCTCGTCCGCGCCATGGACATCGATCAGGGAGAAATCTTTTTCGAACGCCTCGATACCGTTGTCCCGGCTTAAATCCAACACATTGGCCCGCGTGATCCCGGCCAGGCAATAGCGCCCCGTCGAGGTCCAGACCTGGCCCTTGCGGACAATAAAAAAATGCGTCGAATTACAGGTGGCGACGAAACCGTGGGGGTCCAGCATCAAGGCCTCGTCCGCGCCCATCTTGTCGGCTTGAATGCAGGCCAGGATACAGTTCAGCTTGCTATGGCTGTTCAGGCGCGGATCCTGCACATCCGGTGGGCCCCGACGCACATGCACCGTGGCCAGGCGAAGGCCCGCACCTTCCACCGCCACCTTGTGTTCCAGAATGATCACCACCGTGGGCGGCGTGATGGTCACCCGTGGGTGCTGATAGGGCGTCGATTTGACCCCCCGGGTCACCATCAGGCGGATATGCACATCCGTTTCCATGCCGTTGGCCGACAGGGCTGCCTCGATCCGGCTCACCATCTCGTCCGGCGCCAGGCCGATGTCCATGTCTATAGCCTTGGCGCCTTCATATAGACGTTCCATATGGGCCTGGAGGAACAGCAACTTGCCGCGGTGCAGGCGGATGCCCTCCCAAACCCCATCGCCCAGCATATAGCCGGAATCGAACACGGAAACCTTTGCCTCATCACGCGGGAACATCTCACCGTTGATGGAGATTAGGATGTCACCGTTGCGCGGATCCTCCAGATAATCATGAGTGCCGCTGGTCATGTTATTTTCGGGCTCGAACCGAGAAATCCGGCAAACCTCCCCTCCCACGGCAACCCATTGTCATGCCCGGACTTGATCCGGGCATCCAGGCGATCCGCCGGTGACAACGGACCTCCCGGCACCATGGATTGCCGGGTCAGGCCCGGCAATGACGAAGGATTAGCCGTGGGGGGACAGATCATTTCGAGCAGTATCCTTAATCCGGACGCGGCACTGCGAATACATTTTCCGGCAGGATCGCGGCGTAATCGAGATAGCCCAATCTGGCCAGGGGATTAACCTTGCGGGCATCGATCATGCCGTCGACGATGACATCGTCATCCACATGGATGCCGATGGCCTGGCCGATTACCATGGTGTTGGGCGGGGTATTTTCGGATGCGGGCAGATCGATGATCTGCAACACCTTGCACTCCATGGCGATGGGCGAATTACCGACCCGGGGCGGCTTCACCTGCACGCAGTCCACGGCCTCAAGCCCGGCGGCGGCCATCTCGTCCACGGACGACGGCACATGGGCGGAGGTGGCGTTCATGGCATCCAGCAAATCGTGGGTACACATATTGAAGACAAACTCCCCGGTCTCCCGCGCATTGGTCAGGGAGTCCTTGGGCTCCGTCGTGCCAGTCTTATAGCCGTTCGGGCAATACATCACGCAGGGCGGCGCCCCGCACAAGGCGTTGAAAAAACTGAAGGGCGCCAGATTGATCACCCCATCGGTAGAGATGGTGGAAATCCAGCCAATGGGCCGGGGCACCACCAGGGCGTTGTAGACGGAATGTTTGAATGGTGGCGGCCGCATGCCGTCCTTGGGATCGAAATACATATTTTACGTTCCTCTTTACAGTGTGATTTTGGCTCTAAATTGGGTCCCAGGCGTAGTATTCGCCGCTGCCTTCCAGGCCATACAGATCGTGACGCAGGGCGGGTTCCAGGGTCGCGGCCAGGTCTTCCGGCGTCCAGCCATCGCTCTTGTGCAGGGTGCGGATGGGGCGCGGCTGGCTCATGAGATAGATTTCATTACCCCGCACGCCAAAAATATTGCCGGTCACGTCCTTCGCCGCATCACTGACCAGATATGTCACCACGGGGGCGATGTGTTCGGCCGAGGCGTTCTGGCGGAATTTGTCGAATGCCTGCGCCATTTCATCGGAGGTCACGGGAATGGCCTCGATCATCCGGGTCCAGGCAAAGGGCGAGACGCAGTTCGAGCGCACGTT
>JAPYPT010000180.1 GCA_029937535.1 Alphaproteobacteria bacterium
AACTTTCGACCTCTCCCTTACCAAGGGAGTGCTCTACCCCTGAGCTATGTGGGCCTGATGCCGCCCGTTTGGTGATGCGGCTTGCCGCTGTTGCGGCGGTCCGGCAAACTGCCACAACTGGCCGTGCCAGGGCAAGCGGGATATGGGGCATAAGGGTCGATGGTGGAAAATAAATCAAAACCGCCCGCCAAGACGGCGGCGGAGGAGCGGCGGGAGCGGTTGGCGCGGGCCTTGCGCGACAATCTGCGCCGCCGGAAAGGGCGGGCGGAACCGGCGCCCGGCAAGCGAACAGGTGGGGGCAGGGACGGGTAAGTCTTTCCGTCATCACAAAAAGGCCGCAATTCCCGTGATGAATGGTGATGGAGCCGTCGTCGCCGGTTCCAACCCGGCGGTACTTTTGGCGAACTGCCGGTTTCCAGGGCGGGCGCAATGGGTTAGAACCCCTGCCGAACCCGTGAATTTTCGTGTGCCCTTGGATGGCTTTGGCCGAACCTGGGCTAACTGGGGCCTAAATGGATAAGATACGCATACGCGGCGGCCGGCCGCTGGAAGGCAGGATCGCCATTAGTGGCGCCAAGAACGCCGCCCTGCCTCTGTTGACGGCCAGCCTGCTGACCGACGAAGCCTTGGTTTTGCGCAACCTGCCGCACCTGGCGGATATCGCCACCATGACCCATCTGCTGGCCCAGCACGGCACGGATCTGTCCATGGCGGGGGCGCATCCGGGCGGCGGCCACATGGGCCAGGTTCTCGAACTGCGCGCGGGCGATATCACCTCGACCGAGGCGCCTTACGACATTGTGCGAAAAATGCGCGCTTCCGTCCTGGTTCTGGGGCCGTTGCTGGCCCGTTGCGGTCAGGCGCGGGTCTCTTTGCCCGGGGGCTGCGCCATCGGCACCCGGCCGGTGGACATGCATATCCGCGGCCTGGAGGCCCTGGGCGCGGAGATCGAGTTGGATGACGGCTATATCGTGGCGCGGGCGCCGGGTGGATTGCGGGGCGGCACCGTGGTGTTCCCCAGGGTTTCCGTCGGGGCCACGGAAAATCTGTTGATGGCCGCGACCCTGGCCAAGGGCGAGGTGGTTTTGGAGAACGCGGCCCGGGAGCCCGAGGTCGGCGATCTGGCCAATTGCCTTAACGCCATGGGCGCGCGGATCGAGGGGATCGGCGGCGATACGCTGCACATCCAAGGCGTCGACAGGCTTCACGGTGCCGATTATGCCGTTCTGCCCGACCGGATCGAGGCGGCAACCTATGCCATCGCCGCCGCCATCACCGGCGGCAAGGTGGAACTCCTGGGCGCTCAGTCATCCACCATGGAGGCGGTGGCCGCCGCCCTCGGTCAAGCCAACGTTTCCCTTCGGCCCACCGAATGCGGTGTCATGGTTGAATGCGGCAATAGCGGGGGCGGCAGCAGTGGCGGCGGGGACCGGTGGGTGCATAGCATCGATGTCAGCACGGCGCCCTATCCGGGTTTTCCCACGGATCTGCAGGCCCAGATGATGGCCCTGATGGCGATGGCGGATGGCGCCTCCATGATCACGGAGACGATATTCGAAAACCGCTTTCAACATGTGCCCGAGTTGATGCGCATGGGCGCCGACATTACGGTCAAGGGCGCGACGGCCATGGTGCGCGGCCGTGGCGGGCCGGGCGGGCCCGGGCTACATGGCGCGCCGGTCATGGCGACGGATTTGCGCGCCTCCGTCTCTCTGGTGCTGGCGGGATTGGCGGCGGAGGGTGAAACCATTGTCAACCGGGTCTATCATCTGGACCGCGGTTACGAGCGCTTGGAAGAAAAACTGTCGGGCTGCGGCGCCGATATCGAACGGTTGACCGCGTAGGGACGGGGACGGCAATGACGACGGCAATAACGACGGCAATGGTCAATTCACTGCTCCGCCTGCGGGCCGAGGACGCGGCCGATCTGGCGGTGATCTCGTCCTGCCTGCAGGATGCCATCGCCCGTTTGGACGATATGACTTATATCGCGCGCCTGCGCCGCTTTGCCTTGGTCGTGACCAGATTTCGTTGGGAGCTGGCCGATGAACTGGGACCCGAGGGCGGCCTGCGGGTCCGCTGTGGCCTGCATTTCGACGATGTCCTGAGGGTCCGCACGCAAGGCATCGACATGGCCGACCGCGAGGGTCTGTTGCCTCTTCTGGCGGTCGTGTGTGAAGAGGCGGATCATGGCGTCACCCTGGAACTGCAATTCGCCGGCGGCGGCACCATTTGTTTGGAGGCGGAGGCCGTGCAATGTCAGATCAGCGATATTGATCAAGGCTGGCCCACGCCGAGCCGGCCCGATCATGGCCTTTGAGACAGCCTTCGAGACGATAATTTAGTAAGACGATTTAGCAAGACGATTAAGTTATGGGAAACCCGTGATGTCGCAAAAACTGGTCATCGCCCTGCCCAAGGGCCGCATTCTGGCGGAGGCCATGCCGCTGCTGCGCGGCGCCGGTATTGAGCCCGAAGCCGCCTTCGATGATCCGGACTCCCGGCTGTTGCGGTTTGCCACCAACATTCCAGGCCTGGAGATTGTCCGCGTGCGCAGTTTCGATGTCGCCACATTCGTGGCCTTCGGGGCCGCGCAAATCGGTATTGCGGGAAACGATGTGCTGATGGAATTCCAATATCCGGAAATTTATGCGCCATTGGACCTTGGCATTGGCCGCTGCCATATGGCGGTGGCGGAACCGGCCGAGATGCTGGCCGGGGACGATCCCGGTCAATGGAGCCATATCCGCATCGCCACCAAATACCCCGGTATCACCCGCCGCCATTTCGCGGCCCGCGGGGTGCAGGCGGAATGCATCCACCTGAACGGCGCCATGGAACTGGCGCCCAGTCTGGGACTGTGCCGCCGCATCGTGGATCTGGTCAGCAGCGGCGAGACCCTGCGCGCCAATGGATTGGTCGAAGTGGAACGCATCGCCGAGGTCACCTCGCGTCTGATTGTCAACCGGGCGGCCGCGAAAACCCGGCCCGATCACATGTCCGGCTGGATCGAACGTTTTCGGAGGGCCCTCGATGCCGCTTAAACTGCAGAGCCGCCAAAGCGATTTCGACGCGTGTTTTTCGGCCTTTCTGGCGGACAAGCGCGAAACAGCCGCGGATGTCGGCCAGCAGGTGGCGGATATTCTGGCCCAGGTTAAAGCCCGGGGCGATGCGGCCCTGCTCGATTACACACGGGCGTTCGACCGGGTCGAATTTGGTGTTGATGACCTGCGGCTGCCGGCGGCGGCGGTGGAACGGGCCATGGCGCGGGTACCCGATGAACAAATCCTGGCGCTGCGCCATGCCCATGCACGGATCACCGCCTATCATGCCCGGCAACTGCCCGCCAACGAGCGCTACACCGACGACAACGGCATAGAGCTGGGCCACCGCTGGACCGCCGTGGCGGCCGTGGGTTTGTATGTGCCCGGCGGTCTGGCGAGTTATCCCTCCTCATTGTTGATGAACGCCATTCCGGCCAAGGTCGCGGGCGTGCCGCGCATCGCCATGGCCGTGCCCGCCCCCGATGGTCAGCTTAGCCCCCTGGTTCTGGCGGCGGCGAAAATTGCCGGCGTGGACGAGATCTACCGTATCGGCGGCGCCCAGGCCATCGGCGCCCTGGCCTACGGCACGGCGACCATTCCCGCCGTGGACAAGATCGTCGGCCCCGGCAATGCTTACGTGGCGACGGCCAAGCGCCAGGTCTTTGGCACCGTGGGGATCGAGATGATTGCCGGGCCGTCGGAAATTCTGGTGCTGGCGGACGGGGACAATGATCCGGCCTGGATTGCCGCCGATTTGCTCTCCCAGGCGGAGCATGACACGGCGGCACAATCCATTCTGCTCACCGATGACGAGGCCTTCGCCGAACGGGTCGAGCGGGCCGTGGCCGAGCAATTGGGCAGCCTGCCAAAGAGTGATATCGCCACCGAAAGCTGGGATCGTTTCGGCTGTGTCATCATCGTGGGGGATTGGGATGAAGCGGTGGATCTGGTCGACCGCATCGCGCCGGAGCATCTGGCCATCGCCTTGGCCAATGAGGCGGAGGACGAGGCCATGCTGGCGCGGATCAGGAATGCCGGCTCGATCTTTCTCGGGCGCCATTCACCGGAACCTATTGGCGATTATATCGCCGGCCCGAACCATGTGCTGCCGACCGCGCGCGGCGCCCGTTTCAGCTCCGGCCTCTCGGTGCTGGATTTCATGAAACGCAGCTCGATCATCCGCTGCCCCGCCGACGGTCTGGCCCAGCTAGGGCCCGACGCCATGATTTTGGCCGAGGCGGAGGGCCTGTCCGCCCATGCCCGCGCCATTTCCATTCGTCTTGGGAAGCAGACTTAGCGCTCACCATGTCGGATCCGCAGCGCATCGTCCAAATTACCCTGGATGAGAAAACAGTTATCCGCCGTACAGCCGATATCGAGCATGAGCGGCGCGTGGCCATCTATGACCTTTTGGAAGCCAACAGTTTTCAGCCCGTTGGCGAGTTCGAGGGCCCCTATCATGTTTTCATGGGGATGGAGGAAAGCCGCCTGGCCCTGGATATCCGTGACGTGAACGAGGCGCCCCTGACCCGCGTTCTTATTCCACTGACGCCGTTCCGGCGGATCATCAAGGACTATTTCACGGTCTGCGAAAGCTATTTTCAGGCCATCAAATCCGCCTCGCCCTCGAAGATCGAAGCCATCGACATGGGACGCCGCGGTTTGCACAACGATGGCTCGGACCTTTTGCGCGACCGCCTGGTAGGCAAGATCGCCGTGGATGACGAGACCGCCCGGCGGTTGTTCACCTTGATCTGCATTTTGCAGTTGCGGAGCTGAGATTAGTGGCGCGCCGGCCCGGCAGTGTGCTGTTTGCCTGCAATTTTAACGCGGTACGCTCGCCCATGGCCGAGGGTCTGGCCAAGCATTTGTTCGGCGATATGATCTATGTGGATTCCGCCGGCGTGCGCCAGGGCAGTGTCGATGGTTTCGCCGTCGCCTCGCTGGCGGAAATTGGCCTGGATATTTCCCAGCATAATGCAAAGACCTTCGATGATCTGGAAGACAGCTCATTCGACCTGGTCATCAGCCTGACGCCCGAGGCCCAGCACAAGGCGGTGGAATTGACCCGTACCATGGCCGTTGAACTGGAATACTGGCCCACCCTGGACCCTACGGGCGTTGATGGAAATCGAGAGGTGGTGATGGAAGCTTTCCGCCAAGTCCGCGATGATTTGCACCGGCGTATCTTGGCGCGCTTCGGCGAAGATTAGATTTATTCTGGCCGGTTGTTCCGTGGCATGGTTCAATTGCGACCTAGCTGGAGGAAAGTCACATGCATGAAAAATTCATGGCCCGGGCCATAGAGATTGCCCGGGAAAGTATCGATACGCCGGGCACCCTGCCCTACGGCGCCGTTGTTGTTAAGGACGGCGAGATTATCGGCGAAGGCCTGAACCGGGCCGACGGCACCTTCGATCCAACCTCGCATGGCGAAGTTGATGCCATCCGCGATGCCTGCCGGCGGCTATCGGTTACCAACCTCGGCGGCGCGGATATGTATACCTCCGGCGAGCCCTGTTCCATGTGCGTGGCGCTCATGTACCAATCCGGTATAACACGGCTGTTTTATGCGGGCGCGGCCTCCGACAGCGCCGCATTTTTTGGCAAACTTAGTGCAGATGATCCCAAATGGGCACGCAGCATGACCAACCAGGAACTGCGGGAACAGGTGGGCAAGCCCATCGATCAAAGGACCATGCCCGCCGAACAATTGATGGCCGAGGATATTGTCGCGGTCTTCGACGCCTTTGTTGACCGCAATACCTGAACCGGGACACGGCCATGCGAATTGCCATTGAAGATGCCCGCGCGCTTGTGGTGCGGGTGATGATCGTCAACGAACACAATAACGAGTACGCCGGCATCATCGCCGACCATATTATCGATTGCGAACTGCGGGGTCTGGCCTACGGCGGCCTGGCCCGGGTGATCTCCATTGTCGAGCGTCTCCAGCGCACCGGCGCGCCCGCTAAATTGGTTGAAGTGGCGCATGAGACACCGGTTTCGGCCCGGTTGCACGGTCATGACAATCTTGGCTATGTCGTCGCCCACCGGGCGACGGAGATTGCGATTGAGAAGGCCAAGGCGATGGGGCTGGCCATGGTCGGGGCCAATCAGACCTGGTACACGGGCATGTTGTCGGTTTTTGCCGAGATGGCGGCGGGGGAAGGCCTGGTGACCATGATCGCCTCGAATGCAACGCCGTGGGTGGCGCCCCATGGCGCGGTCGAGGGCCGCTTTGGCACCAATCCTATTTGTTATGGCTTCCCCAGCCTGGATGAACCCATTATCTGGGATATCGGCACCTCATCCATCATGCACGCGGAGGCTGTCCTGGCCAGGCGCCAGGGTCAGGAACTGGATGCCGGACGCGCCTTTGACGCCAGAGGCAATCCCACGCGCGACCCGGACGCCGCCCTGGCCGGCGCCTTCACGCCCTGGGGCGGTCACAAGGGATCGGGCCTTGGCCATGTTGTGCAGTTGTTGGGCGTTCTGGCCGGCTCGCCCATTCAGCCGCCGGAGCTGGCCGAGTTCGGCTTTGTCATCATCGCCATGAAACCGGACTTGATGATGCCGGAAGCCGATTATCGCGCCAAGGTCACGGAATATGCCGAGGCCGTCCGTGCCGCCAAACCGGTGGCTGGAGGCGAGGCGGTCCGCATGCCCTTCGACCGCTCGGCCGCCGAACGCCGCCGCCGATCAGCCGAAGGCACGTTCGAGGTGCCGGATTTCGTGCATGAACGGCTGCAAGAGTTCGCATCATGATGGCTGGATAAATCAGAGCCTGTTCAGCTTGCTTCCGGGCGCTTGCGCCAGCGGAAATCGCAAATCGCCGCGCCCTGCATGCGGGTCTGGCTGCGCTTGAATTCCCAATCGGGGCGAATGCGGTCTTCAGCCGCGAAATCCACGCCGCAGGTCATCAGGGCGCCAATCTCCGGCTCGCCCATGGCCCGGAAATAGTCGGCGAAGGCGCAACCCGTGATGTCATGGCCGAAAGAGGTTTCGGTATCTTCGACCACATCCCGTTCGACGGGAAAGGCTGGTTGGGCGCCTCCTCCCATGCCCTCATTGCGGGGGTGTTCGTTGAGTTCATAGCCCAAGTGTTCCCGGTATTCGACATAGGATGCCGCAATAGCCTCGCCAACGATCCGGTGGGCGCGTTCCTTGCCCAATTCCTTTTCCAAGGCCTTGACGATGGGGATGACAATGCGCGCCTGAATTTTCGTGGCGTCTAGGATGGATGGGGGCATGGTTTTATCCAATCTTTGGTATTGGCTTTGAGTTATACGCGAATAATTCTCGCCTATACTCTATACGTATAGCATACAATTTGATACACTGACGAATGATACGAAGTTATCGAGATAGAAAGACCAAGAATTTTGCCGATGGCAAGACGGTAAAGAGTTTCCAAGGGTTTAAGCGCCAGGCGGACAAGCGTCTTGAGATACTCGATGCGGCCGAATCCCTGGGCGATCTTGCGGCGCTGTCAAGCAATCGCTTGGAAACTCTTGGTGGTGATAGAAAAGGCCAACATAGTATTGCGATCAACATGCAATGGCGTGTTTGTTTCAAATGGCATGACAACGGCGCCGAGGATGTGGAAATCGTGGATTATCATTAATGGGCATGAAGGCAAAGGATCGGACGGCTATGAGCAGAACACCCATTCATCCAGGCGAAATTCTGGTGGACGAATTGCGGGCGCTGGAAATTTCCGGCGCGGAGTTGGCCCGGCAAATTAATGTACCGGCCAACCGCATCAATTTGATCACTGCCGGCAAGCGAAATGTTACCGCCGATACCGCATTGCGGCTGGGCAAATGGTTCGGCATGTCGGCCTTATTCTGGCTCAATCTGCAAAAGAGCTATGAATTGCGCCTGGCGGAACGCAAACTTGGCAAGGCCATTGATGCCATTCCAACGCATGGAAAACGCGAAATATCAGCGTAGCGACCGGTGCCTACAACCAGCCAAGGTGATATCAGCGGCGGGCCGCCGCTTCCAGGGCGGCGTAGTCGATGGGCGGTTCGTGCAGGGAGCGGATCATATGGCCGTTGCGGGCCTTGATCAGCATGGTCAGGGCGTGATTGTAGGGTGTGGGGATGCCAAGGGCCGCGCCCTCGCGCACCACGGCGCCGTTCAGGCTGTCGATCTCCGTGCGCAGGCCGGCTTCCATATGTTGTAGCATGGATGGTTTGTTGAAGGCCTTGCCGACGATACGGGCCATTGACCCCTTGGGGTCGGGATCGTTCAGGGTAATACCCTTGGCGGCGATCACGGCCAGGGTTTCATCCAGTATCCGGCCCTGCATTTCCCGCGCGGCCTCGTCCGAACCCACTTCGCCCGAGCGCAGGCCGGTCATGGCGCAGACCGGATTGACGGCGCAGTTCAACATGAATTTGGTCCAGATCACGGACTGGATGCTGTCGGCGATGTGCGGGTCGAATTTGGCGCCGGCCAGCAGGTCCCGCAATTTCTCGACCCGGTCGCTGCCGCCGCCGCCCAATTCGCCGATCCAGGTCTTGTTGGCGTTGGTATGCGTGGCGTGCCCCGGTTTGGGGGAGGCAGCACTATGATAGCTGATGCCGCCAACCACTCTGTCCTCGCCCAGGACTTCAGACAGCGCTTCCACATTGCCGACGCCGTTCTGAAAGGTCACGGCCCAGCCGTCCGGCTTCAGAACCGATTTGGCATGCACCCCGGCGGCCTTGGTATTGTTGGCATCCGTGTGGATGAAGGCGATATCGGCGGCCGGCAAACCATCGGCGCCGGTTGCCGCTGGCGCCTTGATCCGATGCTCCCCATCAATGCCGTCGAATAGATACGCGCCATTGTTCAGGGCGTCCACCGCCGCCTGGCGCTGTTCGATAAATTGGACGTCCTGGCCGGCAAGCACCAGCCGCCCGCCATAAAGCCCACCCATGGCGCCGGCCCCGATAATGCATATTTTCATGGCATCCTCCTAATTTGCCTTATGCTACCCCCTAACCCAAGGGGAGGCGAGGGACGATGGTTTATGCGCGGCCGGAATTATTGGTGGAGACGGACTGGCTGGCGGAGCATCTGGGTGATCCCGATCTCCGGATCTTTGATTGCACCACCCATTTGATCCCCGACCCGGATAAAACCTTCACGGTGAAGAGCGGCCTGGAGGACTATTCCGCCGGCCATATACCGGGCGCGGGCTATCTGGATTTACAGGCCGATCTATCGGACCCGGATGGGCAGTTCCGCTTCACCACGCCCGGCGCGGACGCCTTCGCGGATATCCTGGGCGCCAAGGGTCTGGGTGATGGCTGCCGCGTGGTTTTGTATTCAACGGCCGGGATGTCCTGGGCCACGCGGATATGGTGGATGCTGCATGCGTTTGGAATTGAAAACGCGGCCATCCTGAATGGCGGCTGGCAAAAGTGGCGGGCGGAAGGGCGGTCGGTTTCGACCGATCCCTGTGAATACGCGGCTGCCAATCTGACCGTGCAACGCCGGCCGGGCATGATTGTCGGAAAGGATGCGGTGCTAGCGGCCCTGGCCGATGACGGGGCGGTGGTGGTCAACGCCCTGACCCGTGCGCAACATGAAGGCACCTCGAAAACCCATTACGGCCGCCCTGGCGGCATTACGGGCAGCGTTTGTCTGCCGGCGCTGGATCTGCTGGCCGACGACAATACCCTCCTGGATGCGGAAGCCTTGCGCGGCAAATTTGATGCGGCGGAAATTGGCATGGATCAAAAGGTCATCACCTATTGCGGCGGCGGTGTGGCCGCCACCATGGATTCGTTCGCGCTGACCCTTTTGGGCCATGCTGACGTGGGCATTTATGATAATTCTCTTTCGGAATGGGCCAATGACCACAGTTTGCCCATGGAGGTAAAACAATGACTGAGTTGATGACTGGCGGGCATAATTTGAACTATCAGGTTATGAGGATGATGAGGCGTTTTAATTTCCCGTTTATTTTCAATTATTTAGAAATATTCACCAGCAAAATGTTGCGGATATGTTGCATCCAATTCGGGCGGAACCCATGCGAATTTATGCGAACCAGATGTAATCTCCAAAATTCCACCGCAACTCCTTGGACTTCGCGCCGAGACAGCAACACCAAGTAATTCCTATCAGGCGCAATCAGCCGCTAATTGCCGGTCCATCCTCGGTTGTTGGTGGGGATTGCCATTCTATACGCCGCGATGATCACCAACCCAAACTGCCGCGTAGACGGCCCAACTGCTTTGTGAAGCGTTTCGTTTGAACGTGATGACATGTTTTCTCGTCCATAATGAACACGGCAGTTTCGAGGGCCAGTGCGCGTCGATAGCCATGATACTGCGCATTCAAGCAGTTCAAACGGCTCCATGATCGCACTGTGATGGATACGTGGGAGTTGGCGTACACACCCTGTGCCTTGTTGTAATCGATCATCATCGGGGAACACGATTGATAGACTGTCGCCACCTTGCCTTTCTCAACCCAATCCGTGCCTCCGACATAACACCGGTGCCAGAGCACAGAATGAAGCATGAACCATCAGGACGCACAAACCCGCCAGGTCACCTCATCATCGTTGGACGCGACGCGACTAGAAATGGCGCGCGTTACATCATGGTGGTGGCCCATTGGAAAGCTGAGACGATAGCTGCAGAAGATATTCGTCCCGGGCTCCAGGCAGCCATTGAAATCTTCTTGCGTGAACGGCCGGGCATGCTTCCCGATGAATTGGCGCGAATGATCGGTGGCGGCGGGCGGAATCCGGCCGATGTCTCTGAAAGGATAACGGCCGCACTCAATGAACTCCTTAAGTCGCAAAGGATCGGGCCTCCATTCGAAGCGCGAAATAAATTGGACGCCTGGTTCTCTGACTCGATTGTGCCTGGTAACGTCGTTGAGCTGTGTGACGGATTTCATAAGGCAGACGCTCTGGCGGACTGCATAGCGAACCAATGGTCAGGCATTTTCGACCTTAGTGTATGCCACTCATACAATCTGGCGATTGCGTTGAAGGCAGGCCGCGCCGACCGTCGAGTAATAACAAACGAATTGCAAAAGGACCCGGACCGATGCATCCGGGAACATATGATTACCTTGCTGTTACTATCTAGAGCGTTTTCACTGAAGTGTGACTCGTTGGGGTTTTCTTTTCGTCATCAT
>JAPYPT010000181.1 GCA_029937535.1 Alphaproteobacteria bacterium
GCGATTATCAAATCCTCGATGATCGATTATGCGATTTGGAGCTATTGTGAAGAACGGTTGAAGCTTTCAAGGAAACCCATCTCGGCTTGGTTCTGCGCTGATATCAGTGTCGCGGAAGCAACCTTGCGGAACATCCGGCAATACAACATCGAAGCAGCCATCGTCACTGCCGCGACGCCGATCAAGGAGCGGATGCAGCTCCTGGCACGGCATGAGCGCGGCGATATTGAAGCGATCGTGTCAGTCGGTGTCCTCGCCGAAGGCTGGGACAATCCTCACTGTAATATCATCGTCCACCTTCGGCCGACCTTGTCGAAAGTTCTGTGGGGCCAATCGGTGGGCCGTGGTTTGCGGTCTGCTCCGGGTAAGGAAAAATGTATCGTCATTGATGTCAGTTCCAATTGGAGCACCTTTGGCCCCGTGGAAAAGCTGCAATGGAGCCTTTGGCATCATCCGCGTTCCTTCATGCGGTTCAAGAACCGCTTCAATTGGATCGGTCAACAGCAAGATAGCGAGGAGCCCAGCGGCACCTATCTGCTGTGCAAAAATGAGTTGCCGAACAGAACGCGCTGCTCCCACATCTATCAAAAAGGTGCCTACGAGGACGATACCTGTCCCGTTTGCGGCTCCTATGCCGCCGTCGATATCTTCAAGGAACAAAAGCTCGACAGTTCGCTGAACGAAAACGGGCTGCATCGATTGTTCTTCGAGCGGGTTCCGAAGGTTTATGGTGAGATGGACCTGTCAATCTGGAACAGGCTCGGCGCGAACGCATGGAAATCAGCAACCGGCAAAGAACAAGTGTTCCTCGCCTTTTGTATGGCTTTCGCGGAGGTTTCGAGTGAAGTGACGAATGGGGAGTCCGAATATTGGAACGCCACCTTGGCTGCGGAAGCAAGGATTCGCGCATATCTGGTAGAAAAAAACATCCAAATAGTGAAACAGAATGACTTTAACCTCACTTACATTGCCGACGGCATGATGGCTGGCAAGGAAATTCGGACCCTACAGGCTCACTACGGAATTTCGCTCTGCGGCACCGTGTTTCAAACGCACTCGCCGGCGGAAAATGAACGCAAATACCAAAAAGCGATCAAGATCGCTGAAAGGTTGGCAATACTTGGTTGTTCTTCACGGGATAATCTGCCCTATTTTAAAGCCTCGGATCACTTGGCCGCCTGAATTTTCCGAATATCCACGGTACGAAGTGGAAAAGGCGTTTCTCCGGATCGGCACGCTTTAAGGAATGATGCCGGCCTCGAGTATGGCCGCGCGGTCGTCCGTGGGCGGATAAATCGCCTCCCCGTTGATGAAGCGCTTCCGCGCCTTGGCCTCTTGTTCAACGGTGACGATTTCGCGCTCCCAGCCATTGGTGAAGACGGCGCCCCAGGGGCCGAGATCGAGGCAGGTCACATAGCGTTCCTGCGCATACGGCCGTAGGGGCAATCCCAGCAGGGCGCTAGCGCCATTGTGGCCGGCGAACCGGCCCATGGGCATGGCGTGCTGGCAGGACATCAGGGCCACGTGGTTGGCATCGGTCATGGCATGGGCAATATCGCCGGCGGCGAAGATATCCTCCAGGCCCTTGACGGCCAGGTTTTCATCCACACAGAGGCGCCCGGCCGGATCGGTCGGCAAACCGAATGCGCCGGCCAGGCCATTGGCCTGGGGTCCCGTCGTGACGATCACCGTTGCAGCCCCGATCCGGCCGCCATCGTCCAGGATGACCTGATCGCCGTCGATGTGTTCGACCTTCGCATTGAGACGCAGTTCCACTTGGGCCGCTTGCAAGGCCGCCTCGATATGGGGGCGCGGGCTGGGACCAAGTTCCTCGCTTATCGTGGCGGCTGCATCCAGCAGGATCACCCGCGCCGCTTCCGCCCGTTCATCGCCCAGATGTTCGGCCAGGCGGATGCGCATCTCGGTCGCCAGCTCCAACCCCGTGAAACCGGCCCCGATGATCACCACCGTGTCATCGCCCAGGCTATCCTTCCGCGCGGCAAGGTGGCGGTCCAGGGCGACCGCTTCGTCATGGTTGTCGATGGACCAGGTGCGGCCCCGGCTCACCCGCCAGGGCGGCGGACGGGAGGTGCTGCCCGCCGCCAGGATCAGGGCGTCATAATTAAATTCCACTGCTCGGCCCTGTTCGTCCTGGGCCCGGACCGATTTTCCGATGCCATCAATGGCCGTGACCTCGGCAATGTTCAGCGCGACATCTATCGGTGACAGCACGGCGGCCAAGGGCGTTTGCATGGCGCCGGGGTTGCGTTCGTAAAGGCGGGGCCGATGGGTCAAATAACCATCCTTGGACAACAGGCGGATGGTCAACGCCTGTCCGCTGTCATGGGCCCGCCGGGCCGCGCCCATGGCCGCCCATACGCCCGCATAACCGCCACCGATGATCAATAGTTCCGCCATAATGCCGCCGTTGCTCCGCCTTGCTGGTCCGATTTGTCCGCAAACACATACAGCATCGGGCGCAGCCAATCCATTGACCCGGTAAATCCCACGGCGTACCGTCCCGCTCCTCGGTAGGCCATTGTCATGCCCGGACATGATCCGGGCATCCAGGCGCGCTGGCGGTGACAACGATCCAGGCGGCGCCATGGATTGCCGGGTCAGGCCCGGCAATGACAAAAGGTTGGCGATGACGGGGGATTGGCGGTGACGGGAAATCTCTCGCCGCCCAATGGTGTGCCCCAAAAAAGGATGCTGGGGTGATGGTGGAGAGATATTGAGATGATCCAACCCGGTCCCCGCAATCTGATTACCGATGTGGACGGCATATTGGTCGGCAATGCCGAGGATCAACGGGCGCGCACGGGGGTGACGGTGGTGCTGCCGGTGGACCGCGCCGTGGCCTCGGGCGAGGTGCGGGGGGCCGCGCCCGGCACGCGGGAGACGGATTTGCTGGACCCCACTTGCCGGATGGAACGGATCGACGGCATTTGTTTTTCGGGCGGTTCCGTGCATGGCCTGGCCTCGGGCGATGCGGTGGTGCGCTGGCTTTACGAGCATGACCGCGGCTTCGCGCTGAATGACGATTTTCTGCCCATTATCCCCGGCGCCATTATCTATGATCTGCCCATGGGCGGGGCGAAGGACTGGGGCCGCTGCCCGGACTATGGCGCATTGGCGCGGACGGCCTGCGACAATGCCGGGCTGGACTTCCCCCTGGGCAACACGGGCGCCGGCATGGGCGCCTCCGCCGGACCTCTAAAGGCGGGGCTGGGCAGCGCCTCCGCCGTGGACGGCAACGGCATGCAAGTCGCGGCCCTGGTGGTGGCCAACCCGTTCGGCGCCGCCACCATGCCGGGCCGCGGCACCCTGTGGTCCTGGGCCTTGGAGCGGGATGGCGAGATGGGCCAACAATTGCCTCCCCGGCCCGTGACTAACCCAGGCGACGATACCGCCCCCGACGGCCAGCTCGGCGGCAACACCACCCTTGCCGTTGTCGCCACCAACGTGACCTTGGACAAAGCCCAGGCGAAACGGGTCGCCATCATGGCCCATGACGGCATGGCCCGGGCCATCCGCCCCATTCATACGCCGTTCGATGGCGACGTGGTGTTTGCTCTCTCGACCACGCGGCTACCCTTGCCCGAGCCCGCCACGGGGGCGCTGGCGCAGATCGGCGCCCTGGCCGCAGATTGCCTGACCCGGGCCATCGGCCGCGCCGTCTTCGCGGCGGAGCCTCTGGGACCCTTCCCCAGCTATCGGGAAAGGCACCAGGAGGCCTTTGCCTACAGCGAAGACCTGGGTTAAGCTTCAAACTTGAAGCGACCCATACCGATCAACGTCTCCACAGGGAGGAAGACAATGACCATAGCTCGCAAATTCGGTTACGCGCTCGCCGTGGCCGCCGTGGCGGCTCTACCGTTCGGCGCGGCGGCGAAGACAACCATCAACATCGCCATGACCCTGGAGCCGCCAGGGCTGGACCCGCGCGCCAACGCCGCCGCCGCCATCGGCCAGATCGCGCTGTATAATATTTACGAGAACCTGACCCATATTAACCAGGACGCCACTTTCGGCCCCATGCTGGCGAAAAGCTGGACGGTTTCCGATGACGGCCTGGTCTATACCTTCAACCTGGTCCAGGGCGTGACGTTCCATGACGGCTCCCCCTTCACCTCGGCCGATGTGAAATACACCTACGAGGGCAATGCGGCGAAGGACAGCAAGAACAAACGCAAGAAACGCTTCGTCAACATGGCCAAGATCGAAACGCCCGATGCCCATACCGTGCGCATCACCTTGAAGGCGGCCCGGCCGTCCTTCCTGTTCCAAATGGGCGAGAGCACGGCGGTGATCGTCAGCTCGAAATCGGCCGCCACCAATGCCACCAACCCCGTTGGCACCGGCCCGTTCAAGTTCGTTAAATGGGTCAAGGGCGACAGTGTATTGATGGAGAAAAATCCCGATCATCGCGATGCGGGTTCCGTGAAGCTGACAAAAGTTAAGTTCCGCTTCATCAACGATCAATCGGCCCAGATCGCCGCCATGATGTCCGGCGATCTGGATCTGATCCCCTTCTCCCGCGCGGCGGAAAGCCTCGGGCCGCTGAAGGCCAACCCGGAATTCTCGGTGACCTTCGGCACCACGGAAGGCGAGACCATCCTGTCCACCAACAACAAGCATCCCGCCTTGTCCAAGTTGAAGGTACGGCAGGCCATCGCCCACGCCCTCGACCGCAAGGAAATCATCGATGGCGCCATGTTCGGCGCCGGCACGCCCATCGGCAGCCATTTCGCGCCCCATAACCCGGACTATCTGGACCTGACCGGGACCTATCCCCTGGACCGTGAAAAATCAAAGATGCTGTTGGCGGAAGCCGGCTATGGAGATGGCCTGGAGCTGTCCCTGAAGCTGCCGCCCACGGGCTATGCCCGCGACGGCGGTCAGATCGTGGCCCAGCAGTTGAACAAGGCCGGCTTCAAGATCACCATCGAAAACGTCGAATGGCCGGTCTGGCTAAAGCAGGTCTACAAGCAAAAGACCTATGATCTGTCCATCGTCTCCCATGTGGAACCCATGGATATCGGCATCTATGCCCGCAAAGGCTACTACTTTCAGTACGACAACGCGGAATTCAACGGCATCATGGAAAAGGCCGATAGCGCCCGCGATCCGGCCATGCGGTCGAAATACCTGAAAATGGCTCAGCGGAAATTGGCCAAGGATGCGGTCAACGGCTATCTCTTCCAACTGGCCAAGACCACGGTACGGAAGAAAAACCTCATGGGCGTGTGGACCTCCTCGCCCATGTTCGTCAACGACATGCGCACGGTGTACTGGAAGTAACCGACACCAGCGTTAGCCTGATCCAGGCGGCGGCGCCCCGTAATTTGGGGCCCGCCGCCTTTTTTTTGCAGCGGTGGCGGTTTAATGCGGTGACGTAGTAATTATATCGGTCCACCAGTGGAGCAAATAGGCCGCCGTCATTGATCGATATAATTACTACGTCACCGTATTAAACCGCCGTCCCTACGTCAAAACCGTTTATCGATCAGGCGGAGGGGTTTTTGGCGGGATTCGATGCCGGTTAGCTCCGCCAGGGCGCCGGGTTCGGTCAGGGTGACGTTGACGGCGACGCCGGCTTTGCGGCGGAGGATTTCGCGGTAGATTTCGGGTAGATCGGCGTCTTGGTCGGTGACCTCGACCCGGACGGTCATCTCGTCCCGGCCGGCGCCATCGCGCGCCACTTCGCAGATGAATTCGCCGGTGAACTCCGCCCGTTCGGCCAGCATGGCCCCGATGGCTTGCGGGAAGACATTTATGCCGCGCAGTTTGACCATGTTGTCGCTGCGCCCCAGAAAGCCTTCGATGCGGGAGAGGTTCAGGGCCGAGGGCGGGCTGTCCGTGCGCATGTGGGTCACATCGTGGGTGTTGAAGCGGACGATGGGATAGATATCGTCCTTGAACAGGCAGGTATTGACCATATCGCCAATGACCCCGTCCGCCACCACCGCCCCGGTGTCGATATCGCAGACCTCCAGATATTGGGCGTCCTCCCAGATGTACAGCCCGGCCTTGTCCGGTCCCTGGCCGGCGATGGTGCCGGTATCGCCGACGCCGTACCAATCATAGATCTCCGCGCCGCCCCAGACTTCCGACAGGGCCAGGTTGCCCTCCCGCCCCATGTGGCCGGAGATCATGCGGATTTTGATATCCCGGCCCGGCTCCAGCCCTTCTTCGCGGGCCACATCCGCCAGGCGCTTGATGTAATCGGCGAAGCCCACCAGCACGGTGACGCCGAAATCCTGCATCAGCCCGACCTGCTGCACGGACCGGGTCTCGATTCCCGTGCCGGCGGGCAGAAAGATCGTGTTGGTCCAGTGCACCACGGCCTCGCGGATGTAATGGCCGCCGTTGACCATGCCGTGGCCGTAAACCGACTGCACCACGTCGTCAGGCCGCAACCCCTGCAGCAGATAAGTGCGGGCCACCAGCAGGTTCTGGATCTCCCGGCTGCGCGGGCCGTACAGCAGAACCTGGGGGCGCCCCGTGGTGCCGGAGGTGGTGTGCACGATGACGGGCGGACGCTGGCCGCCGGGGTACGTTTCCATGCCATGGAAATCGCCGAATGGCGGGTGGGCTTCGATGGAGGCCATGATGTCTGATTTATCGAACATGGGTAATTTGGCGATATCGTCCAGGCCCTTGATGTCGCCCGGCTCCAAACCCTCGGCACCCCAGTGGCGTTGATAGAACGGCACCCCCCAGGCGCGCCGGAGCAGGCTGGCGAAACGCCCCTCCTGCACGGCGCGCAGCTCGTCCCGGCTGATCGCCTCGAAGCGCTGGAGGAAGGCCGGGCCGATGGGATATTCCTCCGTGAGGCGGGATAGGTCGACCTGGTTGAAATAATTCGGCTGCTCGGACATTACAAATTCCCAAAAGTGAAAGCCGCACCCATCAAACGACAACTACGGGCATGCGGGCGCTGAACGACATCATTGTATCGATGGGCCTTTGGTTTTGCCATTGCGCCACCTGTTCCAGGGCCAGCGAACCCCCACCGCCGGCGATCACCAGGGTATCGCCAACGGCAATGTCCACATCATCGGGAACCTCCACCGTGACATGTTCAAGGGAAACGCCGATGACCCGCAGTTGCCGCCCGCCATGCAGGACGTGGGCGTCCCGGCCGGCCACGGCGCCGCGGTAACCATCGTTCAGGCCGCACGGCGCCACCGCCGTTCGCCGCTGCCGCCGGTTCTTGTGATAGCCGCCCGCCAAGGCCAGGCCGCCATGGTCGCGCACCTGTATGACACGGCTTTTCACCGCGCCCAGAACCGGTTGGAACGGGGCGATCCCGGCCAGGCTGGAGACAACGGGGTTGAGGCCAAACAGGATATGGCCGGGGCATACGGCGGTGCAGTCATCCCGCCAGCCCATGAGCAGCGCCGAACTTGCCAGGCCCTGGGTCATGGGGATATCAAGGCCCGCCGCCTGCAGAGATTTCACCAGGTCATAAAACAACGCCAGCCGCGCCTTGGTATAGGCCATGCCGTCGCTGTCCTGAAAAGACACGTGCGTATACAGGCCTTGCACGCGGACGTTGGCCAATCCGGTGATCTCCCCGATCAGCGCCTGGGCCTGGTCAAGACCAACCCCAACCCGGCCCAGACCGCAATCGACCTTGACGAAGACGGGCACGAGCGCGGCCGAGGCCTGGCTGACGGCGCGGGCGCCTGCAAGATCATAGATTGTCGGTATAAGGCCCTGCGCCAGGATCTCTCCCATGGCGCTGGGAAGCGCGCCGGCCAGCAACAACACGGGCGTTTCGATGCCCGCCCCGCGCAAAGAGAGGGCCTCCTCATAAGACCCGGTCGCCAGCATCTCAACCCCGGCCGCCGCCAATATCCGGGCCACGGGCACGATGCCGTGGCCATAAGCATTGGCCTTGACCGAGGCGATGATCTGCACCCCATCCGCCAGGCGGCGGCGAATTTCGTCCAGGTTATGGCGCAAGGCGGCGCCGTCAATCTCCATCCAGGTCGGGTGGGCGTCTGCCGTGGCGGTGTGAACTTGTGGGTGCATGTCGGTCATTTCGCAAATACCATCAATCTTGGCTTGGCAGCCCGTTCGTGATGCTTAGTGTATAGGAAACCATGATCCAGTGGATAGTTCGGGGGTGTTTCGGTGAAGCCGGCGAAGTTTGATTATATTCTGGCCGAGAGCGTGGACCAGGTTGTCGAGGCCTTGGACAAGGGGGCGGGCGAAGCCATCGTCATCGCCGGGGGCCAGACCCTGATGCCCATGCTGGCCATGCGCCTGGCCCGTCCGGCCTTGGTGGTGGATATCAATCATGTCGCCGAATTGTCCGGCATCGAGGTGGTAGGCGATGAATTGATCATCAAGGCCTGCACCCGCCAGGCGGACGCCCTGGCCTCGCCCCTGATCCAACGGCATGTGCCCCTGCTGGCGAAAGCCATTGCCTTCGTCGGCCATCAGCAAACCCGCAACCGGGGCACCGTGGGCGGAAGTTTGTCTCACGCCGATCCGGCCTCCGAGATACCCCTGGCCGCGCTGACCCTGGACGCCTCGGTCAGCCTGCGCAGCGTCGCCGGTACGCGGGTGGTGGCGCTGGCGGATTATTTTCTCGGTCCCATGATGACGGCGCGGGCCGACAACGAGGTGTTGGTGGCGGTGCATTTTCCCCTGCGCGCCGGGCCAGTGGGTACGGGGTTTCATGAGGTCAGCGAGCGGCGCGGCGATTTCGCCGTGGTCGCGGCGGCCGCCGTGATCGCGCTTAACGGCGACGGCATCTGCCGAACCGCCGCCCTGGCCATCGGCGGCGCCCATGGCATGCCCCGGCGGATCGCCGCGCTGGAGGACCGCCTGCGCGGCAGCAGGATCGATGCCCACGCCATCCGCTCGGCCTTGCCGGAGATCGCGGGGGCGCTGGAACCCGGCGCCGACCAGCACGCCGACGGGGCCTACCGCCTGCGGGTGGCCGCTATCCTGGCGGAACGGGCCTTGCTGGATGCCCTCGGGGAGGCCGCGCCATGAGCAAGCTGGCCATCAGCCTGACCATCAATGGCCGGAAACGCGGCGGATTGGCCGAACCCCGCCTGTCCCTGCTTGATTTTCTGCGCGGCGACATGGCCCTGGACGGCACCCATACGGGTTGCGAACACGGGGTCTGTGGAGCCTGCTCGATACTGCTCGACGGCGTGCCGGTCCGCGCCTGTTTGCTGTTGGCGGTGCAGGCGGAAGGCTGCCACATCACCACGGTGGAAGGCCTGTGCGGCGCGGACGGCGCGCCGGGGATTTTGCAGGACGCATTCATTGAGGCGCACGGCATGCAATGCGGCTATTGCACGCCGGGCATGTTGATCTCGGCCCAGGCCTTGCTGGCGGAAAACGACGATCCCAGCCTGGAACAGATCAAGGACGCCATCGGCGGCAATCTGTGCCGGTGCACGGGTTATGTGCAGATCATCGAATCCATCCAGTTGGCCGCCCTGCGCCTGCGGGAGGGGCCGTCATGAGCGTGGATGGCGGCACCAACCTGCACTATGTGGCGACCAAGCGCCGGGTGCGGGAGGACAAGCGCTTTGTCACCGGGGCCGGCAACTACGTCCAGGACGTGACCCTGCCCGATACCAAGCATGCCGCCGTGCTGCCCTCGCCCTACCCGCGGGCGCGCATTCTGTCCATGGATACGGCGGCGGCGGAGGCCCTGGACGGCGTCCATATGGTGCTGACCGGCGCGCAGCTGGCCCAGGACTGCAACCCCATCCGCCTCGGTCTGAAATTGCCTGGGGTGAAATGGTACCCCCTGGCCGTGGACATGACCCGCTATGTGGGCGAATGGGTCGCCATCGTGGTGGCCGAGGATGCCTATATCGCCGAGGACGCCCTGGATCTGATCGAGGTTGAGTACGAGCCGCTTGAAGCTGTCGTCGACCCGGAGGCGGCGTTCGCCGGGAGCGAAACCTTCGTGCATCCCGAACATGGGTCGAACGTGCTCTATCACGGCAACTTTTCGTGGGGCGACGTGGACGGCGATTTCGCCGCCGCCGATGACAGCCTGAGCCTGCGCACGCGCTGGGGCCGCAGCGCCACGGTGCCCATCGAAACCTTCGGCGCCCTGGCAAGTTGGAACGAGGGCACGGAAATTCTGGACATCTGGGCCTCGATCCAGATGCCGAATTTCGTCGAATTGCTGGCCACGACCTTGGGCTATCCCCTGAACAGTATTCGCCTGCACCAGGATGTGGACGTGGGCGGCAGCTATGGCGTGAAGCGGGGCATCAAGCAGAGCGTCCTGGTGAGCTATTTGAGCCGCAAACTGCGCCGGCCCGTGCGCCTGATCGAGGACCGCCTGTGGAACATGGCGGGGGGCGATGCCCACGGCCCGGACCGGATTTTCGATACGGATGTGGCCTTTAATAAAGATGGCGTGATCAAGTCCCTGAAAATCCGCGCCCTGGACGATGCGGGCGCCTATCCCGGCCGGGCGCCGTTCCAACTGGCCAAGCCCATTTCGGCCCTGGTCGGGCCCTATCGGATCAATTCCGTCAAATACGAGGCGATCTCGGTCGCCACCAACAAGACCGGGCAGGTGCCCGTGCGCGGCTTTGGCCAGGCGCCGACCAATTACATGATCGAGATGGCGGTGGACGCCGTGGCCCGGCATCTGGGGCTGGACCGCCTGGAAGTGCGCAAGCGCAATCTGATCGAGGCGCATGAGTTTCCTTACCGCATCCCACCGGGCAGCGAATATGACAGCGGCGATTATCACACCGTGCTGCAAAAATGTCTGGACCTGGCCCGCTATGATGAGCTGCTGGCGCGCCGCGAGCGGGCGCGGGCCGCGGGCCGCCTGGCCGGCATCGGCATTGCCACCAATCTGGAGCCGGGCGGCGGCAACAACATCTTTGAATACCTGATGGATCCGACGGCGGAAATCACCACCTTCATGGAGGGCTGCGAGGTCCGCGTGGACCCGCAAGGCAACATCACGGGCATCATGGGCACGACCACCTCCGGACAAGGCCACGAGACCCTGTTCGCGACCATTCTGGGCGAGGAACTGGGCTTCGATCCCGATGATATCCGCATCGTGCACGGCGACAGCCTGTCCGCGCCGCCCACTCGCAGTCCCGTAGCCTCGCGCATGGCGATCATGCTGGGGGGCGCGGCGGCGGGGGCGGCGGGCAAGATCAAGGACCGCGCCCTGGCC
>JAPYPT010000182.1:0-3228 GCA_029937535.1 Alphaproteobacteria bacterium
CTGGGGCATCGAACGGGCGGACGAACGCCGCCGCCGCCGGGACGAGAGGGATATAAAGCGCAAGTCGGCCTCTCGCCGTGTGCGCTTGCCGGGCAAATTGTCGGATTGTTCACAAAACGCCGCCGCGGGCAGTGAGCTCTTCATTGTCGAGGGCGATAGCGCGGGCGGTTCCGCCAAACAAGCCCGCAACCGAGCAAATCAGGCGATTTTACCCTTGCGCGGCAAAATTCTTAATGTCGCCTCGGCCAGCGCCGAAAAATTGAAGGGCAATCAGGAGTTAAGCGATCTGCTGCAGGCCATGGGCTGCGCCACCAGATTGCGCTACCGGGAAGATGATCTGCGTTACGAAAAAATCATCATCATGACGGATGCGGATGTGGACGGCGCCCATATTGCCTCGTTGCTGATGACGTTTTTCTATCGCGAACTGCCCGATTTGGTGCACCAGGGGCACCTTTATCTGGCGCTGCCGCCCCTGTATCGCATTAGCCAGGGCGGCAAGACCCTCTATGCCCGCGACGATGCTCATCGGGAGGCCTTGCTGGCGGCGGAATTCCAGGGCCGGGCCAAGGTCGAAATATCCCGCTTCAAGGGCCTGGGCGAAATGCCGCCCCGGCAGTTGAAGGAAACCACCATGGACCCAAAAAACCGCACTTTACTGCGTGTCGTATTGCCCGAAGACGGCGGCGAGACCGGCCAGTTGGTGGAACAATTGATGGGCCGCAAGGCGGAGTCACGATATCGTTACATCCAGGACAACGCCCGCTTCGTCACGGACCTGGACGTTTAGCGGAACAATCCCCATCTATGGTCCGAGGGCGTCTACCCATAGGAGACCAGCCATGACCAATTCTTTCACCATACGGGCATTGATGGGCGGCCTCGCGGCGGCGGTTCTACTTGTTGCCGGTGGCGCCGGAACCGCCAATAGCGCCACCATCACCCGCGATGATTATTACCCCTTCTATAACCCCGGATTGGTCCAGTACGTGACTGCCAAGGGCACATTTCCCACCGTTGTGGTGGCTAATCCATTTGGCGCCGGCGCCGACGATGCGCTGTTGGCAAAAATCTCCCTCCCAGGATACTTCCCACCGACAACATTTTCGGCAACCACGCCGCAAGCCCGCGACGACGGCCACCTGGTGATGATATTCAACCCCGTCGCTGATTCCTCCGGCTATGCCGCTTGTGCCGCGCCGGCGCGTCAAACCGCCAACACCAACAGGGCAGCCGGCACGACCCTGCGGCTGCAAATCGCTTTCTGCTACGACCGTGAAGTGGTCAGCGAGGCCTTTATGGAAATGCCCCGGCCCAGTGGGCCGGCTGACCAACGTTTTGGCCAAGCCATGGCGCAAGTACTCGATGCGCTGTTACCGAGCCAAATTCGGGACGGCGGTGATTGTCCGAATCGCGCGGCCGGCGCCTGCTAGCGCATGTCGCGTTTAATTGAACGCGAGGCCATGCGCTAAAACCTTTAAGATAGAGCAACTTATCCGTATTCTATTGAATCCAATTGAATGCGGGTTGCTCTAGCGCATGTCGCGTTTAATTGAACGCGAGGCCATGCGCTAAAACCTTTAAGATAGAGCAACTTATCCGTATTCTATTGAATCCAATTGAATACGGGTTGCTCTAAATTTCCTGCGTCAACCAATCCCGCATGGCCCGGTTGACCTCGTCCGGCCGCTCCATGGTGCTCAAATGGCCGCAATCCTCGATCACCGATAGATGGGCGCCGGATATCGCTGCCTGAATTTCTTCATGGCGGGCCAGGGGCGTCAAGGTATCCTGGCGCCCCACCAAGACCAAGGTCGGGCAGGCGATGTCGGGCAGATCCCGGCGGCTATCGGGGCGGCCGATAATGGCGGTTTGCTGGCGGATGAAACCCTCGCGCCCAACATCCTGGGCCATGCCCTTTACCGCGTCGGTCAAGGCCTCGTCGGCCAGGCGGTCGGGATGCACGAACTGCGCCACCAATCGATTGGTGATGCCGAGAAAGCGGCCGATTTGAGCCTGCTTGATGTAATTGCGGCGCAGTTTGCGCCGCTCGTCGCTATCCGCGCGCGCCGTGGTATTCAACAACGCCAGGCGTTCGACCCGATGGGGCGCCCGGCGCATGATTTCGAACGCGACATAGCCGCCAAACGACAATCCGGCCAATGCGAACCGCTCTGGCGCGGCCGCCAGAATAGACACCGCAATGGCGCCAATGTCGGTGTGGCGGGTATGTTCCGCCGTCACCGAAATCCGCGCCACATCCGCCAGTCCATCCACCTGGGCCCGCCATAGGGCTTCGGTACAGAGCAGACCGGGCACCAATATCAACGACGGCTTGGCCGCATTCACGGGCGCCCGCCAGCTCGGTATTCCACGATCGCCAAAATTTCCGTCAGCCCAGCCGGGCGCCAGTCGCCAGGCCACTTTCGGCGGCATAATCGGCGGCGGCCACCTTTTGTCCCTCGCCGCGCAGGCGCCGGATCAGTATCCGGCCATCACCCGCCGCGACCTCGATACCGTCCTCGCCAATCGACAAGACCTCGCCGGGGGCGCCGCCGCCGCCGGCGTCCAGGCGGGCGCAGTTAAAAATTTGCAGACGCTTGCCGTCATGGGTGGTCCAGGCGCCCGGTTGCGGATCGGCGCCCCGGATCAGATTGTGGACAGTCGCCAGGGACTGGCTCCAGTCGACTTCGACATCATCGGCCCGGCACCAACTTTCGTAGGTGGCTTCATCATCGTTCTGAACGATCTTCGGCGCCTCGCCGGCCTTGACCAGATCGACCCCCTCCAACATCGCGTCCACGCCCATGGGGAACAGCTTGTCAAAATAGATACTGCCCAAGGTATCCTCGGCGCCAATTTCGACTTCCTTTTGCAACAGGACCGGCCCGGTATCGAGGCCGTTATCGGGCCAGAATATGGTCAGCCCGGTCTTGGCCGAACCCTGAATAATCGGCCAATTGATCGAACTTGGGCCACGATGCAGCGGCAACAGGGAGGGGTGATATTGAATGGTGCCATGGGTCGGGGCGTTGAGGAATTCCTCGGGCACGATCTTGGTGACATAGGCCATGACACAAAGGTCAGGCTTCAGCGCCTCGAATTCGGCCCAGATCTCGGGTTTTTTGAACGAGGCGGGTTGATAGACCGGCAGGCCGTGATCAAGCGCCGCCTGTTTGATCGGATCGGGCCGCCCACCTTCGCGGTCGGGCTCGCAGTAGACGGCGA
>JAPYPT010000182.1:3238-5151 GCA_029937535.1 Alphaproteobacteria bacterium
ATGACGCCTCCGCCGCGCTCCAGAAGGGCATCAAGGACGCTTTTGCCGAATGCCTGTTGACCGTTGATCACAATTCTCATCGCTTCACCCCTTGCGCGTGTCCATTTGTTTGGTGTCCGCCCATATGATGGGCCATCCGCGCCCCGCCCGCAATTCCTTGCGGCCGGTAAATTGCAAAAGCGCTATCTGGGCAAAGATATTTACCTCCGAATGAAATTGTAACATTGACAGGACGGGGCATAGCATTTAATGCGCTTTGCAGCGGCCCTTGAATTGCCCTATTTACGCCAGTGTGCTGGCCTTTCCGCCTTGAGGCCGTTACACCGCGAATATTGGGCCGCAAATATTGCACCGCGAATTAATTCACGCTGAAATTCGCATCTCGAGAAATCTGTCTTTACGGAATTACATGCCCTTCGAAGAACTTGGCCTTAGCACTTCCATCCTGCAAGCCGTCGATGATGCCGGCTACAGCGAACCCACGCCCATTCAAAAGCGCGCTATTCCCTACGTCCTGCAAGGGCGTGATGTCCTGGGCTGCGCCCAGACCGGAACAGGCAAGACCGCTGGCTTCACGCTGCCCATGATCGATATCCTCTCCCAGGGCCGGGCCCGGGCGCGCATGCCCCGTTCCCTGATCCTGGAGCCGACCCGGGAGTTGGCCGCCCAGGTGGCCGAGAACTTCGAGGTCTATGGCAAATATCACAAACTGAACATGGCGCTGTTGATTGGCGGTGTCTCGTTTGTGGATCAAAGCCGGATTATCGATCGCGGCGCGGATGTCCTGATCGCCACGCCCGGACGTCTGCTCGATCATTTTGAGCGCGGCGGGCTGTTGCTGCGCGGTGTCGATGTGCTGGTGATCGACGAGGCCGACCGTATGCTGGACATGGGCTTCATCCCGGATGTCGAACGCATCGTGCAGCTTTGCAATCCGAAACGCCAGACCCTGTTCTTCTCCGCCACCATGCCGCCGGAAATCCGCCGCCTGGCTGACATCTTTCTCAAAGACCCGGCGGAAATTGCCGTTGCGCCCCCCGCCTCTCCGGCCGAGACCGTGGATCAGACCGTTACCATTGTCAGCTCGCGGGAAAAAGACCGTGTTCTGCAATCATTATTGCGCACCCAGCCGGTCAAGAACGCCTTGATCTTCTGCAACCGTAAACGCGACGTGGATGCGGTTAGCAAAACACTGAAAAGCAAAGGCTTCGATGCCCTGGCCCTGCATGGAGATATGCAACAAACCTATCGCATGCAGACCCTGGAGAAATTCAAGAAAAACGAGGTGAAAATCCTGGTGTGCAGTGACGTGGCGGCCCGCGGCCTTGATATCCAGGGTTTGAGCCACGTATTTCTCTACGACGTGCCCATCCACCCCGAAGACTACGTGCACAGGATCGGCCGCACGGGCCGGGCCGGAATGCCGGGACGGGCGTTGACCCTCTCCACCTCCGAGGATGCCAAGTTCCTGAACGCGGTGGAGCGGCTGATCGGCAAACCCATCCCCCGCTTTGATCCAAATGAACCGGTATCCAGGGCCGTGCCGGAAGTGAAGGAAGACGACGCGGCGGACATCAAGGAACCATTGACCGATACCCCAACGCCAGTCACCGAGCCGGCCGTCCCTGAAGAGACTGTTGAAGAAGCCGCTAAGGAAACTGCCGAAGAAGCTGTTGACGTGATTACGCCCCTCGAGGCTGAAAAACCGAAACAGGAAGGACGGCGCCGGAGTAGAGGGCGCGGCGGCCGTGGACGCAAGGACCAAGATACCGGCACGCAAGATGGCGGCACGCAAGATAGTGGCGAACAGAAGCCCGGCGGCGATACCGCGCCGGAGGCCAAGGACCGATCGGGGGAACGTTCGGGCCGTGGCCGTGGCGGACGCAATCGGAACGAAGGCCGCAGCGATGGAA
>JAPYPT010000182.1:5251-11170 GCA_029937535.1 Alphaproteobacteria bacterium
GCGATGGAAACCGCGATGGAAACAGGGGCGGGAACAGAGGCGGCGGCCGGAGCGGCGGGCGCGACGAAAAACGCGACGGCGGAGAGCCAGGCGTCGTGGGCATGGGCGATCATATGCCGGCATTTCTGAACCATGGCACCGGACGCAAGAAAAAATCCGACAAATAGACCGCTAGAGCATGTTCATTTTAAACATGCTCGGACTTTTAAGAAAAGAGCAATTGAACCAATCACTTGGGTCTTGCCAAATACGTCTTGGGTGACCCCGATTAATTGAAAATTGCTCTAATAGGGAGACCGGGTCCATGCAAACCATTTTCGTGATGGCCAAGTGCGAATTGGGCGAAACCTATAACGTGGCCGCTGCCGCCGTCGAGGGCACGGACTTGATCTCGGAAGTCTATTCCATATCCGGGCAATATGACCTGATGATGAAATGCTATCTTGATGACGGTGCCGATATCGGCCATTTCGTCACGCAATCAATTCAGACCTTGCCCGGCGTCAAGGATACCTTCACCATGATCACCTTCAAAACATTCGCCTGACGGATCATCACATGAACGCGCCCGCCAACACTGATATCGCCTCCGCAGTCGCGGAGGCGCAAGCCCGCTTCACCGCCGACAACCCCAATAGCCAGGCGCAACTGGAAAAAGCGGCGGCCTTCATGCCCGGCGGCAATACCCGCACGGTGCTGTTCTATCCGCCCTTTCCCCTGACCATGACGAAGGGCGAAGGTTGCAGTCTGTGGGATCTGGACGGCCACCGCTACATCGATTTCCTGGGCGAGTACACGGCCGGTTTGTACGGCCATTCCAATCCCGTCATTCGCGCCGCCATCGACAAGGCGCTGGACAACGGCATTGTCATGGGCGGACAAAATCAGGCGGAAGCGGATCTGGCCGCCGCCATCGTCGAACGTTTTCACGCCATTGACCGCGTGCGGTTCACGAATTCAGGGACGGAAGGCAATTTGATGGCGGTGTCCGCCGCCCGCGCCTTTACCAACCGTCCCGGCGTCATGGTGATGGCGGGCGGCTATCACGGCAGCGTATTTTATTTCGCCCCCGGCGGCTCGCCCCTGAATGCCCCCTTCCCCTATGTCATGGGCACCTACAACGATGTGGAGGGCTGCCGGGACCTGATCCGGGAGCAGGGATCTGATCTCGCCTGTGTCATTGTCGAACCCATGCAGGGCGGCGGTGGCTGCATCGAAGCCAGCCCCGAATTCCTGACCATGCTGCGGGCGGAAACGGAAAAAACCGGCGCCTTGCTGATCTTTGACGAAGTCATGACCTCGCGCCTGGGCCCGGGTGGTTTACAGGGCCTATTGGGCATCACGCCGGACCTGACCTCGCTGGGCAAATATGTCGGCGGCGGCATGTCCTTTGGCGCCTTTGGCGGCCGGGCCGATATCATTGACCGCTTTGATCCCCGCCGGGACGATGCCTGGCCCCATGCGGGCACCTTCAACAACAACGTCCTGACCATGAATGCCGGCCTGACCGGACTGACAAAGGTTTACACCGCCGATGTCGCCGAGAGTTTTAACGCGCGCGGCGATGTGCTGCGGCAATCCTTGAACGCCATGGCCGAAAAACTTGGCGCCGCCGTACAGTTCACCGGCCGCGGCAGCATGATGACAATACATTTCCGCCAGGGTGAAATCCGCAATGTAGACGACGCCATGGCCGGCCGGAACGAGCTGCGGCCCTTGCTGCATATGGATATGGTCAGCATGGGCATCTATCCCGCCGCGCGCGGCATGTTCACGCTGTCACTGGCCCATGATGAAGCGTCCTTCACCGCCCTGGAAGACGCCATGGAAGAATTCCTGACCAGCCGGGCCAGCCTGCTTAGCGCCTGACAGCGCATATTTTGTAAATTCTTGGGAGTTCGAATGATGGCGGTTGATGCTGATCTACAAAAAATCTTGGACTTGATTAAGGAGGCCAACAAACCCCCATACAGGGAAACGCCCCTTGAGGAAGCTCGTGCCGGCTATCAGGTGACGGTTAATTTGTTTGACCCTTCGGGCGAGGACATCCACCGCAGCGAAGACCGGAGCATTCCCGGCCCGGCCGGGGATATTCCCGTGCGGGTCTATTGGCCCCGGGACACGGCTGACGGCGAAAGCCTCGGCGTCATGATCTATGTACACGGCGGCGGCTTCGTGATCGGCGACCTGGATACCCATGATCCGCTGTGCCGGCGTCTGGCCAACGGTGGCGATTGCATCGTGGTTTCGGTGCATTACCGCCGGGCCCCCGAACACCCCTTCCCGGCCGCGGCCGAGGATTGCATCGCCGCCATGAACTGGTGCGCCGCCAATGCGGGCGAGCTGGGCGGCGATGGCGCCCGCCTGGCCATCGGCGGTGACAGCGCGGGCGGCAATCTATCCGCCGTTTGCGCGCTCGAGGCCCGGGACAAGGGCGGACCCAGTCTGGCGCTGCAATTGCTGATCTACCCCAATGTGGCGCCTGAACTGAACACCGCCTCCCATGGTTCCTTCGGCGAAGGTTATTTGTTAACCCGCGAAAACATCGATTGGTTCCTGGAACAATATGCCGGCGGCCAGGAGCTTGGCGCCAACCCGGTCTTCGCGCCCCTGATCGCCGCCGATCACAGTGGCCTGGCTCCGGCGGAAATCATCGTCGCCGGCTATGACCCGCTGCGGGATGAAGGCATGCAATATGCCGAAAAGCTTCGCGCCGCCGGCGTGCCGACCAATCTGGTCAACCACGAAGGCGCCATACATGCCTTCATACAATTCCATGGTACCTCGGCAGCCTGCCGTGAAGCCGTCGCGCATTGCGGCGCGGTGCTGAAAAAGGCTCTGTCCGCCTAATTCAGCTCCAAGTCTTGCGGGCCGGTGATTTGATTTCAATTTGCAGGCTGTCTTCCAGGGTCTCGTGGTAGTGCGGGACGCCGGGGCGGTGTTTCCAGATATCGCCGGGCCGGGCGATGAATTCCTCCCCCGCGATCACGACGCGCATGCGCCCACTGACCAGATAGCAAATGGACTCGTGGTCCTCATGACAATGTTCGGGGTCGATCAGGCCTTTTTCCCGGTGCGCCTCCATGACCAGGACGCCATCCCCCACCATCAACGCCTTGATGCCCAGATGGCCGGCGGCCTCGGGCGCGCCTTCAATGGCGCTAACAGGTTCCACCGGAACGTCGGCGCCGGCGACAAAGTCTTCCGCCGTGGGTGAAAGTGCGCGGTCGGTGTCATTCATGATTTTACCTATCGTTTCAAGAGCAGATTGATCATGGCCTTGGTGCGGGCGCCGTAGGGCGGGTTCAACAGCCACATGCCGTTCCAACGGCTTTGATACATCACCGGTTTCAATTTGGAGAAGGTCTCGAACCCCTCCCGGCCGTGATAGTGCCCCATGCCAGACGCCCCGACGCCGCCAAACGGCAGATCCTCGATCCCGGCGTGCAGGAAACAATCGTTGACCACAGCGCCGCCCGAAACCGTCGCCTCCAGCACCCGTTCGATAGGGCCCCGGTCACGGCCATAGATATACAACGCCAAGGGCCGCTCGCCACCCTGGACATGACCGATCGCCTCGCCGATATCGTCGTAGGGAATAATCGGCAGCAGGGGACCAAAAATCTCCTCGCGGCGTACCGCCATTGCCTCCGTGGTCTCCAGGAGCAAGGTCAAGGGCAGCTTGCGCCCGGCACCTTCGCCGGCCGTCAAAACCCGTGCACCCTGGGCCTCCGCCTCCGCCAACATGGCGTTTAAACGGTCGAACTGGGCCTGGTTCACGATCGAGCTATAGTCGGGATTGGCGCCGATATTTGGATAGAATTTCTCCGCCTCGGCCAGTATCAGGCTGACGAATGCCTCAACCTGGCCACGCGGTATCAAGATATAGTCGGGCGCCACGCAGGTCTGCCCGGCATTGAACAATTTACCCCGGACTAGGGAGGTCACCGCCGACCCCATGTCTGCGTCAGGTGCGATGATGACCGGGGATTTGCCGCCCAGTTCAAGGGTCACCGGGGTCAGGTTTTCCGCCGCAGCCGCCATGATTTTGCGCCCCACCTGGGTCGATCCGGTATAGATCAGGTGATCGAAGGGCGCCCGGGAAAAGGCCTCGCCCACATCCCGCCCGCCCTGTACCACCCCGATCTCGTCAGCGGTAAAATGCCGGTGGATCATTTCGGCCAGCAATTGGGCGCTCCGGGGCGTGATCTCGGACGGCTTCACCATAACCCGGTTGCCCGCCGCAAGGGCGCCCACCAGCGGCGACAGCGCCATATACAGGGGATAATTCCACGGCGAAATGACCCCCACCACGCCGAGGGGCTGCGGTATCAGGCGGGCCCGGGCCGGTTTGAAGGCCAGATCGAGGGGGCGGCGGCGCGGCCGCATCCATTTTGCCAGGTTCTTTTTGGCATGGCGCACACATGACAGGGTGGTGAATATTTCCGCGAGCAAGGTTTCTTCCCGCGCCCGGCCGCCAAAATCAGCGTCCACGGCCGCGACAATAGCCTCCCGGTTGGCCTTCACCATTTGTCCGATGCGGCCCAGACGATCCAGCCGCAGCGCCCGGTCCGGTGGGCCGTCACGCAGATGCGCGGCCCGCATACGGGCCAGTTGGTCCGTCAACGCAGTTCCGGCCGATGGGCTTCCGTCAGTCTTGATTTCGGCGATGCTCATGGTGACATATCCTTCAAAATCGCCCGGTTTATAGCACGTTTCATATGCCTTGCCCGGCCACGCACATTATTTTAAGCTTAAAACAAATTGAGGGTATGGATATGCAACCAACGACTGCCACCGACACGATGAGCGACCAAGCCCCCAAGCCCCGGCCCTTGGCGGGCCGGCATGCCCTGGTTACGGGCGGCAACCGGGGCATTGGCGCCGCCATTGCCGAGGAGCTGGCAAATCTGGGCGCCAATCTGACGTTGGCGGCGCGGGATGACGAGAGCCTGAACCTGCAGCGGGAAAAATTGTCCCGGACGGGCGCGATCGCTGTCAGCATTCAAACCCTGGATCTGCGCGATCCCGCCTCCATCACGGACGCCGTGACGGCCGCCTGCGACGATTTGGGCCCGATCGGTATCCTGGTCAACAACGCCGGAGTGGCTCCGTCCGCCCCCTTTGCCAAGATGGAATTGGACAGTTGGCGGGAGACCTTCGAGATCAATGTCCAGGCGGCGTTTTTGTTGTCCCAGGCCGTGGTCGGGGGCATGCAGGATCTGGGCCACGGGCGCATCGTCAATGTGGCCTCCACCGCCGGGTTGCGGGGCTATCCCTTTGTCGCCGCCTATGTGGCGTCAAAACACGCGGTGGTGGGTTTGACCCGCGCCCTCGCCCTTGAACTGGCCAAGGGTCCCATTACCGTCAATGCGGTCTGCCCCGGCTATACGGAGACGGAGATTGCCCTGAACGCCATCCGCAACATCGAGAATTCCGGCAAGACGGAGGCCGAGGCCCGGGCCATTTTGACCCGGGGCAATCCCCAGGGCCGCCTGATCCAGCCCGAGGAAGTCGCCGCCGCCGTTGGCTGGCTGTGTCTGCCGTCATCGGGCGCCGTGACCGGCCAGGCCATCGCCGTGGCCGGCGGCGAGGTGATGTAGGCGATGCCGCTCGAAGCCTCCTTGCAGCGCCCCGATAAGCCGGAGCTGCGTTTGTGGCTGCGCCTGTTGACCTGCACAAATTTAGTGGAGGGTGAAATTCGCCGCCGCCTGCGCCAGGATTTCGCCACCACATTGCCGCGCTTTGATCTGTTGTCGCAATTGGACCGACACCCAGGCGGCCTGACCCTGACCGGATTGTCCAACCGGATGATGGTATCGAACGGCAATTTGACCGGATTGGTGGACCGTCTGGTCACCGACGGCCTGGTCGAGCGGCGGCCCGATCCCGATGATGGACGCAGCACCCGGGTTGCCC
>JAPYPT010000183.1 GCA_029937535.1 Alphaproteobacteria bacterium
ATAGCCCATATCAATACGGTGATGGAGCCATTCGTGGCCCAGTTCGCCGTCCCCGAACAGCGGGAGATGCTGATGTCCCTGCTGGATTATCTGCCGGCGCTCTTTGCCTCGTCGTGGATTTTGGGTCTGGTTTTTAACGGCATTCTGGCCCAGGGCCTGTTGACCCGTTTCGGCCAGAACCTGCGGCCCAGTCCAAAAATGGCGGATATCCGCTTGCCTATCGCCTGGATTGTGCTGTCGGCGGCGGCGCTGGCGCTGGCGACCATGGATGGCTTGATCGGTGTCTGCGGTAAAACCCTTGCGGCAATCGCCATTGTGCCGTATTTCCTCCTCGGTTTAGGCGTCATCCATGGCTATATCCAGTCCTGGAAGGCGCGCTGGATCATATTGATTATGTTTTACGGACTTTTGTTTATGTGGCCGTTGCCCGTGCTGGTCGCGGGTTTGGGCCTTTTGAACGCGGTGCTGCGCTTGCGTGGCGGCAATGATTTAGATAGCTCCGGCGGTAATGCCGAAAGAGAGGAATAATGGACGTCGTCCTATTGGAACGAATTGAATCACTTGGCCAGATGGGCGATGTGGTCAGTGTCAAGAACGGTTATGCCCGCAACTACCTGCTGCCCCAGGGCAAGGCCCAGCGCGCCACGGCGGTCAATCTGGCCTCGTTCGATGAGCGCCGGGTTGAGTTGGAGGCGCGCAACCTGGAACGGCGCACCGAAGCCCAAGGGGTTTCGACCGCCATGCAGGATGCCACCTTTGTGGTGATCCGCCAGGCCGGCGAGTCGGGCCAGCTTTATGGTTCCGTGCAAGCCCGCGATGTGGTGGAAGGCCTGGACGGTGTCGGCTACAAGGTCGATCGCACACAGATCGTGCTGGTGCGTCCCATCAAGACCCTGGGCCTGCATTCGGTGCAAGTAAATCTGCACCCGGAGGTTCAGGTGGAGGTGTTTGCCAACGTCGCCCGCTCCGAGGCGGAAGCCGAGCGCCAGGCCGCCGGCGAAGATGTTCTGGCGGATGATGACGACGATTACGTATTTGGCACCGAGGCGGAGGCCGATGAAGGCGAAGACGACGCCGCGGAAGAAGACATGGCTGAAGAGGCTGAAGCTGCTGTAGTAGATAGCGGCGAGGCGGAGGCCTTGGCCGAGGCCGAGGAGGACTAATCCTCGCGGCTTGCATAAACACCGAGAGGCGGCGCGGCCATTCGCGCCGCCTCTTTTTATTTCTTCAATCGGAAACGCCCTACAGCCGCGCCTTGATCTGTTCGGCGATGGCCACGAAGGCCCGTGCCTCGGCCGACTCCGGATCGGCGGCGGTGATCGGCGTGCCCGCGTCGGAGGTTTCCCGCACACTGATATGCAGGGGAATTTCGCCGAGGAAATCACAGCCCAGTTCCGCCGCCGTTTCCCGCGCCCCGCCGTGGCCGAATATTTCCGCCCGCTCGCCACAGCTGGGGCAGTGAAAATAGCTCATATTTTCGATCATCCCCAGCACCGGGACTTCCGTTTGCCGGAACATGTTCAAACCCTTGCGGGCATCAATTAGGGCGATGTCTTGCGGTGTGGAGACAATGATCGCGCCCTTTAGGGGTACCTTTTGCGCCATGGTCAATTGCGCATCACCGGTCCCGGGCGGCATGTCCACCAGCATGACATCCAGTTCGCCCCATTTTACATCGCCCAGCAGTTGCTCCAACGCGCCCATGACCATGGGCCCGCGCCAGATCGTCGGCTGGTCCGGGTCCACCAGAAAACCGATGGACATGCACGAAACGCCATGGCCGCGCATGGTTTCCAGCTTGTCGCCATCGGACCGGGGCTGGCCGGAAATGCCCAGCATGCGCGGCATGGAGGGGCCATAGATATCCGCATCCAGAATGCCCACCTTCAGACCCAGCCGGCTGAGCGCCACCGCCAGATTGACCGTCACCGTTGATTTGCCCACGCCGCCCTTGCCGGAGGCGATGGCAATGATCGACCCGATCCCGGGCATTTCCAGTTTTTGACCGCCGGCACTGCCATGGCGGCCGATTTGCGGGGCCTGCCCCCCCGAGGCCATCTGCGGTGGCTGCGGTGGCTGCGGTGGCTGTGGCGGCTGCGGCGCTGGCGGCGCCTGCGGTTGTGGGGTCTGTTCCGCCGTCAATACGGCGGTCACCGACAAGGCGCCGGGCAGGCCGGCAACCACCTGTTCACAGGCCAGGCGAAGGCTTTCCATTTCCGGCGCGCGTTCGGGTTCGATCTCGATTGAGAACATCACATTGCCGTCTCGAACCACCAACCCGGTGATCATTCCCAGATCGACGACATTGCCATCCCGCGCCGGATCCCCAACCCGGCGCAATGCCTCCCTAACGTCTTCCTCGCTTACCCGTGCCATGCCTTACTCCCCAAATCAAATTCCCCAATGGGCATCCGTTGCACCCAAGGCCGCAAGGTGTCATATAGCGTCTTAGCAGGCCGTGGCAAAGCGCCCCGGCCGGCATATTGACAACATCGTAAGTCATAACAGACGGAACGGGGAAAAACATGCCGTGGAGCAATCAAGGCGGTGGTAGTGGCGGTAGTGGCGGCGGCGGTGGCGGCGGCGGCTGGCAAGGCGGCGGCCGGGGACCCTGGGGACAGGGCGGCGGCGGCGGCGGCGGACAACCACCAAACCTGGAAGAGCTGTTGCGCAAGGGCCAGGACCGCTTCAAGGGCGCCCTGCCGGGCGGCAACTGGGGCGCCCGCGGCATCATTTTGGTCTTTCTTGTTTTGATCGTGGCTTGGCTGGCTTCGGGATTTTACCGTGTCGGCCCCGATGAACAGGGTGTTGTACTGCGCTTTGGCAAGTTCACGGGCTCCACATCTCCGGGCCTGCGCTATCATCTGCCCAGTCCCATTGAAAACGCCCTGACGCCGAAAGTCACCCGCGTCAACCGGGTTGAGGTCGGGTTTCAAAGTTCCGGCGATTTCGGCCGTTCCTCGGCTCTGCGCAATCTGCCCGAAGAAAGCCTGATGCTGACCGGCGATGAAAACATCGTCGACATCAACTTCACGGTTTTGTGGCAGATCAGCCATGCGGGCAAATTCCTGTTCAACATCCAGCGGCCGGAAAATACCGTCAAGGCGGTGGCCGAGAGCGTCATGCGGGAGGTCGTGGGCAAATCCAAAATTGTCGATGTTCTGACCGAAGGCCGGAACGAAGTCGAGCGGCAAACCCTGACCTTGATGCAGAGTACCCTGGATGAATATGGCGCCGGTATCGCCATCACCCAGGTCAAGCTGGCCAAGGCGGATCCGCCGTCCGCGGTGATCGACAGCTTCCGCGATGTGCAGGCCGCCCGCGCCGATGAAGAGCGGCTGGTGAATGAAGCCCAAGCCTACGCCAACGACATCCTGCCCCGTGCCCGAGGCGAGGCGGAGCGTATTCTCCAGGAGGCCGAGGGTTATAAGAAACAGACCGTGGCCCAGGCCGAGGGTGAAGTCTCCCGCTATCTGGCCATTCAGAAGGAATACCAATTGGCCCCGGACGTCACCCGCAAGCGGCTGTATCTGGAAACCATGGAAGTGGTCTTGCAGGGCGCCAACAAGATCCTCATCGACAATGAAGGCGGCAGCCAGGGCGTGTTGCCTTATCTGCCCTTGCCGGAATTGCAAAAACAATCCAATCGCAACGCGGGGACAAACTGATGAACCGGAATGTCGCAACAATATTGGCCATCATCCTGGTGGTCTTGGGCGTGATTGGCTATGGCGCCGTCTTCACCGTGCATGAAACCCAGCAGGCCCTGGTCCTGCAGTTTGGCAATCCCGTGAAAACCGTTCAGGATTCGGGATTGAACTTCAAAATACCGTTCGTCCAGAATGTGCAATTCATGGAAAAACGCATATTGGATTTTGACGCGCCGCCGGTTGAAGCGGTGGCGGCGGACAAGAAACGGATCGTCGTCGATGCCTACGCCCGTTTCCGCATTGCCGATCCCTTGAAATTCTATCAGACGGTCAACAACGAGGTGACGGCCCGCAACCGCCTGGCCCCCATCGTCAATTCCAGCCTGCGTAACGTCATTGGCCGGGTCAACCTGGAAGTCATGCTGTCGGGCGAACGCAACAGGTTGATGCACGAAATTCGCGGCCTGGTGAACGAGGAAGCGATAAAGCTGGGCATCGAGATCGTCGATGTGCGCATCAAACGCGCCGACTTGCCCGAGGCCAACAGCCAGGCGGTGTACGACCTGATGCGGGCGGAGCGGAAACGCATCGCCACGGAGATCCGGGCCGAGGGCGCGGAGCGCAGCCAAAAGATCACCGCTACCGCCGACCGCCAACGCACGGTTCTGCTGGCCACCGCGCAAAAATCGTCCGAGATCATGCGCGGCGAGGGCGATGCCCTGCGCAACAAGGTGTTCGCGGATGCCTATACCAAGGATACGGAATTCTTTGCCTTTTATCGTTCCTTGCAGGCCTATCGCACGGCCTTGCAGTCGGACAACACGACCATGGTGTTGTCGCCGAGCAGCGATTTCTTCAGCTATTTCGGCGATATTCTGGGCCGGTCCAGCAAGGCCGAAAAATAGCGCGGCGGCGGCCGCTGCACGATGGTCGAGCTATTGCTCGTCGTGGGCTTGATCCTGGTATTGGAAGGCGGACTGTATGCGGCCTTTCCCGGTGGCATGAAACGTATGATGGCTATCATGCTGCAACTGCCCGATGACGCCTTGCGCATCAATGGTCTGGGCGCGGCGACCTTTGGGGTTGGCATTATCTGGGTGGCGAAGACCTTTTTGTAGGACATTATTTGGTGCTGTTCAGGCCCGAACTCACAATGAAGTGATGGGGACTTTGACCACCCGATAGATGATTTTTCAACGGTGCCATGGTTTGGTCATATTCGCGCCCGAAATAAACGGCTCAGCACCCGGAATGGCGGCTGACGTGTAAGCCGCCATATTCAAAGGAGACAATTCGTGATCGGCACAATGATATCCAAAGCCTGGACCGCTTCACCGACCCGGCCCCTCACCGCAACGAACACTGGCACCATTGGCACCGCCACCGCCACCGCAATCGCCACCGCCGCAACAATCGGATTGTTGCTGTTGCCCGTGGCCGGACAGGCCCGTGGCGCGCCCGACAGTTTCGCCGATCTGGCGGCCCGGCTGTCGCCGGCCGTGGTCAATATTTCAACGACGCAGCTGGTCAAGGGTTCGGAAAAAAGGAAGCAGCCGGAATTCATGGTCCCGCCCGGCTCTCCGTTCGAGGAGTTCTTCAAGGAGTTTCTGGAACGCAACAGACCGAAAAACCGCGGCCCCCGGCGCGCAACGTCTCTGGGCTCCGGCTTCATCATCGACAAATCCGGCCTGGTGGTCACCAACAACCATGTAATCGCCGATGCGGACGAGATCAGCGTCCGGCTGTCGGACGGCACTCTATTGGAAGCCACATTGGTGGGCCGGGACGCCAAGACCGATCTCGCCCTTCTCAAGGTGGAACCTAAAGCAGACCTGCCGTCGCTGGTTTGGGGAAATTCGAAAAAATCCCGGGTCGGCGATTGGGTTTTGGCAATCGGCAATCCCTTCGGTTTGGGCGGTTCCGTCACCGCCGGGATCATTTCCGCCCGGGGCCGGGACATCAATTCGGGGCCCTATGACGACTTTTTCCAAACCGACGCGGCGATCAACCGGGGCAATTCGGGCGGCCCGCTGTTCAACATGGCGGGCGAAGTGATCGGCATCAATACTGCCATCTATTCGCCCACGGGCGGCAGCGTGGGCATTGGCTTTGCCATTCCCGCCACTCTGGCCAACCGGGTGATCGATCAACTGAAGGAGTTCGGCCGCACCCGGCGTGGCTGGTTGGGTGTGCGCATCCAAACGGTCACGGATGAAATCGCCGACAGCCTGGGCATGGACAAGGCCGGCGGCGCCCTGGTCGCCGGCGTGGGCAGCGACGGCCCAGCCGGTCAGGCCGGTATTCAGCAAGGCGATGTGATCCTGCGCTTCGACGGCCAGGAGGTGGACGAGATGCGGGCCCTGCCGCGCATCGTCGCCAACACCCGCATTGGCAAGACCGTCAATGTGGAAATCTGGCGCAGGGGCGCGCTTAAGACGCTGGAAGTTGCCATCGCCGAGATGGAGGAAAGCAACACCAAGATCGCCAGCCTCGAAAAGGACGACAAGCCCGCGCCGGTCAAGGACGTTGAATTGCTGGGCATGCGCCTGTCCGCCCTGACGGAGGAAGCCCGGGAAACCTTCAAGGTCACCGAGGGCGCGGAGGGCGTGCTGGTGCTGGAAGTGGCCGCTGACAGCTCGGCCGCCCAAAAGGGCCTGCAGCCGGGCGATCTGATCGTCGAGGTGCAACAGAACGCGGTGAAGACACCGGACGATGTCGCCAAACAGATTGCGCAGATCCGGGAAAACAACAAGATCCGCGCCACCAAAAAGGTGAAGACCGTGTTGCTGCTGGTCGAACGGACCCGCAACAAGCGCTTTGTCGCCCTGCAACTGGATGGCAAGCCGCAAGATTTAAAAAAGCAAGAAAGTAAGAAAAAGGAATAGAGCGGGTGGCCCGGCGGTTCAACGTCAGTTGAAAACGGTCTAGCCTTGGATATCGCCGGCGCGATAGCCCTGTAGGTACAACAGGGCCGTCAGGTCGCCGTGGTCGATCCGGGCCGCCGCCGCCTTCGCCACCATCGCCTTGGCGTGAAAGGCGACGCCAAGGCCGGCGGCCTTTATCATTGCCAGATCATTGGCGCCATCGCCCACCGCCAAGGTCTCGTCCAGGGCAAGGTTTTGCCGGGTCGCCAACCCTTGCAACGCCGCCAGCTTTTCTCCCGCGCCCAGAATGGGTTCGACAATGCGCCCGTTCAGGCGCCCGTCCACGAACCGCAGCTGGTTGGCCTGATGATGATCGAAACCGGCGGCGGCGGCCACCCGTTCCGTGAAATAGGTAAAGCCGCCCGATACAAGGGCGGTGAAGGCGCCATGGGCGGTCATGGTCGCCACCAGTTCACGGGCGCCCGGCGTCAGGTGAATGCGTTGCTCGAACACCGCCCTTAGATCTTCCGTGCTCAGCCCGGCCAGCATCCGGGCCCGTTCGCGCAGAGCCTCGGGAAAATCAATCTCACCGGCCATGGCGCGCTCGGTTATGGCCGCGACCTGGGATTTGAGGCCCAACAGATCGGCCATTTCGTCGATGCATTCCGTCGTGATGATGGTCGAATCCATATCCGCCACCAGCAGTTTGCGCCGCCGTTTGTCATCGTCGGGCTGACAGAACAGATCGACCGGCGCGCCATCCAGGGCCGCCCGCACCCGGTCTTCCAAACCCGGCGCCAATCCCGAAAACCGCAGATCGCAGGCCCGGTCCGGGGCCAGCCAGTCCGCCGCCGCGCCCGCCGGCAACAGATCATGGGCCAGACGGACATGGCCGTCGGTCAGCGGCTTCGCTATAAGGGTCAGAACGTGAGGCATCCGGGCTCTTTGGTTTTTTTTGAAGGTATTTTCGTGACAGACGCCATCCTGATAGCCGGCCCGACGGCCAGCGGCAAGTCAAGTCTGGCGATTGAACTTGCCCAGGCTCTGGACGGCGTCATCATCAACGCCGACAGCATGCAGGTCTACCGCGAATTGCGTATCCTCACGGCCCGGCCCGATGCCCATGAGGAAGCCGCCGCGCCGCACCGCCTTTACGGCGTGACATCCGCCGCCTCGTCATTCTCGGTGGGCCGTTGGCTGGAATTGGCCCTAGGGGAAATCGCCAGCGTCCGCCAGGCGGGCCAGGTGCCCATCGTGGTCGGCGGCACGGGGCTGTATTTCCAGGCCTTGACGATCGGCATGGCGGAAATTCCCGAGATTCCAGAGCATGTCCGTCTGGCGGCGCGGGCCAAGCTGGACGAGCTCGGTCCGGCGGGCCTGCACGATCTTTTGCGGGCGCGGGACCCGAGTATGGCCGCGCGTTTGGCGGCAACGGATTCTCAACGTCTGGTGCGGGCCTATGAGGTGATTGAGGGAACCGGCGTCTCCCTCGCCGATTGGCAACGGCGCCCAGCCACCACGCCGGTCCTGGGGCCGCCGTGGCGGGGTTTCGTGCTGAACTGGCCGCGCGCCGCATTGTATCGCCGCTGTGATGAACGTTTCGCGGCCATGCTCGGGGACGGCGCCCTGGAAGAAGCCGCGGCGCTGGCCGCCATGAACCTGGATCCCGCCCTGCCGGCCATGAAAGCCCTCGGCGTGGCGGAGCTTATGCGCCTGAACCGGGGAGAAATTTCCCGCGCGGAGGCCATGGCCCAGACCCAACAGGCGACCAGGCGCTACGCCAAGCGCCAGATGACCTGGTTTAGAAACAAGATGTGTGCGTGGAAGACCATAAATTCGCAAGATTCGGAAAGATTATCAGATATTATCATTCCATTTATATCAAAAAATCGGTTGACCGGCCTTGATTGAAGCCCTATGTTGCGCTCCGCCCATGGCCATTTTCTGTCGTAAATTTCGCGGCTTGGCGGGCAGTATTTCTAGCTGAAGCCTCTCATGCGAGGGGCTTTGTTGCATTCGTCACTACCCGAACCTGCCGTTGAATTTGGCGGGAAAGCCGCTTTAGGAGCACATCATGTCCGCTACGGAACAGAGCCTCATGGACAGTGAGACGGTCGAAACGAGAACGATGAGCGGGGCGGAGATTTTGATCCGCGCCCTAACCGACCAAGGCGTCGACGTCATCTTCGGCTATCCCGGCGGCGCTGTATTGCCCATCTATGATGCCTTGTTCGCGCAGAATAATATCCGCCATATTCTGGTTCGTCAGGAAGGCGGCGCGGTGCACGCGGCGGAGGGCTACGCCCGCTCCACCGGCAAGCCCGGCGTTGTTCTGGTGACCTCGGGCCCCGGCGCCACCAACGCGGTGACCGGCCTGACCGACGCCATGATGGATTCCATTCCCATCGTCTGCCTGACCGGCCAGGTGGCCACGCATTTGATTGGCAATGACGCCTTTCAAGAAGCCGACACCATCGGCATCACCCGGCCCTGCACCAAGCACAATTATCTGGTCAAGGACACGAACGAAATGGGCCGGATCGTCCACGAGGCGTTTTATGTTGCCACCCATGGCCGTCCAGGCCCCGTGGTGATCGATCTGCCCAAGGATATTTGCGTCAATCAAGGTACCTACGAAATGCCCGATCTGGCCAGCCTGCGGCACAAGACCTACCGCCCGCCCGAGCACGGCGACGCGGCACAGGTCAGGGCGGCGGTGGAACTGATGGCGGGGGCCAAGCGGCCGTTGTTCTATACCGGGGGCGGCCTGATCAATTCCGGACCGGAGGCCTGCGCTAAACTGCGGGAATTGGTACAATTGACCGGCTATCCCATCACCAACACGCTGATGGGCCTGGGCGCCTATCCGGCTTCGGACAATCAGTTCATCGGTATGTTGGGCATGCATGGCACTTACGAGGCCAACCATGCCATGCATGATTGCGACGTGATGATCTGCCTGGGCGCCCGTTTCGATGACCGCATCACGGGCCGTCTCGATGCCTTTTCGCCGGGTTCGAAAAAGATCCACGTGGACATCGATCCCTCTTCAATCAACAAGAATATCCACGTGGACCTCGGGATAATCGGCGACGTGGGCCTGGTCATCGGCCAGATGCTGGACTGCTGGAAGGCCGAGGGCCATGCGCCCGACAGGGCGGCGCTGGCGGATTGGTGGACCGTCATTCAGCGCTGGCGTTCCCGCGACTGTCTGGCCTACCACCAGGGCGGCGACGTCATCCTGCCCCAGCATGCCATCAAGCGGCTGTACGAATTGACCAAGGACAAGGATGTCTACGTCACCACGGAGGTGGGCCAGCACCAGATGTGGGCGGCGCAGTATTACAAGTTCGAGGAGCCGAACCGCTGGATGACTTCGGGCGGTCTGGGCACCATGGGCTATGGCCTGCCGGCGGCGGTGGGCGTGCAAATCGCCCATCCGGAGGCCTTGGTGATCGATATCGCGGGCGAGGCCTCGACCATGATGAATATCCAGGAAATTTCCACGGCCATGCAATACCGCCTGCCCTTGAAGGTCTTCATCCTGAATAACCGCTGGATGGGCATGGTCCGGCAATGGCAGCAACTGCTGCACGGCAGCCGGTTTTCGGAGACCTATTCCGAGGCGTTGCCGGATTTCGTCAAGTTGGCGGATGCCTTCGGCGCCACGGGCATGGTCATCGACGATCCGAAAACCCTGGATGACGATATCCAAAGGATGCTGGACACCGATGGCATGGTCATTGCCGATGTGCGCGTGGCCCAGGAGGAAAACTGCTTCCCCATGGTGCCCTCGGGCGCGGCCCACAACGAAATGCTCCTGGGCACGGACCAGGATGGGGTCGGCGCGCCGGTCAGCGCCGCCGGCCAGGCGCTGGTCTGATGGTGGAGCTGGCGTAATGAGTATGGAAACCGAAGTTAATCCGCGGCATACCATCGCCGTGCTGGTGGACAACGAGCCGGGCGTCCTGGCCCGCGTGGTGGGGCTGTTCTCGGGCCGGGGCTACAACATCGAAAGCCTCACCGTGGCCGAGGTGGATACCACCCTTGACCGCTCCCGCATCAACATCGTCACCTCAGGCGATCAGATGATCATCGACCAGATCCGCGCCCAGCTGGAGCGTTTGGTGCCGGTTTTCAATGTCGTCGATCTGACCGAGGAAGGCCCCTCGATTGAGCGGGAACTGGCCCTGGTCAGGGTTGTCGGTAAGGGTGAGAACCGCATCGAGGCCTTGCGCGTGGCGGATATCTTCCGCGCCCGGGCGGTGGATTCCACCCTTGGCTCGTTTGTCTTTGAAGTCACCGGCGACAGCAACAAGGTCAACGCCTTCATCGATCTGATGCGGCCCCTGGGCCTTCGGGAGGTCTCCCGCACCGGCGTCGTCGCCATTGCGCGCGGCGCGGAGTCTATGTAGATAAGGCCAAACCGTGAGCCAAGCTTATTTCCCGCCCCGCCACTCGGGCGCATTCAGCAACGAAGAGGATACCAACCATGCGCGTCTACTATGACCGCGATGCCGACGTGAACCTGATCAAGGGCAAGAAAGTCGCCATTTTCGGCTACGGCAGCCAGG
>JAPYPT010000184.1 GCA_029937535.1 Alphaproteobacteria bacterium
AATTCACCCTGTCCGTCGAACAATTGGGCCGCGACAAAGGCGGTCGAGCGGCCGCGGCGCGCCAAATGGGCCCGGCAGCGCACGGGGCCGGGGCCAATGGCGGCGAGGAAGTTGCAATTCACCTCCAACAGAACGGCGTCATAATCCAGACCGGTCAGCCCGATGGCGGCGTCCGTCATGGCCATTTCCAACATTGCCATGGTCAATCCGCCCTGCATGACGGCCATGGGATTGAAGAGGTGCGGGGCGGCCTGAAATTCCACCTCGACCAATCCCGCCGCCACGTCCATGGCCACCAGGCAATGGCCCAAGAGGCCGGCGACGGGGCAGCGGGGGCGCTGTTTCAGCCGGGTGAAAAGATCCAAGCCCTGGCCGTGGGTGGTATTCATATCCGGCATGTCCGGCTCAAACCCAGGGTGCGAGGCGAAACCGGGCGGTGGCCGTCGCGGTGGCGGCCAGGTCGCCATTTTCGGCCAACAGGCGGCCCTCCAGATAAACCACCCGCGCACCGGCGTGGCGCACCTCACCCTCGGCAATGAGCCGGCCAGGCCGGACGCCCAGCAAATAAGCGGTCTTCATGCCAAGGGTCGGAACCACATGGCCGAAGTCCTTGTAAGCGGCGGCGGCGATGGCCATGGCCTCGTCCATCATGGCCGACAGAAAGCCGCCCAGTATCACCCCGTTCTCGGTACAGAATTCGGCCCGGCCCTGATAGGCCGCGCGGGCAAAGCCCCGGGCGGCGTCGACCTCTAGGTATTCGCCGCCCAATAATTTCGAGGCGCCCACGGGCGGGTGGCGGTTCAGGCGCCGAATGGCGGCCTCGCTGGTCATGGTGGGGACGGTCCCGCGCATGCTTCAGGCGGCCGCGGCGCGGTAAATGTGGTAGCGGCCCGGAGCGATGCCGGCGGGCAGGGGAACGGGATGGCAGCCGGGAATTTCCAGAGCCTGGTCCGCCACCACCACCGCGTTCGCGGCCAGCAGCGGCGCCAGGGCGGGGCCGACGAAAGCGGCCAGTCTGGCGGTCAGGGCCCGGTCACCGCTGCCGATGTCGCAATGGGCCATGACCGCGCGATCGCCGATGCGCGCCAGGGCGCCCGGCAGGCTGTCATGAAAATCCCCCTCCAGCAGATGATCGTCGTCGGGGATGCAATCGGGATGGGCCGCCACCTTTCGTTCAAAAACGAAGATCTCCCGGCCGGGCAGCCGCTCGCGCAAATGATCAAAGGTGCGGCCATTGCCCAGGCCCAGTTCCAGCACCGGGCCCGGGCGCCCGGCAATCTCGCCCACGGCCCAATCCAAACAGGCCCGCTGCGCCTGCAGCCGGCGAATGGCGCTGTCCAGCCGGCTCACCGCCCGCTTCCCATAAAGTCCTTGGCCATTACATCCTTGGAAGGCAACAAGTCATCCCCAAAATTCGCCCAGCGCATTTCCGAAATAGAAATGCTCTGAATCTTAAAAATAGAGCAGTTTTTCCAATCACTTAGAATCACTTCGTGATTCACATTGGATCGGAACTGTTCTACGAGGCGCCGCCTTCGAGTTCCTGCAGGCGTTTTTCGGCCGCCGAAAGTTTCTGGTTGGCCTCGGTCAGCTGATCATTGGAGGCAACCTGGCGGCGGGCCAAATCGCGCATGATTTCCACCGCCATGGAGGGGAATTCCTTGACCAGGCGGAAGAACAATTCCGTGCTGATGCGCAGGGTTTCCAGTTTCGCGGTGGCGGTAATTGTCGCCGTGCGGGGAACCTCGCACAGAATGGCCATTTCGCCCACGAAGGCGTTGCGGCCTATTTGCGCCACGGTCAGCTTGCCGCCGTCGGGCAGATCGATAATCACATCCGCCGTGCCCTCCACCACAACATAAGCCGCATCGCCGATATCGCCTTGCCGGCACAAATCCTGGCCTTCCTGAAAGGTCAACCTCTCGGAGGTGAAGGCCAAAAGCTTCAACTTCGAGGGTTCGATATTCGCGAACATCGGGATCGTGCGCAGCAGTTCAACTTCTTCATTTAAACTCATGATCGCTCTCCGCCCACCAGAGCATGTTCTCTTTAAACATGCTCGGATTCTTAAGAAAAGAGCAATTGAACCGACTACTTGGATCGCAAGAGCGAATCCAATTAGTTGAAAATTGCCCTATGCCCAACCTCATCCCGCTCCAGCCTCTGATACTCTGACGCATACTACTCCGACTCCAACAGTTCCTTGACATGTTCATTGCTCTGGCTCAATACGCCATAACTGCCCATTTCCATCAACCGGCCCTGGCGCATGACCAGGACCTCGTCGAAGTTTTCCGCCATGCTGGCCCGCTGCACGGACCAGATCAGGCAACGCCCTTCGAATTCCGCCAACAGCGCATCCATTATCAAGGCTTGACCGGCGGAGTCCAGCGGCGTCGTGGCTTCCGACAGGATCAGGATATCCGGCCGCTTCAACAGGGCCCGGGCAATGGCCAATTTCTGCCGCTGGGCGATGGACAGGCGCGAGCCGGCGATGCCCACTTGGAAATTCAAACCAACCCCGGCCACGGTTTCGTGCAAGCCGAATTCATCGACCACTTCCGATACCAAGTCGCCCACCCGTTCGGCCGCTTGGGCCTGGCCGTAGGCCACCTTGCCGAACAGGATATTGTCCTGAATGTTGGCCGTGGCGTTGTATTTCTCCATGTCGAAGAATTCGACGGCGTTTTGCAGGTCGTCCGGCAAATGTTCGGCGAAATAACGGCGCGCTTCCAGCACTTTGGTCTGCAGGTCATCGTCCACCAGACCCAAACGATGGCGGGCCGGGATCAATTTGAACGGCAGCGACATCAGCAGGGAGCGGTCTTCTTCCGGCAGCACGCCCAGGTTGGCCCGGTCACTGCGATGCAACAGGGCCTGGATATCGGGCAGTTCGTCAGCCGAGATAAAGCTGAATTGCTGGAACAGTTCATGATCGGGCGGCAGATCGGCAAATAGTTCAACCATGGTCGAGGCAACCTGAAAACCGACCGAGAGGAACTGCTCGGTCAGGCCAACCTGTTCCAGTACATCCAGGACATAGGCATGTTCGGCCAGATGCTCCACATCGAAGGCCCCGCCAACCGGGTTGCCGAACATCAGATTCTCGCCGACCGAGGCGTTCAAATTGTAGGACTCGGCGGCGAACCCTTCCACCAGGTCCAGCAACGCCGGGTCGCCGGCCATGCGCTCCCGCAGGCCCGCCCGGGCGCGCAGAATGCCGGCCGCCAGGTCGGGGCGGTCTTGCGGATCGATGGTACCGCGCAGGCCAAAACGATAGACCTCGTCATTCATGCCAATGCGCGTCAAGGCGGCAAGGCCGGCGAGCCGCAGGGTGGCCGGATCATCGACACCGGCGGCGGCATAGTCGATCCAGTCCGCATCCGGGTCATAGTCAATGTTACCCGAACGCCGGGCCTCGTCCACATAGAACGCCCGCTGCTTCGCGGCCTCGCCCGAGTACTCCACCGCCTTCAGCGGCCGATGCTTCAGGCCAAGGAACAAATTGTCGGCGATGGTGCCGGCGAACACGAAGGCCGAGGCGCCCACATGCGCCATGCGCCGGCCCGTGACCGCCTCGGGCAGCAGGGCGGCATCGTTGCCGCCCAGACTGAGGTTGCCGTTGTCGGGATCCAGCAGGCGCGCCAGCAACATGGTCAATTCCTCCCTGCCGCTGCCGCCCGTGCCAACAATGGCGTAACGCTTGTCCAGGGACAGGCGCAGGGAGACGCCATCGACCACGGCGACATCCTGGTCGTCGGTCAGGGTCAGGTTGGTGGCCGCCAGCTCACCTGTCAGGGGGGCCAGACTGTCAGGCTCGTCCATTTGATATTCCGGCCCGCGCATGCCGGCGGGGCCGAACTGGCTGACCACCACATCGTACTTGATCGAAGCATCCGACTGCATCTGATAGTAGGTCAACAAATCCTTCCACGGCGCCGCCAGATCCTTGTGCGCGGCGATGGCGGCGATCAGGGTGCCGATTTCCAGTTCGCCCTGGATGACAAAATAGCCGCCGATGGAATAGAAACAGAACGGCCCCAGCTGCTGTATGGAATTGTTGAGAAACTTGATGACGAATTTTTGCCGGTAAATGCGTTCCCGCACGCCGTAAATCCAGAACAACTGGTTGGCAAAATCGGTCAGCACAAAGTTCGAGGTATCGTGAGCATGAGTTTCCTGCACGCTCTGCACGGTCTCGCTGATCTTGTCGGACAACCGCCGCACACGGGCCACGCGCTCCTTGCCCAGCAGATTGACCCGGCGCTGCAATTTCGGGATCAGCCACAATTGCAAGGGATAGAGCGCCACCGCCGCCATCGCCATGCGCCAATCCTGCATGAACAGAAAACTCAGAATGGTGACCAGGTAACCACCCTGAAACGCCGGCAGGGAAAAAGCATCGCCAATGAAGCCGCCCAGCGGTTCCACCTCGGCCGTGATCATGGGGATAATTTCGCCCTGGCTCATCTTGCGGAAAGTGGGCAGGGGAAAGCGCAGGACCCGGGAATAAAGTTCAAAACGCAAACGCCGCAACATACGTTCGCCGGTCAGGCCCTTGTAGACGTTAATGACGTATTTAAAGCCCTGATTGACGCCCACCAAGACGAGAAATAAAACGCACAACACGAAAAGATAAGGTACCTGGTCGATCATCAGATCGAACGGGCCCAGCAATGGAATATCCAGGCCAAGGACGGAAATTGTCAGTTTTTCCCCTAAGTTAAGAGGGAATTCGATGCCGGAGCCCTGAATGGCTTCATTAATGATGGTTTTGGGAACTTCATAGAACAGATACAGAAACGGCAGCGAAGCCGCCGACATCAAGGTCATGGTTATCTGTTGTTGACGGGAAAACCGCCAAACATACCCATAAATTGTCTTTTCCATACGCCGTGCCCGCTCCCCAGAAGACGATGTATTCAACTATCATTAAACCCGGCGCCGGTAGACTAACGCAGGGTGCGGTTTCGGTAAATGGCTACCGAAACCCGAATCTGCTACCCAATCAATAGCAGGAAAATGCCTGTCATATCAAAAAGTTGCTTTTTGTTCTTACTCCGGCATGGCATAGTTCGGGCGTTTTTAGTAGCGGTTGCACCGCAAGGGAGACGGGGGCATGCCAAAAGGCACGCTTGAAGGGATGCGGGGTTCCCGCGTCCTGATCTATAGTCACGACACCATGGGCCTCGGCCATTTGCGGCGATGCAGTACCATCGCCCACTCCCTGGTGCGCGAATATCCGGATCTGTCCGTATTGATCTTGTCCGGCTCGCCGATCATCGGCAGCTTCGACTTTCGCTCCCGGGTCGATTTCGTCCGCATTCCCGGTGTGATCAAGCTTCGCAATGGCGAATACACATCGTTGAACCTTGGCATAGATTTCGAACAGACCATTCATATGCGGGCCCAGATCATCAAGCATACGGCGGATATCTTCGCCCCCGACATGGTCATCGTCGATAAGGAACCGCTGGGTCTGCGCGGCGAGATCGAGGAAACCCTGCGCATGCTGAAGCGGCGGGGCACCCGCCTGGTGTTGGGCCTGCGCGACATCATGGATGATCCCGCCATGCTGGCGCCGGAATGGCGGCGCAAGAACGCCATGCCCGCCCTGCGCGACCTGTACGATGAAATTTGGGTCTATGGCCTGCCGCAGATCTGCGATCCCCTGCAAGGATTGCAGGTGCCGCGCCAGGTGCGCCGGCGGATGACCTACACGGGTTATTTGCACCGCACCACCCCGACGGAACCATCCACCCGGCCGTTGCCGGAAATCGTCTCGGAACCCTATGTCCTGGTCACCACGGGGGGCGGTGGTGACGGTGAAGCGCTGATTGATTGGGTCCTGCGCACCTATGAAGACGACAGCCGCATGCTGTACCCGGCGCTGATCGTGCTGGGCCCCTTCATGCAGCCGGAGACCCAGGCGGAATTTATCGACCGGGCGCATCGCCTAAACCGGGTCCAGGCCATTACCTTCGATGCCAAGTTGGAGGAGTTGGAGGACAACGCCGTCGGCGTCGTGGCCATGGGCGGCTACAACACGTTCTGCGAAATCCTCAGCTTCAACAAGCGGGCCTTGATCATTCCCCGGACCCGGCCCCGCATGGAACAGTTTATCCGCGCCAGCCGGGCCCAGGAACTGGGCCTGGTCCGCATGCTTGAAGACGACGGCAAACGGGATGCCAGTGTCATGGGCAAGGCCTTGCGCGAGCTGCCTTATCAAAACTGCCCCCGTGATGTCATCGTGCCGGGATTGTTGGAAGGATTGGACAACGTCAACAGGCTGGTCGCGCCCTGGCTGCTGGATCCGGCCGCCAATCAGGAGCAGACCCCAGAATCGGGTCGGGAATCGGGTCGGAATCCGGCACGGGGATCCACACAGAAAAATTCGCCGGCAAACCAACGCGCCAAGGCGTCGTCGGGCGACTGACACACAATCTGGGCAGTCCTTGCCATGACGTCCGAAAACACCCTGAAACCGGTCGCCTTCATACTGAAAGGCTATCCCCGTCTTTCGGAGACCTTCATCGCCCAGGAAATCGAGGCCTTGGAGCGGCGCGGCCTTGATATCCGGATCGTTTCGTTGCGCCATCCCACCGACCGGGCCAGGCATCCGGTGCATGGCCGCATCAAGGCCGCGGTAAATTATCTGCCGGAATATCTCTATCGGGAGCCGGGGCGGGTCTGGCGGGCCTGGAGATTGGTGCGCCGCTGGCCGGGCTACCGGGACGCCAGGCGCCTGTGGCTGGCCGATCTATGGCGCGACCGCAGCCCCAACCGCATCCGCCGGTTCGGCCAGGCCCTGGTGCTGGCGGCGGAACTGGGCAACGAGGTGAAGCATCTGCACGCCCACTTCCTGCACACGCCGGCCTCGGTCGCCCGCTACACGGCGCATCTGAGCGGGCTGCCGTGGAGCTGTTCCGCCCATGCCAAGGATATCTGGACCACGCCGGGATGGGAAAAACGGGAAAAACTGGCGGAAGTTGCCTGGCTGTCCACCTGCAGCCAGGCGGCACATGATCATTTGGCCAACCTGGCGCCGTTGGAAAATGCCAAGGACACCGTGGCGTTGGTTTATCATGGCATCGATCTGGGTTACTTCCCGCCGCCGGCCGAGCCGGGTTCGCGGCGTGACGGCCGGGATCGCGGCGATCCCGTGCGCATTATCTCGGTCGGCCGGGCCGTCGCGAAAAAGGGCTATGACGATCTGCTCGCCGCCCTGGCGCAACTGCCACCCACGCTGCACTGGCGCCTGGATCACATTGGCGGCGGCAACTTGGCGCGGGCGTTGGAACGCCAGGCCCGGCAGGCTGGCATTGACGGCCGCATCACATGGCACGGCGCCCAGCCGCAGGAAGCCGTGCTGGCGGCCTATGGCGCCGCGGATATTTTTGTTCTGGCCAGCCGCGTCGCGAAAGACGGCGACCGGGATGGCCTGCCCAATGTCTTGATGGAGGCGCAAAGCCAGGCCTTGCCCTGCATCGCCACCAGGGTTTCGGCGATCCCGGAATTGATCAGCCATGGCGACACCGGCATTCTGGTCGAGGCCCGGGACCGGGCGGCATTGCGCGACGCGCTGGCGGAGCTGATTGCCGACCCAGACCGCCGTCAGGTTTTGGGCCGGGCCGGGCAGGCCCGCGTGGGGGCGGCATTTTCCCACGAATTCTGGATCGAACGGTTGGCCCGGAAATTTGCCTTGCCAGCACGGCGGCATGAAGCCGGCGATACCGCCGCCCGCCCTGGCGCCGCCCGCCCCATGGGGCCCCCGGGCACGGCCGCTGGGAAAGCCTGATGGCGGCCCGGCGCATCGCCTTTTACGCGCCCTTGAAGGCGCCGGACCATCCGACGCCGTCGGGCGACCGGCGCATGGGCCGGCTGTTGATCCAGGCGTTGGAGGCGGCCGGGGGGGAGGTCGAGGTGGCATCCGACTTTCGCGCCTATGACGGCCAGGGCGACCGGCAGCGGCAAGAGGCGTTGCAGGCCGAAGGCGCCGCCGTGGCGGCGGGTTTAATCGCGCGGTACCGGAGTCTGGAACCCGATGACCGGCCGGCGGCCTGGTTTACCTATCATCTGTATCACAAGGCGCCGGACTGGCTGGGGCCGAAGGTGGCTGCGGCGCTGGGCATTCCCTATTTGGTGGCCGAGGCATCTTACGCGCCGAAGCAGGCGGGCGGCCCTTGGGATCAGGGTCATCAGGCCGCCGCCAGGGCCATCGCGGCGGCGGATTGGGTATTTTGTCTGACCCGCCATGATATGGCCTGCGTCGAGCCCCTGGTGCCGGCAGGGCACAAAATGGCCTTTCTGCCACCCTTTCTGGATCCGGGTCCGTTCGCCCGAGGACGCCTCGCCCAAGGGTGCCGGGATCGTGGCGCCCTGGCCCGGCGCCACGGCCTGGACCCGGACCGGCGCTGGCTGCTGGCGGTGGCCATGATGCGACCCGGCGACAAGTTGCAATCATATCAAATGCTGGGCGCGGCGCTGGCCCGTCTGGAGCGGAATGATTGGCAGTTGCTGGTGGTGGGCGATGGCGCCGCCCGCGATCAGGTCCAGGCCACCCTGGACCCCATTGGCGAAAAATCCATCCTGACCGGGGCCTTGCCCCTGGCCGACTTGCCGGAAATTTACCGCGCCTGTGACCTTTATGTCTGGCCCGGTGTGGGCGAGGCCTATGGTATGGCCTATCTGGAGGCACAAGCGGCCGGCCTGCCGGTCGTGGCGGGCAATGAACGGGGGGTCCCGGATGTGGTATGTCATGGCGAGACGGGGTTGTTGACCGCGCCGGGGGACCCTGGCGCCTTTGCCGGCGCCGTCGCCCGGTTGCTGGATGATGACGACCTGCGCCGGCGGCTGGCGAGAGGCGCGGGCGCCTTCGTTACCGGCACCCGCACCATAACAGCAGCCGCCGATATCCTGCGGGAGGCGATGCCATGACCCTGCTGGGCATGATCCGCCATGGCCGCACGGCCTGGAATGGCGAAGGGCGGATGACGGGGCGGGCCGACATCCCGCTGACGGATCAGGGGCGCGCGGCCCTGGCCGGTTGCCGCCCGCCCGGCGCCTTGGACGGGGCAAGCTGGCATGTCAGCCCATTGCTGCGGGCGCGCCAAACCGCGGCCATCATAAGTGGCGGCGCGGTCGACATAGAGATCGAGGCGCGCCTGATCGAAATGGATTTCGGCGCCTATGAAGGGCACACCCTGGAAGAGCTGCGCGCCGATCCCGACGCCGGCATGGCGGCCAATGAAGCCCGCGGTCTGGACTTTCTGCCACCCGGCGGGGAAAGCCCACGCATGGTGCAAAGCCGCCTGGCGCCCTTCCTGGCGGAACTGGGCCGGACCGGCGGACGGCATATCGCCGTGACGCATAAATCAGTGATCAGAGCGATCTTCGCCGCCGCCCACGATTGGGACATGATGGGCCGCCCGCCGGTCAAGCTGGGCTGGGACCGGGCCCATTTGTTCGCCGTGGATGCACAGGGAGCGGTCACGCCCGTCGAAATGAACGTGCCGCTTTTACCAAATAAAGGAGGCAACCCATGACGGACGGCGGCCGGGTCTTGTTCTATGTCCAGCATCTGCTGGGCATCGGGCATCAGCGCCGGGGCGCCACCCTGACCCGCGCCATGCAGGACGCCGGGCTGGAGGTGACCTATGTCTCGGGCGGCCATGGCATTCCGAACCTGGATCTTGGCGGCGCCGGGTTGGTGCAGCTGCCTCCCGTTCGCGCCGTTGATCTGTATTTCAAGAAACTGGTCGATGAATTCGACCAACCCATTGATGACGCCTGGCGCGGGCGCCGGCGTGATGCTCTGCTGGCGGTCTGGGACAGGGTCCGACCGCATGTGATCTTGCTGGAACTCTACCCCTTTGGCCGGCGGCAAATGCGGTTTGAGCTGCTGCCCCTGCTGGATGCCGCCCTGGCGGCGCCGCACCGCCCCGTCATCGCCTGTTCGGTCCGCGATATCCTGGTCGCGCCGCCCAAGCCCGAACGGTTGGTGGAAATGCTGGAACGCGTCGAGCATTATTTCGATCACGTTCTGGTGCATGGCGATCCGGACCTGATCCCCTTCGACGCCACATTTCCCCATGCCGCCGAAATCGCCGGCAAGCTGCATTACACCGGCTATGTGGTGGACCGCACGGGCCGGCGCGGGGGGCCGGGCAGCCCGGGCTGGGATGAAGTTCTGGTCTCGGCGGGGGGCGGCGCCGTGGGCGATGAATTGCTGCGTACCGCCATCGCCGCCAAGGCCGCCAGCACCCTGGCCGGCAAGATCTGGCGCGTCCTGGTCGGCGTCAAGGTTGGGGAGGATGAATTCCAGGCCTTGACGGCGCTTGCCGCCCATGCCGACCATGCGGGCGGCATCGTGGTCGAGCGGGCCAGGGGAGATTTCCCAACCCTATTGATGAACTGCGCCCTGTCCATCAGTCAGGGCGGCTACAACACCTTGATGGAGGGCATGCATGCGGGCTGCCGCGCCATCATCGTGCCCTACTCGGGCGGTCTTGAGACCGAGCAAACCCTGCGCGCCAGATTATTGGCGGAACGGGGCATCGTCACCACGATCGGGGAGGGTGAATTGTCCCCCGACGCCATCGTTGCGGCGATCGACAAAGCCCTGGCCATGCAGCCGGCGGCGGCGGCCTTCCGCACCGACGGCGCCGCCGATGGCGCCGGGCGCATCGCCGACTGGGCCGAGGCGCTGGATTGGTAGGGGCATGGCGGACTGGACCGATCTAGAGGCCGAGTTGGCGCACTGGCGGCGGGCGGAGCGGCGGGCGGCCATGTGGTGGCGCGACGATGACGCCGTCGCGCCCGGTCCGCGCCTGGATCGATTGACCGGATTATCCCTGGCGGCCGGCATCCCCCTGGCCCTGGCCGTCATACCCGGGCGGGCGGAAGCCGCCCTGGCCGATACCGTGGGCCATGTGCCGGGACTAAAATTGCTGGTGCATGGACTGCAACACCGGA
>JAPYPT010000462.1 GCA_029937535.1 Alphaproteobacteria bacterium
GCCTAGAGCAACCCGCATTCAATTGAATCCAATTGAATGCGGGTTGCTCTAAGCTCATCACCTGCCAGCATTGGAAATGCTATAAACGTGCGGGCCCCGCCCAAATCAGCCGTGGCGATCCGCAGGGGTTCACCTTTTTCGTAGATGTCTTCCGATTTGACGTCTCTGATGATGATGGGTTTCTTTTGCTGCTCAATCCTTCCCAGGGCCGTATCGGGATGTGGTTTGATATCGCCCTCGTCAACAAGCCATTTTTCAAACTTGGCCGGAACGCCCATGGTGCTGACCGCCCGAAATCCACGGTCTTTCTCATACAAGTGCAGTATGCCAAATTCCGCTTCGCAAAGTTTTAGGGCGTTGGTCAGCAAAACATCAAATACGTCATCCAAAACAATTGGAGAACGGCCGATAATCTTGAGGATCGCCCCAATGGCCTCGTTCGCCGCACGGGCCATTTCCAGCTCGGAACTATTGTCGGAAATCACGCATTCTCCATCTTTATTGCTAGTGATTAAATTACCACCTTGTTGGGAACACATCCACCAGCCGGCCTTTGAGCCGTCACGTCTGGATCTGCAACCAACCATCAGTCTTCCAGCAATCCCGCCTCGCGCATGGTCGCAATAAAACTTTCCATATAGGGCGGGTGTATGGCGCCAGTCAGCGATCTGATGTAGGCTGTGGATAATTCCGGCTTCAGCTCGCATGCGCGATCATAAGCCGCGCGGGCGGCATCATAGTTTCCCTGCAGAGCGCGGGCGTAGGCCAGTGCCACGTGACACCAAAATTCATCACTCTTGGCTTGCACGGCCGCTTTTGCGTCGATAATGGCTTGGTCTGGTTCATCCAACAGGGAATGCGAAATACTGCGGATCAAATGGAATGACCAAAGCGCCGGGGCATGAGGGCTAAGGCGGATGGCTCGGGAAATCAAGGGTATGGCCTCTTCTGCGCGGCCGAACCGGTATAGGGCATCGCCAAGACCGGAATGGGCCAGCGCGGAATTCGGGTTCAAATCGATGGCTTTCTCGTAGGCGGATATGGCGCGGTCGCGGTCGTTCAAACTCGTGCAAATTCGGCCTAGGACAAAATGGCTGAAATCATTCCGGTCATCCAGCGCCACCGCCATCTCGGCATGGCGCAATCCTCGTTCCAAAGTCGCGGTTCTGTCTTGCGTAAATCCGAACAAGACCGTTTGGTTCGCAATCGTGGCGAGCCCGGCGTGGGCATCTGCGAACTCGGGCGCTTGATCCGTGGCGCGCTGGAACAGGCGCCGCGCCTCCGCCGCGTCGTCCTTGGTGAACTTGTAGAGGTGCCACATGGCGCGTTGATAAAGTTCCCAGGCATCCAAGTCGGCCGCGGTTTTCCGGTGTGCCCGGGTTCGCTCGCTGCCGGCCAGTTCAGCGTCAACCTCGGCGCTGATGGCCTCGGTCAGTTCGTCCTGCAGATCGAAGATGTCGGCCAAGTCGCGGTCATAGCGCTGGGCCCAGATGTGCTTGCCGCTCGCCGCCTCGATCAACTGCGCGCTAACCCGCAGGCGGCCGCCGGCCTTGCGCACGCTGCCTTCCAGCACATAGCGTACGCCCATCTCGCGCCCCACCACTTTGACATCCACCGCTCGCCCCTTATAGGTGAAGGTGGAATTCCGCGCGATCACCGACAGCCAGCGCAAGCGGGAGAGGGCGGTAATGATGTCCTCGGTCATGCCGTCGGAAAAATATTCCTGCTCCACGTCGCCGGACATATTCTCGAACGGCAGCACGGCGATGGAGGGACTGTCGGGCGGCGCCAAGTCCTCGCTGGCGGGCTCCGGTCGCGGCGGCTCCCAGCCGGCTTTGCGCAGGGAGGTTTTTATGCGGTCCTTGAGTGCCTCGTTCACACTCGTGGCATTCGTTAAAATATCGTCGACCGTCGCATTCGGCGTCAGCGCAAGGGCGATCTGTAAATACTGTTTGGCCCGCTCTAGCTCACCAAGCTCCGCATGATCGGCGGCCAGCATGAAATTCGTAAATGCCA
>JAPYPT010000463.1 GCA_029937535.1 Alphaproteobacteria bacterium
CTGCTGGTGTCACTGGTTCTGGTGCCGGGGCTGTGGCGGCAGGCGCCGAAAGCCCCCCTGGCCCGCCTCACGGTCGGCAGCATGCTCGGCTTTCCCATAGGGTTGGTCATATTCCTGCACGCCAGCATTGATGCGGTGCGTCTGGCCGTGGGTCTGATCATACTGTTCTTCGCCGCCTGGCTGGTTTTAAGCCGGACCCGGACCGTGGCGGAGGGAAATACGCGAACCGCCCACGGCTGGCTGGCGGTTCCCATCGGCGTCATCTCCGGCGCCATGTCAACGTCACTTGCCATGCCGGGCCCCAGCGTCATGCTCTATCTGTCGGCCAGCGGGATGGCCAAGACACCGTTGCGGGCCACGACCCTGTGCCTGTTCACATTGTCCTATGCCGCGGCCCTGGCGTTGCAGGCCGCCGCGGGCGCCATCGGCATGGTTATCTGGCAAACCGTGGCCCTGGCCGCGGCGCCCACCATCATCGGCGCCATTGCCGGCCATCGCCTGTCGGCGCGGCTTAACGAACGTTTGTTTCGCGCCATCATTCTGATAATTCTGTTCGTCACCGGTTCCTATACAACGTTCATGGCCATATTGACCCGGCTATGAGATCAAACCTCGTCATGACCGATATTTCAGCTTATGGTCCGCTAATATTAGAGGATAGTCATGAGCGCAGGTAACCTGACCGGCATCGGCGATGGGCAGTTAACAAAGATCATCCTGGATACGGTCCCCTCGAGCATTTCCTTCAGGGATACAGAGAACAGGATTCTCTACATTAACAAGCACGCCGCTGAAAGATATCTGCTGCTTGCCGGCGCATATGATAGCGCCCGAGAATGGTCACCAGAAGATTTCCTCGGCAAATCGTTGACGGAAATATTCGGCGAAGGTGTCATGGCGGAGACGGAAGACCTTATCGCCAGTGTGGTCACCTCGGGTGAGGCCATAACGGACCGGGAATTCGTCGGGCCCCGCTCATCCGGCATTTTCATGCTCAGCATCACGCCCCTCGTCGATGACCAACAGCATATTGTCGGCACCCTCACGGTCGCCACGGATGTCACCAAGCGCCGGACGGAGGAGCGCGCGGCGCGGCAAGGCGACACCTTCAATCGGGCGATCATGGCCAATTTGATTGACGCCATCATCGTGATCGACAAACACGACACGATCCGGACATTCAACCAGGCTGCGGAAAAGTTATTTGGCTACCGGGCGGACGCAATGATCGGCAGGCCCGTGTCCGAACTCATGACCGAAGCGGACCGGGATCACCATCAGGGCTACATTGACCGCTATCTGGCAACCGGGAAGTCCAAAATCCTAGGCAAGGGCCCGCGCGAAGTTATCGGCCGCCACCAAAATGGCGAGCCAATGCCGCTGGAACTGAACATTGGCCGTATCGATGGCGAGGGGGAGGTTTTATTCGTCGGCTCATTACGGGACATTAGCCGGCGCAAGGAGGCGGAACGGGCCCTCCAGCAAAGCCAGGGTGAAGCGGCAATGGCTCAGCAACTGCTCGCCGACGCCATCGACAGCATACCGGAAGGGTTCGCGCTTTATGACGCGGACCGCCGGCTAATATTGCACAATGAAACCCTGCGGAGAATGTACCCCAATACGGTTGATGAGTTTGAGCGCGGCGCGACATTTGACGAAATCCTTTTGGCGGCGGCCCGTAGCGGCGCGGTCGCGGATGCGTTCGGACGAGAGGACGAGTGGATTGCCGAACGTTCGCGTACATTCGGCGAGGTCGGCGACGGCATCGAACAGCAACTGGCGGACGGCCGGTGGATCTTGATTTCGGACCGGACCACCCGCGACGGCGGCGTTGTCAGTGTCCGCACCGATATTACCGAATTGAAGCAGCGCGAAGATGAATTGCGGCAAGCCCAAAAAATGGAGGCCTTGGGCCAGCTAACCGGCGGCGTGGCCCATGATTTCAACAATTTGCTGGCGATCATGATGGGCAATATCGCCTTGCTGGAAGAAGAACTTGGCCCGGACAATCC
>JAPYPT010000464.1 GCA_029937535.1 Alphaproteobacteria bacterium
CCAGTCGCTCATTTGCTCCGCGCCGAGGGTTTCATAAAAATCCGCCGCCGATTGGTTCCAATCCAGTACGACCCATTCAAAGCGCGGGCAGCCGCGGTCCACGGCAATTTTGGCCAAGTGCGCCAGCAGTTGTTGACCGATGCCGTGGCGGCGGAATTCGGGTTTCACAAACAAATCCTCCAAATACAATCCGGCGCGGCCGGTGAAGGTGGAGTAGTTGTGAAAGTACACCGCAAACGCCGCCGGCTCGCCGCGCCATTCAGCGATGCGCGCCTCCACGGCGGCGTGGCGGTTATCACCAAAGAGCGATTCGCGCACGCTCGCCTCGGTGGCTTCCATTTGGTCCGAGAGTTTTTCGTATTCGGCAATCGCGCGGATGAATTCCAACAACAGGGGGGCATCCGCCTCGATGGCAGGGCGGATGCGTAGGTCAACCTTTGGCTCGTGCGGCATGCGGCACTGTCCCCAAGCGGGGCGCGAATGTCAACGACCGCACTTTGCACTTGGCCGCAGCACGCGAAAGCGTTTCAATCTCGGTCATGGCCAATGATCAACCCAACCCACGGCGCGGCTTCACGTTGGTTGAATTGTTGGTGGGCATCGCCATCATCGGGGTACTCATGGCGTTGTTATTGCCGATGCTCGCCCGCGCCAAAGCCAAGGCCCGCCGTGTAAAATGCGTGAACCAACTCGGGCAAGTCGGCAAGGCGCTCATTTCTTTTGCTCAGGATAACGACAACCGCCTGCCGTGGCAGCTCATCCCCTCACGGCAATTTGAAATGTTCGGCCCGCAGCGCGACGATTTTTCCGGGCATCCGGCCGCCATTTTTTCGCTGCCCAATTTGCGGAGCGAGCTGGGCTCGGCGGTGATTGTGTGGTCGCCCTGCGATGCCGGCCGCGAATCGGCCAATCAAGCCGCCCGCGCGGATTGGGCCCGTTACAATCCCATCGAGGGACGCATCCTCCCGCATGAAGCGGTGAGCTATGTGCTCATCCACGGCGCCGACATCGGCCGGCCCACCACCGTGCTGGGTGCCACGCGCAACCTTTCCACCTGCGACCTCGGCACCGCCCGTTGGAGCGGTTCAGACGAAAACTCTGTGCGGCCCGAGGCCATGAGCGGGCTCAATAAAAACCAGGGCCAACTCGTGGCCACCGATGGATCCGCGCGGCAATCGGATGACGCCGACATTGGGGCCACCGGCAAGTGGGTGCTCGCCCATCGCGAATCCGCCGGAGGCGTCACTCTCGGCCGCGCCAAAACCGGCGTGCTGGGCTGCTGCGCTATTTCCGAAACCGTCGATGGGATGCCCATCCCCAACTTGTTTCCCAACATCGCCGAGAACGGCAAAGGCACGCGTTACGTGTTCATCCTTGATTGTTCCGGCAGCATGCGCGTCGACAAACGCCTGCGGCTTGCCAAAATCGCGTTGTTTCGCACGCTCAAAAAACTAGGCCCCAAGAAAGGGTTTTTCATCTATTTCTATTATAGCACCAGCCTGCCGATGGAAGGCGACCCTCTGCCCGCCACCCAGGACAACATCGCCAGCATCAAGCCATGGGCGAATGCAATTCCCGCCGCCGGCGGCACTGACCCGCGCGGAGCGTTGCGCGAGGCTTTCGGAAAGCATCAACCCGACACCATCTGGCTGATGACCGATGGCATTTTCAAAGTGGGCAACGATGTCCCCGTCCGGCGCTTAATTTCCGACCTTAACAAAGACAAAACCGTGCGCGTAAATACAGTCGGCTTCGGGCGCAAACAAACTGACGTGGACAAATCCCTCGCCCCCATCGCCACCGAAAACGACGGCACCTTTGAATTTATCAACTCCAATCCGAGTGAATAATCTGCCTCACCTAACAACCCACCCCTTGACTTTTAACTATGTACAAACTAATCCCCGCCGCGCTGTTGGCGCTCACAATGACCACTGAATCCGCACCCCCCGCCCAACCCATCGCCATTGTCATCCACGGCGGCGCGGGCCGTATGGACAAGGCGAAGCTCA
>JAPYPT010000185.1 GCA_029937535.1 Alphaproteobacteria bacterium
TCAAAATTGATTCATTCAATTTCGAAAATGGTCTAGAGCAACCCGCATTCAATTGAATGCGGATAAGTTGCTCGGTCTTAAAGGTTTTAGCGCATGGCCTCGCGTTTAATTGAACGCGACATGCGCTAGAAAGTCAGCGGTCGCTGGTTTCCGGTTTTTGACCCTTCTTGGCCACCGCCGGATTTTCCAGGCCCTCGACAATACGGCGCAGGAAACCAGGCGCCAGGGCGGAGAGCAAGTTCACCGATACTTTGGGTTTTTCAAGGGTACCGTTGACCTTGTATGTGAAGGCGAAGACCCCCTCCCCCTTACGCCCGATCAGTAGTTCGCCAAGGATCGGGATCACCCCCAGCACCGAGTTAAGGGTATAGGACGGCACAATGGTGCCATGAAAGCGTAGCGCCTCGGTGTCACGGGCATAGTCACCGGTGGCGATGACCGCCATGGCCGGACCGACCGCCCGGGCCCGCTCGATATGTACCTGCCGTCCCCGCATGGTGAAGGGGGCGTCCAGACGGGTGAAGCTGATGCCTTGGTCGTTCAAGATATCGCTCAGCCCGGTCAATGAGCCGAGCGTCAGCAAACGGGTCAACACCTGCGCCTTGACCACGCGAAAATTATCGGCCCGCAGATTGCCGGTAATGGCGCCGTCGGGATTATCCGCCGCCGGCACCAGGAAACTTAGAAACATGGAACCGCCACGGGCATCGGGATAAAGCCCCAACGCCCGGGCCATGCCGCCCGCGTCTCCGGCGATAACAATAAATCGCTGTCCCTTGTTTTCCGCCCGTACGGTAATCCCAACCGGCTGGCCGCCCGGCATGATGCCGCGCATATCGGCCGAGGCCCAGACACCGCCCCGGCGCCGGCCCGATCCGGCGAGGCGGCTCAATGCGATCTCATCGGTCAAGAAAACCTGTTCGATCTGTAATGTCAGATCAAGTGGCGGCTTTTCAACTTTGCGCCCCGCATCCAACCAACCCGGCACGAAGGATCGCAGATCGAGGCTGGGGCCGTGCAAATTCAAACGGTAACCGCCATTCCGGGCAGACACCAAACTGACCGCCAATCGCGTGGCGCCCAGCGTGAACTCTTCGCTGGTCAAGGAAATCAACCCGCCCGCGCCGTCAAAGTCGGCCTGACCCCGGGCCTGCAAGCCGCCGCCCGTGAATTCCCAGCGGTCCAATTTGAAGGCGCCGCTGGTTTCGCTTTGAAAGGTCAAGTTCAATTCCGCCGGGGTTGTCGCGGGCTTGGCCCAATTGATCTCGTGCCAATCCAATTCCGCGGCCGTCAAATCAAACCGCCCGGCCCCGCGCCGGGCGCCATTTCGGTAGACATCGACCGATACCGCCATCCCCACGACGCCGCGCAAGCGCGACAGGGATGGCAAACCCAGGGCCTGCCATTGCGCCGGCCCCATGCCGCCACGAAGGATCAAATGATCGCCGGGTGCTCCGGGGGCGGCTTGGAAATCGCGTTTCCAGGTGATTTGCATCGGCACGCCGTTCACCGTGCCCTGACCGGACATATTCAGCGCATCCCGTTCCACGGTCAGGGTGAAGGCGCCATCCCGCATCCCATAGCCGCCGCCAATATCGCGCAGGGATAACGCCGCAATATTGGCGGCGGCGGAAAATCCGATCTGGTCAAAGGTGATATTATCGCTTAACGGAACCCGAAGCCGGGTCCGGGCCGCCGACTGCCCTTTCGCATCCTCCGCCCGCAGGCCCAGAGCAGCGGCGAAATTCAGCGGCTTGGCATCAAGCAATTTCAAGGCATTGCCAATGGGTCCGTGGGCCACGAATTCCACGTCGAGGATGGGCGACGTTACCGTCAAATCCGCGATATGCAATTTGCCTTCGCTGAGCTGCAATCCGCCGGCGGTGGCGCTGGTGACGTTCAAGCCAAACTCAAGGCCGTCCACGAAACCGCTGCCAATAGCGCCCTTGATGGGCGGCAGCTCACCAAAATAGGCCGCCGAAGCATCCTGAAAAATCCAATCCAAACGGGCCATGCCCGGGCGCGGCGTTTTCCGGTCCAGATCGCCCGGACGCAAATCGATGTCAAATTGGCCTTCGGTGATCAAACCGTCATGGATATTTTCCAAAACCCAGCGCCGCGCAACCACCGCAAGATTTTCAGGCCAATAGAGGGGTAGTTTCGCGACCGGAAGATTGACGAATGTGCCCGTGGCGGTTAGCGCGGTTCCGCTATCGCCGCGTGACCATGCGCCAGCCGCCTCAGCCGTCAAACCCTCGCCAAGATCAAGCCGCAGTTTGGTGAGTTTCAATTGGGAATAATTGTCGGTGAATTGACCTGTTGCCGCCAGCTTTGCGATCTTCACAGGCTTGTCCGGCAGCAGGGGCAGCGCCAGCCGGCCGGGCCCGGTTGTCACATCAAAGCTTAAATTGTCGACGGTCCCATCGGGCAGCAGGGCGAGATCCAGGCGGCCGGCGGCAACCACGGCCAGGCCGCGCATGGTTTCCAGCCGGGGACCGCCGATGGCCTTGGCGAGGCCGGCAATATCCACTTCGGCGAAATTGACCGCTGCGACAATTGCCGAGGCTTCATCCTTGTACAGCGCGGATATACCCAGCGCCGCCTCTGACTGGCCGATACTCAACCGTGTCGATAAGCGCATGGACACGCCATCGGGCCCCTGGCGCAAACTCAAATCAGCGGACGGCACGGCAAGTTTGAGACCGCTGGCCATATCGTGAAAGGACAAATCCGCCCCCCGGACACTCAACAACCGTAAATCACCAAACGCTTCGTAGGCGCCACCGGGACCGCCGCCGGGACCACCACTGGCCAGCAAACCGGGTTCAAATGTCAGTCCGGATTGTTCATCGGGCAGGGCCGTGCCGTCATTGCTGGTAATTTCAATATGGCCATCCGCATGACGTAGCAGACGTAACTTGGGCGCAATGATCTCCAAACCGCTGACCCGGAATTGTCCCGCCAACAAGGCCCGGCCGTCGAATACCACCGACATGCGCGGCACCGATATCAATTCCCCACCACGCCGGTCCATGAAGCGGACGCCGATCACCCGCAGATCCAGTTTCTTGCGCCAGCCTTCCCAACTTAAAACGGCATCGTCGAAACGGACCCGAAAGCGCCAGGACGGATCGTCCATGAAATCTTCCAGGTACGGCGCCAGGGGCGCCAGGGATACTGGCCCGCGGGACAACATCGCACCGGCTCCAATCAACGCCAGTATGACGATTGATAGAAGACCCGCGATGGCCTTGCCTAGTATGCTGCCGGTTTTCTTAAGCAAAATATTTAATCGGAACGCTATGGTCTGATGGAATACAAGTTAATCAGGTTAGCCAGTATGGCAACAAAATGGAAACCGCCCAGAATTCTTTTTGGCCAACGCAATCAATTGTTGGGTCCAGGCGCGGTTTCGAAATATACAGCCTCGTCCGCCACCGTCCATGGACAATTGTTATCTATCTAAAGCCACCACCCGTTTGGATCTGCTTTCATTGCGGCAAGACCTTTTCGAATAGGGAAATTAGTGCAGAATAATCCCCTCAAGGGCATCCTTTTGATGAACCTGGCCATGATCCTTTTGGCCGGCATGGACGGTATTTCGAAGACCCTTGCCGCCGATTATGCCGTGCCGCAGATCCTCTGCGTACGGTTCCTGATCTTCTGTCTGTTCGCCTTGGCCATCGCGCGCCCGAAAAGTCTCCGCGCGGCGTTCAAATCCCACCACCCCTATCTGCAGATCGCCCGCAGCCTGATCATCGTGGTCGAGGTTGGCGTCTTTATCGTGGCCTTTCGCCATTTACCCCTTGCCGATACCCACGCAATCGCCGGCATCGCGCCGTTACTGGTCACGGCCCTCGCCGTGCCGTTTTTGGGCGAGAGGGTGGGACGGAGACGTTGGAGCGCCATCGCCATCGGTTTCGTCGGTCTGTTGGTCATCGTCCGTCCGGGCCTGGGCGTCTTCAACCCGGCCGCGTTCATCCCCCTCGTGGGCGCCGGGTTATGGGCGGTGTATCAGATCCTGGTGCGCAAGGTGGCCGAAGACAGCGCCGCCACCTCGTTGCTGTACATGGCGGTGATCGGCGCCGTGGTGATGACGGCCCTGGCGCCGTTCTTCTGGCGCCCGCCCGATGGCACGGGCTGGTTGCTGTTGATCGCCCTGGGCGTGGTCGGCAGCCTGGGCCACTACATCCTGATCCTGGCCTTCCGCGCCACGACGGCCTCGACCTTGCAGCCCTTCCACTACGTGGTCCTGCTCTGGGCCACCACCATCGGGTATTTCGTGTTCGGCGACCTGCCCGACCTTTGGACCATTCTGGGCGGCGCCATCATCGCCGTCAGCGGGCTGTACGCGTTCTACCGGGAGCGGCAGTTGGGGGCGTGAGTTTTTGGCCGGAACAAGGCCCAAGTTCGTCTTGGGGTAGTTAAATCATGCCAAGTATTTATATTTCAGTAAATTCTAGCAAGAGCCCCAACAACGGTATAGGATATTTCAAGAGCGTGCGTATTGTGTGATTGACAAGGTAATTCTTATGCTTTGGCGGAGCCAGTATTGAAACCAATTTCTGTCATTCTCGAGGACTCCGGAAATTTCCTAAACTCCACATTAGTGTGGCGCAAATGAGCCCGGCTGACCGTATACTTGAGAAAGTATCCGATTGGGCAGGAGACGACTATGTGCTTCGCCAAAAGCTTGATGTTGATTTGATGCACTCGGATGGACCTTTGGGACAATTATTCACTTGGTGGCTTTGGCATACGGCAGGCAAACAACTGCCGTCGGCCGAGGTCAATTGGCTAGGTCTGGAGGCGGGCGGCCTGGATCTGGATCAAATTCATTTGGCGCGGTTCAACAGGGATTCGCCGGAGCGTTCGCAAATCGTGCACTGCGGACGCCGCGCGTTCGAGGACGAAGGCGATAAATCAGGCCGTTCACCGAGCGATTTTTACGAGCCGCTGTTTGGCGAAGCCGTGATCATCGATTGGGCGACGTCCGCCTTTTTTTGCAGTCCCTCCTACCAGTGTATCGAACATACCGCCAACGGCGCGCCGGCCAGCTTCCGCAGGCTCATTTTGCCCCTCTCGGATGAAAGCAACAAAATCTCTACCCACCTTTTGATCGGTATACTGCCGGAGACGCCGCGTCGAGATTGACAGCTGGTCAATGACATAGTCGTGTTCCGAGACGGTGAGATAAAGCGGTTGAACGGGCAGAAATGGATAGACGAAAGTATCCGTGATTTTGAACAATCGCTCGCAACCATATTTTTCCAGGGCCAATTGTTTACCGTCGCTCAAGGGCCGGTTGACGATATAGCCTACGAAAGCGGCCGGCGCCCAGTCCCGCTGCAAAGCCAGCGACCGCGCGATCCGGGGTAAAAGCCAGGGCAATCCCAGACCTCTGTGGGCGGGATGAATCCAGCAGGCGCCTTCCAGGGTCAGATTACCGCGTGGCAACAGGTCCTGGTTTTCCACCTGAATGGGCCCCGGCCCGCCGCCCCAAAGGGAATAATTGCTGATCAGGTCATGGAGGCTCTCCGCGCCAAGATCGCGCATGGCGAAACTGGCGACCGTCTCTCCGCGAATGAGTTCGAGCCAGAAACTGTTGGCCGGACTAAATTCGATAAGATTCGGATCGAATTCCGGGTTCAAGACTTTCTTGCCAACAAAATTTTTGGACGCGGTTGCCCATTGCGACATGAAGGGATTGATCCGCAATTCATAGCCCGAGCGCTCAAGCAGTTGCGTGGCCGTTTCGACGAAATCGAATTGGCTGTCCAGATTTAAGGCATAGTTCATTTTTCAATACCCTTGTTTGTTGTCAAATACTTTGAATTACGACGCCTGCGGTTTCGACGGTGCGAAACACCATTTCTTTTTATTGTCGCTTTAGTTGAACCATATGAAAAGGTCGTTCTTTTAACATGTTCCAATCATCGGCCTTCATGTATGAAAATCAACAACTTATCATTGCAAATAATTCTCCAACAGAACCGTGGAGACATTGGTAAATTTGAATTTTGGCCGGTTCGCCCGATCAGGATGACTAACTCGCGACCGCCGTTACTTTGGCGGGGACGGCGGCTGGATGTTAGGCCATGGCCTGAACCAACACTTTTCCGAAAATTAACCCACCTAGCGCATGTCCTCTTCAAACATGCCCGGATTCTTAAGAAAAGAGCAATTGATCCAAAGACTTGGATCGCAAGGCGAAGCCAATTAGTTGAAAATTGCTTTAGGCCAGCGGGAAGGTGACCGTCATCATCGTGCCCTGAGCCGGGACGGAGCGAACGGTGATATCCGCGTCCATGGCGTCAGCCAAGCGCCGAACGATGGTAAGGCCTAGTCCGACGCCGCCGTCCTGGGAATAGTAGGGTTTATCCTGCAGCGTCGTGAATGGATCGAATATCTTCTCAAAATCATCGTCTTCGATACCGATGCCCGTGTCTTCCACGTCCAGGGCGCCCCTGTCGGATTCCTGCCGCGAGGTGACTTGGACCGTGCCGCCATCCTTATTATAACGGATCGCGTTCATGATCAGATTGAGGGCAATTTGACGGACGGCGCGTTCGTCGGCCTGTACGAGAAGAGGCGTATCCAAACCCTGCAGCCGAATCGAGACATTCGCCCGTTCCGCCATTGGCTTGGCCAGGCCAGCGGAAAAACGTATCGCGGAGGCGATATCGACGGTCGCAATATCCACGAGCCGCTGATTTTGCTCAATCTGGGAATAGTCAAGAATATCGCTGATCAGATCCAGCATATGGCGGGCGGCACCGTTGATATCCCGGGCATATTCCGAATATTTTTGTGGCGTTGCCGCCCCCAACACCTCCTGGCCAATGATGTCGGAAAACCCAATTATTGCATTGAGGGGTGTCCGCAATTCATGGCTCATGGAAGAGAGAAATCTGTGCATGACGGGATGAAACCCGTCGGCTAATTGTCGCGCCGCTCCCGCGTCGGAAGCTGGCCGAAAAAGAGCGGTGGCAACCTTTGCGTCCTGGCTGGACGAAAATACCGAAGACATCACGAGGCGAATTGCCGCGCCGGTCCCGGTCGTTAATTCAACGTCCCGCCAATCGGCCTTTGCCATTATCCAGTTTGTGTGAAGGAACAACCCCTCCATGTCGGGATGAATAAAATCCTCGCAACGGCGGCCAATCAGCTCGTCGGCAGTATGTCCAAACAGACGTTGAGCCGCGGCATTGGCGGCCAAAATCACCAGGTCTTGATCAAAACAGAGGCAGGCGTCCTCCACCGCCTCAATTGTCGAGGTCAGCATCAATTGGCCGGAGGCCAGTTGCGGATCTAATTCTTGACCGTTGCCGCTCATGTCAACTTCCCATCATGTCAAAACCAACGCCGGCTTTGCAGATTCTCTACGCCTATGTTCCAAAACGTATGGTTTAAATGGCGTGCCAGTCAAGGACTTCGGTTTATAATTCCATAAATATAATGGGAACCTCGCCATATCAATGCGCCTTGATATGGCCGCTTAAATGCTAAAAAAGGGTCGTGCGAAGGGGACGTTCGAGACCCAGACATGTATTCAGGAATTCTTTAGTTTGCCTGGACAAGAAATTTAGCAAGGATGTTCAATTATCGATCTTACAGTTTCTGCAAGACCCTCCATCGCCCCGCATTTTCCGCCAACAGCACTTATCTGATCTAGAGCAACCCGCATTCAATTGGATTCAATTGAATGCGGATAAGTTGCTCGATCTTAAAGGTTTTAGCGCATGGCCTCGCGTTCAATTGAACGCGACATGCGCTAGAAGCCTTTTAGAACCGCGACAGGGCGTCGCGCAATTTTTCGCGGGTTCGTTCGGTTTCCGCCAAACGCTCGCGCTGCGTTTCGACCACCTCCACCGGAGCTTTGTCGGTGAAGCCTTTGTTGGCCAGTTTTTTCTCCATGCCACTAATCTGACCATCCAATTTGGCCACCGCCTTGCCCAGGCGCTGACGCTCCTGATCCAGATCGACGACGTCGGCCAAGGGCAGTACCAGGGTCGCTTCATCGACCACGGTCTGCACGGATCCGGGCGGCAGGTCGCCGCTCTGCTCCGCCGTTTCGCTGATCCGGGCCAGCGTCGTAATCAAATCACGTTGACGCTCCAGACGGGCCAGGGTCTCCCCGCTTGCGCCACCGAGGTACAAGGGTATCTTGGCGCCGGGCGGCACGTTCATCTCAGCCCGGATGGAGCGGATTTCGCTGACCATGCGGATCACCCATTCAATTTCCTCCGCCGCCTCGTTATTGATCAGGTCATCGCCATGGTTCGGCCAATCGGCGCGCACCAGCATGCCTTCCCGCGCGGCGGTACGGCCCCACAGCTCTTCCGTCACGAAGGGCATGAAGGGGTGCAACAGGCGCAAAATAGCATCGATGGCCCAGGCGGCCGTCGCCTGCGTCTCCACCTTGGCCGGGCCGTCGGGGCCTTGCAGCACGGGCTTGGAGAATTCCACATACCAATCACAGAACGTGCCCCAAACGAAATGATAGGCATCGTTGGCGGCTTCGTTGAAGCGGTAGCCGTCCAGGCCGGCGCTGATGCGGTCCTGGGCCACCTTGAGCTGACCCACCAGCCATTGGTTGACCGTGCCCTTCACGGCGGCGGGATCAAAATCAGCTTGCAGCGCACAACCGTTCATTTCGCAGAACCGCGCCGCGTTCCACAGCTTGGTCGCGAAGTTGCGGTTGCCCTCGATCCGTTGTTCGGAAAGTTTCACATCCCGTCCTTGCGCGGCCTGGCTGGCCAGAGTGAAACGCAGGGCATCGGCGCCGTATTTTTCGATCAATTCCAGGGGATCGATAATATTGCCCTTGGACTTGGACATTTTCTGCCCCTTGGCGTCACGCACCAGGGCATGGATATAAACCGTATCAAAGGGCACTTCGCCATGGAAATGCAGGCCGAACATCATCATCCGGGCAACCCAGAAAAAGATGATGTCAAAGCCGGTGACCAGTAGCGAGGTCGGGTAATAACGTTCCAGTTCCGGCGTTTTGTCCGGCCAGCCCAGGGTGGTTAGCGGCCACAGACCGGAAGAGAACCAGGTGTCCAGCACATCCTCGTCCTGGCGCAGCTCCACCGCCTCGCCATAATGGGCCAGCGCGGCGGCTTCCACCTCCGCAAAGGTCATTTCGACGAAAATCTCGCCGTCCGGGCCATACCAGGCCGGGATCTGATGACCCCACCACAACTGGCGGGAGATGCACCAGGGTTGGATGTTTTCCATCCATTCGAAGTAGGTTTTTTCCCACATCTCCGGCACGAACTTGGTCCGCCCCGAGCGCACGGCCTCGATCGCCGGCTTGGCCAGGGTCTCCGCATCGGCGTACCATTGTTCGGTCAGCCACGGCTCGATCGGGACATTGCCCCGATCGCCGTAGGGCACCATATGGGTGTGGTCATCGATCCGGGCAATCAGGCCCTGGGCGTCCAGATCCGCCAGTATTTTTTCCCGCGCGACGAACCGGTCCAAACCCTGATAGGCCGCGGGCGCGTTTTCGTTGATACGGGCCTCTTCGTCCAGCACGTTGATCATTTCCAGGCCGTGCCGGCGCCCGACCTCGAAATCATTGAAATCATGGGCCGGCGTCATCTTGACCGCGCCGGAGCCTTGTTCGGGGTCGGCGTAGGCATCGGCCACGATGATCAGACGGCGGCCGACCAGGGGCAGAATGGCGTATTTTCCCACCAAATCCTTATAGCGGTCATCATCGGGGTGTACGGCGATGGCGGTATCGCCCAGCATGGTCTCGGGCCGCGTGGTGGCGACGGTTATGAACCTGCCATCATCATCTTCGAGCGGGTAGTTGATGTGCCAAAGGTGGCCGGCCACCTCGGTCTGCTGCACCTCCAGATCGGAGATCGCGGTTTTCAGTTTCGGATCCCAATTGACCAGGCGCTTGTCCTTGTAGATCAGGTCCTGCTTGTACAGTTCGACAAAAACCTTATGCACCGCCTTGGACAGGCCCTCGTCCATGGTGAAGCGTTCCCGGGGCCAATCGCAGGAGGCGCCCAGGCGGCGTAACTGTCCGGTAATCGTGCCGCCCGATTCTTCCTTCCATTCCCAAACCCGTTCGATAAATTTTTCACGCCCCAGGTCCTGGCGCGTCTTGCCTTCCGCCTCCAACATACGTTCAACGACCATTTGCGTGGCGATGCCGGCATGGTCCATGCCCGGCTGCCACAGCACATCGTGTCCGCGCATGCGTTGTAGGCGGATCATAATATCCTGCAGGGTGTTGTTCAGGGCGTGGCCCATGTGCAGGCTGCCGGTCACGTTGGGGGGCGGGATTACGATGGAATAAGGCGGGTGATTACTGGCGTCGGCGGTCGCGCCGCCACAGGAAAAAGCACCCGATTGTTCCCATTCACGGTACAAACGGCCCTCGACGTCCGAGGGTATGAAGGTCTTGTCCAGCATCGCCGAAGCTCTTTCAACAGAAATTGCGCGCCAGCATCAGAAACGTCGCCAGCACGGCCCAATATGTAGATTTACAGCAGCGGATGCCAGCCAAGAAAAAGACGGAAGAAAATGAACCAGGGCATGTTCATTTTAAACACGCCCGGACTCTTAAGAAAAGGCAATTGAACCAATCACTAGGGTCGCGAGAGCTCACCCGATTCACACTACACGACACACGGCCATATTACCGTCTTTGCCGGGCTCGACCCGGCAATCCAGGGTAACAAACTCAGGTGTTTGCGGCTCTGGATCCCCGGATCTTCGCTTCGCTACGTCCGGGGATGACGAAATGTCGTGTAGCGTGCACCCGATTAATTAAAAATTGCTCTAGAGCGTGTCGCATTTAATTGGCCTCATATCCAGCGGCATTGAAGAAG
>JAPYPT010000465.1 GCA_029937535.1 Alphaproteobacteria bacterium
CGCCGGGGCAGCAGGCGCGGCGGATGCCCCGGCACGTGCCGCGTCGATGGCCGCGTCAATGGTTGAGGCGTCCTCGCCTTCCTCCAGCAAAACAGCAATGGGCGTATTCACCGCGATCCCTTCGGTGCCTTCGGGCACCAGGATGCGGGCCAGAACGCCTTCGTCGATGGCCTCGACCTCCATTGTCGCCTTGTCGGTCTCGATCTCCGCCAGCATGTCGCCGGACCGCACCTCATCGCCCTCTTTCATGATCCATTTGGCCAAGGTGCCCTCGGTCATGGTGGGGGAGAGGGCGGGCATGGTGATAATTATGGGCATGGCTCAAATTCCCGTATTGTAGGCGTGCCTCGAAAAATTAGCGGTAACAGACGACCTTGGTTGCAGCGACGACGGCGGCGGCATTGGGCAGGGCCAATTGTTCCAGATTGGCCGCATAGGGCATGGGCGTGTCCGCGCCCCCGACCCGTGTCACCGGCGCATCCAGATCGTCAAAGGCCTGTTCCATCAGGCTGGCGGACAGTTCCGCGCCGATGCCGCAGGCCAGCCAACCTTCCTCCACCGTGACGCAGCGGTTGGTCTTGGCCACGGACCGCAACAGCGTTGGCAAATCGATGGGCCGGATCGAGCGCAGATCGATCACCTCCGCCGAGATCCCTTCCGCCGCCAATAATTCGGCGGCCTCCAGGGCCCAACCGACCGAGATGGAAAAAGCCACGATGGTGACATCACTGCCCGCCCGGGCGACCCGCGCCTTGCCGATGGGCACGGTGTAATCGTCCAGCACCGGCACATCAAAGGTGTGGCCGTACATCAACTCGTTTTCCAGGAAGATCACCGGATTGGGATCGCGGATGGCGCTTTTCAGCAAGCCCTTGGCGTCAGCAGCCGTGTAGGGCGAGACAACCTTCAGGCCCGGACAATGGGCATACCACGAGGCATAACATTGCGAATGCTGCGCGCCCACGCGGGAGGCTATGCCGTTGGCGCCGCGAAAGACAATGGGGCAGCCCATTTGGCCGCCCGACATATACAGGGTCTTGGCGGCGGAATTGATGATGTGATCGATCGCCTGCATGGCGAAATTAAAGGTCATGAACTCGACAATGGGTTTCAAGCCGCTAAAAGCCGCCCCCACGGCGATGCCGGTGAAGCCATGTTCCGTGATCGGCGTATCGATCACGCGGCGATCGCCGAATTCCGCCAACATGCCCTGGCTGATCTTATAGGCGCCCTGATACTCCGCGACCTCCTCGCCCATGAGAAAGACGTCTTCGTCCCGGCGCATTTCTTCCGCCATGGCGTCCCGCAAGGCGTCCCGCACGGTGGTTGCCGCCATTTCAGTGCCCGGCGGCACCTCCGCCTCGACAACCACGTCCTCCACCGGCGCGGCCGGTGCCATGGGCGCGGCTGGTATTGCGGTCGCTGGCGCGGCTTCAGTCGCTACAGGTGCTGATGGCGGCGCGGCAACATTGACGCCGTCAAGCGCCGTGGCATCCTCGCCTTCCAGCAGTAAAATTGCGATCGGGGTGTTCACGGCAACGTTCTCGGTTCCGGCGGGGATCAGGATCTTGCCCATGATCCCTTCATCGATGGCCTCGACTTCCATGGTCGCCTTGTCGGTTTCGATCTCGGCAATCATATCGCCGGGCGAAACCGCTTCCCCCTCGGCGACCAGCCAGGTCGCAACCGTGCCCTCGGTCATGGTCGGCGAAAGGGCGGGCATGGTGATGGTGACGGGCATGGCCTAAGCCTCCATCAATATATCTGTATACAATTCGGAGGGATCGGGCTCGGGGCTGTTTTGGGCAAATTCCGCAGCCTCCGTGACGATATCCTTGACCTCACGGTCCAGGGCTTTCAAGGCGGCTTCATCGCCATGGCCGCTCGCCAGAATTTTCTCCCGCAGCTGATCGATGGGGTCGCGCTCGGCCCGGACCCGCTGCACCTCCTCCTTGGTGCGGTATTTCGCCGGGTCCGACATGGAATGGCCGCGATA
>JAPYPT010000466.1 GCA_029937535.1 Alphaproteobacteria bacterium
CCCCCCCCCCCCCCCCCCCCCCCCCACCCCCCCCCCCCCCCCCCCCCCCCCCACCTTCTAACAGAGCGCCCGAGCTTCCCGCCAGGGAGGGAGCGCGGCGGCGGAAAATGTTATGATGATTCCGGCTCAAGAAAAGCCCTGCCCTCCATCAGTGAAAGGCGCTTTATGGACACCACCGAAACGGCGGAACTTGAGAACCGCCTGAATCAGTATCTCCGGCTCGCTTCTTTTCCGGTGGCGATCCGGTTCATCAAGAGCTGGGACGAATTGCCTCCCCGGGCAAAACGCCCCCTCAAGGACATGGACAACCGCTTCACGACATGCCAGGCGATTTCGATGGCCCGCCGGTACGGCTGGGTCATCGCCCTGGGACGGGAGGACAATAGCTGCGTCCTCGGCGCCGTGGCCCTGGGCCTCGAAAAACGGCTGCCCCACTTCGACGAGGGGAATTTGTGCGTCAATCTCTATACGGAGAGCCTCAAGGCTGGACGCCTGAGCGAGGAGAGCGTTCCCCGTCTGCCCGAGGGGGAATATATCGGCGTCATCGCCGCACCGCTCGGCCGCACCGCCTTTGAGCCGCACTCGGTCGTTATCTACGGGAACGGCGCCCAGATCATGCGTCTGGGCCAGGCCTGGCTATGGAAGCGGGGGGGGGTGCTGGAAAGTCGTTTTCGCGGCCGGGTGGATTGCGCCGACATCGCTATCGCCCCCTTTATCACGGGGGAGCCGCAGATGGTCGTTCCCTGCACTGGAGACCGGATTTTCGGTCAGGTGCAGGACCACGAAATCGCCTTCAGCTTCCCCTACTCCGCGGCTGGTGAAATCCTGAGTGGCCTCGAGGCCACCCACAAGGCGGGCGCGACGCGCTATCCCGTGACGAACTGGCTGACCTACACCGGTGGTTTTCCGCCCGCCTATGAGGATTACCGCCAGATGCTTGACGAGGCCGGCCCCCCCGGCGACGAGTAGGCGAATGCGAATACACCGGGGAAGCATCCCTCGCCCCGATTTATTCGTATTTATCCTGGTCCAGGAGACCTGGGCTCTTTACTCGCCGGAATCATGAGTCCGAATAACGTGTGTCCCCCTTCACAAAACCATTATTAATCCAGTGGGATTTTGTGCGAAACATCACATCCCCGCGCACTTTTCTCTCTTTCACGGCGGCGGATGCCCTAGATTATAGGAGTGGAGATTTCCGGCCCGGAAATTCACTTCGACTCAAACCGGGCTGCAACAAGAGATGAGAAGAAACGGAAAGGAGCGATTCAAAATGAAACCGCAATTTTCTTGGAGTAGATTCGCCGGGTTAAAAATTCGGCGAATCTGGAGAGAAGAGCGCGGCGTCGCCATGGCAATCATCGCTTTGGCGCTTCCCGCCATGATGGGGGCCGGTGCTCTCGCCGTCGATGTAGGCTACATCTACGTGGCCAAGAGCGTCATGCAGACCGCGATGGACGCGGGGGCCCGGGCCGGCGCCGCCGTTTTGGCCGAGGGCGGGACACAGGCTGACGCCGAGGCGGAAGCGCGGAGTTTCATCGACCAGAATATTTCAGGCCTCTCCTACCTGGCGGGCGCTGTTTCAACGGTCAGCTTTCCAGCGTCAACCTCCATCCAGGTGGATATTTCTCATCCCCTCGATTTGTTTTTCGCATCCTTCGTCGGTCTCGATACCGCCACTATCGCCGCCGGTGCCGGCGCCGCGGTAGCAGCCGTCAGGTCCATCGAACCGGGAAACCTCGTTCCCTTCGGCATCTACTGCAACAGTGACGGCGGATGCGCCAGCCAGCTCAGCGTGGATCAGACTTTCTCGAACATGCTCCGCCACTGCGGGAATGTGTTCGGCGCCAGTGGGAGCTCCTGCAATTACAGCCCGGACACGCCTTCCGGCGATGAAATATTCCTGACCGGGCTTTCCTTCAACGACAACAACAGCAACGGCGAGCTCAAGGACGAAGTCGAAAACGGCTACTCGGGCACTCGGCAGGGCTGGCA
>JAPYPT010000186.1 GCA_029937535.1 Alphaproteobacteria bacterium
GGCATACGCAATACCAACGCAGCCGCGCCGATAGTTTCACCAACCGCCTGGCGGGGGAACCGATCATCGTGGCGGAAGGGGATTATCCCGATGGTCTATTGTTGGTGCGGGCCGGCTTTGCCCGTGTCAGCCAAAACGTCAACAAGGGCCATCAAACCGTACGCTATATTGGCCGCGGCGCGGTGTTCGGTATGGCGGAAATTGTCCATAACTGGCGGCAAGACGCGATCCAACAGCAATCGAGGGAACAGGACGACGGGGCCGGTGGCGGTCAAGACAGCAATAGTCAAAGCCTCGCCGAAACGATGACCCTGCAGGCTACCTTGCGGGCCCTCGGATATGTGGACATTCTTCGGGTTCCCACGACGGTGATTGAAAAATATGTGTTGCCCACATTGTCCGCGGCTGAAATTGCTCAATACGGTCAATTCGACGGTCATTTGGAAAGTATCGAGATAACGCGGGCCGAACGGCGGGCGGAGGCGCAAGCTATTGAGCCGGGGATGTTGGAGTTCCTCGTTGAACATCGGTACATCAACGGTACCGCGACAATGTTGGTCGATATGGACCGTTGTATCCGCTGCGATGAATGCGTACACGCCTGCGCCCGGGCCCATGACAACAATCCGCGCTTCAACCGCCATGGCCGCCGTCATGACCACTACATGGTAGCCAATGCCTGCATGCATTGCATGGACCCGGTTTGCATGATCGGTTGCCCGACCGGCGCCATTCATCGGTCCTCGCCGGATGGTCAGGTGGTGATCAACGACAATACCTGTATCGGCTGCGCGACCTGCGCGAATTCCTGCCCTTACGATAACATTCGGATGGTTGAGGTCCGGGATGGCAATGGCGCCCTGATCAGAGACACCGTGACCAAGGCGCCGATCATCAAGGCCACTAAATGTGATCTTTGTCTGGATCAATTGGGCGGACCCGCCTGTCAGCGCGCCTGTCCCCATGATGCCTTGAAACGTGCCGACATGCAGGATTTATCCGACCTTGGAAAGTGGTTGAACCGGTGATTTCATTTGCCAATCGACGCTGGCGAAACGGGTTGCTGACCGTAGCGGCGGGGGCCGGGTTGTTGGCCTGGCATACGGCCTACAATGTTTCGCTTTTTCAGCCCGCCTTTTTGACCGGCTGGCTATTGCTGTCAGTCATTTTGTTTCTGGCGCTTTATAACACCCGGAAAAAATTATCCATGGTGCCTGTTGGCACCGCTGCGTCCTGGCTGCAGTGGCATATCTATCTGGGCTTTCTTTCCGTGCTGCTATTCGCAATGCACGTGGATTGGAACATTCCGAACGGGTTGTTGGAACGCCTCCTGGCATTGTTCTTCGTGGCCGTCGCGGGTACCGGAGTGATTGGGCTTTACCTTTCACGCCGCTATGCCCGCATGCTGACGCGCCGGACCGAGGAGGTGGTGCTGGAACGCATTCCGCAATTCATTGCCGATTTGCGCGCCCAGGCCGAGGCGGTGGTACTGGAATCCGCCGAAAACACCGGCTCATCCAGTATCGCCGATTTTTACAGCAGCCGGCTCGCCCACTTTTTTGCGGCGCCGCGTAACATGCGATTGCATCTGCAGGCGTCCCGCCGCGCCACCTTTGCCCGGCAGACCGATATGGATATCATGACAAGGTATCTCGACGATCAGGAAATGGTCTATGCCGATAGGTTGCGCGGGTTGATAGAACGCAAGGATCGGCTGGACTATGCCTACGCGTTACAAACCGTTTTCAAAGCTTGGTTGTTCATCCATATTCCCGCGACCTATGGACTGATTTTGTTGGCCATGTTGCATTTGTTGTTGGTCTATTCGTTTGGCGGGGCGCGTTGATGTCGGATCCTTTACAAGCGTTTGGTTATCGGGATAGCCCCTATATCCGGCCGTTGCAAAAGTGGGTTTGCGGTCATGCCGCCGAAGGTTGCCCCTGCAAAATCGGTCCCGATGAGCGCGGCCATTGCCGCGGCGGCAGTGAATGCGTTCCCGTGCGCATGGGCGACCGCTGGCTTTGCACCCGTTCGGCGTTATCGGGCGGCCTTTGCCCCGACGGACCCAGTTCGAGCGGCGTATGCTGCCAGCAGGTGCCTTTATGCCGGCCGGTGCGAAGTTGGCGGGGCCGGCGTGGCGCGGTGACGAAATGGGTGGTGGCGGTGATCGCCGCCTTGATGGTTTTTATCCTTGCCGGCAGTCATCGCGTGGCGCTGATCGATCCCGGTGAATTGTCATTCCAGCACGCCGAATTATCCGAATGCGGCTCTTGCCATAGCGCTTTCAATCATGGCTTGGCGGGATGGTGGCAGGCCGCCTGGTCGGAAAGCACCGCCGTCGATGACAGCAAACCCTGTATCGCCTGTCATAAGATGGGCGATCGCGGCCTGTTGCCTCATGGTCTGCCGGTTAGTGAGATGGCGGAGTTGAGCAAAACCGTTGCCCCCGCGACCGCGCCCGGGCGCAGCGTCGGGGTGCAATTGGCCAACCTTGTCTTTGACAAGCCCATGATCAGTGATCCATCGCTGCCTTGCATGACATGTCACAATGAGCATCAAGGCGCCGAAGCGGATTTGACCTCCATGTCCGACGACCGCTGCACGACGTGCCACAAAGTGCAGTTCCATAGTCTGGCATCCGGGCATCCCGATTTCGCCGATTATCCCTATGTCCAGCGGACAAAATTGTGTTTTAATCATACCTCTCATATCGACAAGCATTTCCGCGACAAAAAACTGGCGAAGCTGGTGCCCGGAGAATGCCGCGATTGTCATAAAACCGACCCCAACGGCCGCCTGATGCGGGTAAAATCGTTCGAGACCAGTTGCGGCGCCTGTCATGGCGAACAGGTCGCTGGCGCCGGCCGCGCCAGTGCCAAGGGCATGGCGGTATTTTCCATACCCGGCCTGGATGTCGCCAGCTTGCGGGACCAAGATGCGGCCATTGGTGAATGGCCGGAATTCGCCGAAGATATAATACCGCCGTTTATGAATTTGCTGCTAGCGGCTGATCCCGCCTATCGAGGCGCGCGCGATGTTTTCGCTAAAATTGATGATCCTTTGGATCTGTCCGAAGCCAGCGAGGAACAGCTAGGGGCGGTGGAGACGGTGGTCTGGTCGGTCAAATCCTTGCTGTATGACCTGCGGGTGACAGGTGTTTCCGCGCTGCATGCGCGCTTGGAGACGGTTTTGGAGCGCCCGTTGACGGCGGCGGAGAAAACCACCCTGACCGCATTGCTGCCCCTGGCGACCATTGCCAGTGCCCAGGAGACGTGGTTTCCGGCTCTAGGTGCGGAAATCCCCCGTTGGCGTGATGGCGAAAAAATTCCCATGCCGTCCGAAGATAGCGCCAGCGCACCGGACGAAGGGGCCAAGGAAGAGGAGTCCGAGGAAAAAGACGACGACGACGACGATGACGAGGAAGATGACGACGAAGAGATCTCATCGGACGACGATGACGACGATGATGACGATGAAGACGACGACGAAGAGATCTCATCGGACGACGACGACGATGATGACGAAGACGAAGACGAAGGCGATGGGAACGGCGACGCCGGTGTCATGGAAACGGCGAGCGGCGAGGAATGGCATTCCGCTGGCGGCTGGTACCGGGATGAATTCACATTGCGCTATCGTCCGACCGGACATGCCGATGGCTTTATTTACGCTTGGCTGAACCTGACAGGTGAATTGACGGACAAACTAAAAGAGGCCAATGCGGTCTTTGAAAATCTCGTCAGTCCCAAATCGCCGGGCCTTTGCGGTAAATGTCATTCGGTGGATCAGACGGCCGCGAATGGCTTCATGGTTAACTGGCGCGGCTACCGGCCGCCGGACGGCATGAAGAAATCCGTGCATTTCTCACATGCCGCGCATTTCAGCTTGCTGGACGAAAAAGGCTGCCTGAACTGCCATATTCGTAATTCCGAAGCCGATTACGCCGGCAGTTTCAAGGATCGGGACCCGACCACGTTCGAGCCCAATTTCCATCAATTACCCCGTCAGGTCTGTGCTGAATGCCATACCTCGGCCAAGGCAGGCGACAAATGCCTGACCTGCCACAATTATCATCTGGGTATTTACCAACCGGTCGTGGCGCGCACCGAGGGCATGTATAAAAATCCAGAGGACAAACCGTAGAGCAACCTGCGTACATTCGAGCGCAGACATGTTGCTCGACCTCTTCGATTAATCGAAAATTCTGTTCACATCAGATGAAGGCGAGGTGGTCCGGGGCGAGGGAAAGATAATCCGACAACAGCCGGTTCTTGGCGTCGGCGACACAATGGTGGCGGCAGGCCTGGCGCGGATCAAGTGCCGCCAAATGCTCTTTATTTTCCGCTGAGTTCCAGAATTCATAAAATCCGCGGCCCGAAATATCGCCCAGGGTGCCGCTTTCCGTGTAGGCCTTGTCCTGGCAGGTATAGACTTTGCAATCGGCGCCAATCACCGTCAGCATTTGGGCGAATGTGCAGTGCCGATAGGGTTTGGAAAAATCGACTTCCATGCCGTGGTAGTGATCGACGATATGAAAGTCCCCGTCGTCCAAAGTTTTTGCTTCGCTGATCTGCGCTTTTACGATGTCCTTGAATTCATTGTGATATTCGTTGTTTTCGGCGCCGCTGTTGGCAATGATGCAGGGTGATATCTTGACGTGGGCCACGCCTGTTGCCTTCAGTTTGCGGCACAGTTCCAAGATATGAGGTGCATTTTTTTCATCCACGATGATGGAGGCGCCCAGCACGCAGTTCGATCCGCGGGCGGCAAAATTCGTCAGATTGGTCATGACCTCGTCAAAGGCGCCCGCATTGACGGCGCGGTAGTCTCCGTATGAAGGTCCGTCCCAGCCGTCAATGGAAACCCGCAACCAGGTGCCGTGCGCGGCCAGGGCGTCGGCCACCTTGCCCTTCAGGCGGGAGCCATTGGTTAGGGAAGCGATTTTGACGCCACCCGCCGCCAAACGTTCCACCGTCTCGACGAAGTAGGGATACAATAACGGTTCGCCGCCACCGGAAAAAGTTACGGCCCGGACGCCCATCGTCAGCAGGTCATCGACAATTTCCGCCATTTTTTCCCGCGGGATGCGGTCCCGCACGACCATGTTCTCACCCAGCGAGACATCGTCCGTGCGATAGGCGCAGAAATAACAACTGTGGTTGCACACATTGGTCGGCTTGATGCGCACATGCACGGGCGGCGGCAAATCGCCCCCGCGCATGGCATCCAGGGATTCGTGAAAATGTAACGCTTTCAGGGAAGAATAGATCGAATTCTGCATTTTCCAACCACATTATCATACGCTCTTAAGGCTATATTAATGTGGTTTCCAATGTCTTAACGCCCGGCAGTCCGGTCCTGGCGGGATTGAATTTGAGCGGCCCGCGCCAGCACCTGTTCGGCCCGCTGGATGATCGGTTCGTCGATCATTTTGCCGTCGAATTCGATCGAACCCCGGCCCTCCAACCTGGCCGCGTCATAGGCCGCAATGACGCCACGGGCCCGCTCCACGGCGGTCTCCGACGGCGTAAAGGCCTGGTTCAGAATATCCACCTGCAAGGGATGGATGCACGCGGCGCCTAAGAATCCCAGGCGGGCGGCTTGTTCGGCCCGGGCGCGGAACAAATCCGTGTCCCGGTATTCGGCGATGGTGCCGACAAAGCCAAGGGGCAAAACCCCCGCCGCGCGGGCCGCGAACATCACATGCATGGTGGGTTGAAACAGCCCTTCTTCCTCGGGCAGCATACCCGCCGACAGGGCGAAATCTTCCGAACCCAGGTTCATCGCCACCACGCGGGGATGGGCCTTGGCGATTTCCTCCGCATGAAAATAGGCTTCCGTGGTTTCGATCATGGCGACCAGGCGCGTGTGTCCCAACGCCAGGCCCCGTTCCGCCTCCAATTCATCCAGCATTTCCGAAATGGCCAGAATATGGCCCGCATCGGCGACTTTCGGCACCATGAAGGCGCAGACATTGGCATCGACGGAGGCTTCTATGTCCCGCACCATCAGGCGCCAGGGGCGGTTGATGCGGACCAGAATATCCGCCCCGCCGCCGCCCACGGCCGCCGCCGCCTCGCGCACCCGTTCGCGGGCGTTGGCTTTCTGCGCCACCGGCACGCTGTCTTCCAGGTCCAGAATATAGGCGTCGGCGCCCCGGCGGGGGGCGCTGGCGATGAATTTCTGCCCAATCGGCGGCACGAACAGCATGCTGCGCCAAAGGGGTTCTGAATTTTGCGGTTGCGTATCGTTCGAAACTTCCGTCATTAGATAACGTCCTCTTTCTTCAGGGCGGCGATGGTTGCCGGGCTCAGACCCAGGGCGCCGAAAATATCACTATTGTGCTGGCCCAGACCGGGGGCGGGGTGGCGGATCTGGCCCGGTGTTTCGGACAGATGGGCGGCGACGTTGTGCATGGGCAATGTGCCCATTTCGTCATCGGGGAAGGCCAGCATGACCTCCCGCTCCCGCACCATTTTGTCCGCCAGCATCCCGGCCGTGTCGTGCACGGGGCCAACGGTGACGCCCGCGGCCTGAAAAATCTCCAGCAATTCCGCCTGCTCATGCCGGGCCATGAATTCACCCACGATTGGGTCCAGAATATCGTTGTTGGCGACCCTATCGGCGTTGGTCCGAAAGCGCGGATCATCGATCAGGTCTTCCCGACCCATGGTCCTGAACAACCGCTCCGCCATGGATTGCATGGAGGCCGACAGCGCCACATAAGCGCCATCCTTGCAGCGGTAGGTATTGCGCGGCGCCGTGGTGGTGGAGCGGCTGCCCGAACGCCCACCGACCTCTCCCGTCAACTGATAGGCCGCCGCCTGCGGGCCCAGGATGGAGAGCAGAGGATCGAACAGCGGCAGATCAAGCACCTGGCCCCGTCCACCGCGCACCTCGACCTCCCTGAGCGCCATCAGAGTGGCCATGCCGCCATACATGCCCGCGACCATGTCGGCCAACGCCAGGGGCGGCAGCACGGGCGGGCGGTCGGGAAATCCGTTCATGGCGGCAAATCCGCTGCGCGCCTCCACCAGGCTGCCGAAACCCGGCTGATCCCGGTCCGGGCCGTCCTGGCCCCAGCCCGATATACGCACCATGACCAGGCCTGGGTTGCGGGCCGCCAGCACGTCCCAGCCCAGGTCCCACTTCTCCAGCGTGCCGGGCAGAAAATTCTCCACTAAAATCTGCGCGCCCTCGACCAGCCGCAACAACAAATCCCGCCCCGCCGGTGTGCGCGGGTTCAAGGTGATGCTCTTCTTGTTGCGGGCATAAACCTTCCAGTGGATCGAAACCCCCTCGACCCGCCAGTGGCGCAGATCATCGCCATGCCCCGGCCGCTCCACCTTGATCACCTCGGCGCCATAATCGGCCAGCACATGGGTCAGGGCATTGCCGGCAACAAGGCGCGACAGATCCAGCACCCGCACGCCATCCAGCGGCGCGGGTGCATCGGGGCGATAGTCGCGGTGGTGGATCGTCGTCATCAACGGTATCGAACGTCTACCGCCCCTTCCAATCGGGCGGACGCTTTTCCGAGAACGCCAATGGACCTTCGATGAAATCCAGGCTGTTGCGCATGTCCTCGACGGATTGATAGTCAGCCTCGAAGGCTTCCTGCACGGAGGTGTAGTCGCCGCCGCGCATGACCACGTCTTTCGAGGTGCGGATGGAGACCGGCGAGCATTCCCCTATCAAGGCGGCCCAACGCTTCGCGCCCGCCAGGGCATCGCCCTCGGGCACCACCTCGGTGACGAAGCCCAGGTCGTAGCCTTCCTTGGCCATCACGCGGCGGCCGGTGAGGATCATGCCCATGGCCTGTTTCATGGGGATTTGGCGGGAAAGACGGTGCAGGCCGCCGGCCAGCGCCGCGAGGCCGACGCGGGGTTCGGGCAGGGCGAAAAAGGCATTTTCCGCAGCGATGATGATATCGCAGGCCAGGGCAACCTCGAAGCCGCCGCCCATGGCCAGGCCGTTGACGGCGGCAATGATCGGCTTTTTCATATCGAAGCGCTTGGCCAGGCCGGCGAAACCGCTGTCCGGGCTGTCCGTCGGGTTGCCCTCGGCCTGCCATTTCAGATCATTGCCGGCGGAAAAGGCCTTTTCACCGGCGCCGGTGACGATGGCGACCCAGAGATCGGGGTCCGCCTCGAAATCATTGAACACCTTGTCGAGCTCGAAATGGGCGTGGGTGTGCAGGGCATTCATGCGTTCGGGGCGGTTCATGGTTACGGTGAGGACATGGCCGTCCCGTTCGACCAGGCAATATTCAGTCATTTTCTTTGTTTCCCTTGACGATTTTTTACATTCCGCCGTCATCCTTCCCTAAAATACCCCCCTTGGCCAGTCGAGGGATTGGCCGGGACCAAAATAATTGTAAAGGGGAACAGGGCAATGTCGGAGCATGACAACAAAGCAGGTGGCAAAACCATCAAGGCGTCGGATTTATTTGTCCGTTGTTTGGAGGCCGAGGGCGTCAGCCATATATTCGGCGTGCCGGGCGAGGAAAATGCCGATTTCATGATGTCCCTGATGACGTCGAAAATCGATTTCGTGCTCTGTCGCCATGAGCAGGCCGCCGCCTTCATGGCCGATACCTATGGCCGCCTGACCGGCAAGCCCGGCGTTTGCCTGGCGACCCTGGGGCCGGGCGCGACCAATCTGGTGACCGGCGTCGCCGATGCCAATATGGACCGGGCGCCTCTGGTCGCTATCATCGGCCAGGCCTCGACCTCGCGCCTGCATAAGGAAAGCCATCAGAACATGGACGCCATCGCCATGTTCCGGCCGATCAGCAAGTGGGCCCATTCCATCGGTAACGCCAATACCATTCCGGAAGTCGTGCGCAAGGCCTTCAAGGTGGCGACCACCGAGAAACCTGGCGCCACGGTGATCGAGCTGCCGGAGGACCTGGCCAAGGCAATGGTAACCGCCAAGCCCATGCCCGTCGACGTGACCCGGCGCCCGGCGGCCGATCACAAGGCGGTGGCCCGCGCGGTGGACGCCATCGCCGCCGCCAAGTCACCCCTTATCCTGGCCGGCAACGGCACGGTCCGCAAGCGCGCCTCGCAGCAGTTGCGCCGCCTGGCCAGCAAAACCGGCATCGCGGTTGTCAACACCTTCATGGGCAAGGGGGCGGTGTCCCTGCAGGATCCCCACTGCCTGTTCACCATCGGCCTACAGGGCCGGGACCATGTGCTGGCGGCGTTCGAGCGGGCCGATACCATCATTGCCGTCGGCTATGACCTGGTGGAATACGCGCCCAGTTTCTGGAATCCCAAGGGCGACAAGACCATCGTGCATATCGATTTCGAACCGGCGGAAATCGATGATGATTTCGTCGTCGCCGTCGATGTGGTCGGCGATATCGCCGATGCCCTGTGGCAGATCAACGAGTTGATGAACGATCGCCATGAGGAAAAATTACCCTTGTTCGATATTCATGATCATGCGGCCTTGCGCACGGCAATTTTGGATGATTTGACGGGCGAGGCGGGGGATCCGTCCTTTCCCATGAAACCGCAGACCGTGGTCAATCAGTTGCGCGCGGCCCTTGGACCCAAGGACATCATGCTGTCCGATGTGGGCGCTCACAAGATGTGGGTCTCGCGCTACTATCAGTGTTACGAGCCCAACACCTGTCTAATTTCCAATGGCTTCTGTTCCATGGGCTTTGCCCTGCCCGGCGCCATCGGCGCCAAGATTGCCCATCCGGAGCTCAGGGTCGGTTTCATTTGCGGCGATGCCGGGTTCCTGATGAACGTACAGGACCTGGAAACCGCGGTGCGCCGCAAGATCAATTTCGTCTGCGTCATTCTGGTGGACGGAGAATACGGCCTGATCAAGTGGAAACAGCAGAACCAGTTCGACGGCAAGCATTCGGACCTGGCTTTCACCAACCCGGATTTTGACCTTCTGGCAAAATCTTTTGGGATGTGGGGCAAGCAACTGGATGGTCCTGATCAATTGGCCGGCGCCCTGGAAGAGGCCTTCCAACAAACCGGACCCGCCTTGATCGCGGTACCGGTGGATTATTCCGAGAATATCAAACTAACCCAGCGGCTGGGCAATCTCGAGGCCGCGATCTAGATCCAAGGAAGGCGATAACATGGCAATGCGGGAATTCGAAGACCAATCCAACCATCTGTCCGACGCCAGCCCGGCCCATGTGCGCGGCCTGATCCGCCAGGGCGAGATTACCGGGCAGACCGGGGGCATGGCCTTGGGCTATATGCAGGGCAATCTGGCGATCCTGCCGGCGGACCTGGCGCTGGACTTCGCCCGTTACTGCCAGCGCAATCCGCAACCCTGCCCGCTGGTGGGCATATCGGAGACCGGGGACCCCATATTGGCGACCCTGGGCGAGGATATCGATATCCGCAGCGATATTTCCTCCTACAACGTCTACCGGGATGGTGAATTGGCGGATACGGTGACCGATATCACGGATCTGTGGCGGGACGATCTGGTGGCCTTCGTCCTGGGCTGTTCGTTTTCCTTCGAGGAGGCGTTGCTGGCGGGCGGCGTGCCCATGCGCCACTTGGAAGAGGGCTATGTGGTGCCCATGTACCGCAGCAATATCATGACCGTGCCGGCGGGCCCGTTTCATGGCCCCACCGTGGTCTCCATGCGGCCCATGCCCATGGTCGAGGCCATCCGCGCGGTGGAGATCACGGCGCGTTTTCCCATGATGCATGGCAAGCCCGTGCATATCGGCGACCCGTCCGGTATCGGCATCGGCGAACTGGACCAGCCGGCCACCAGCGCACCACCAGCGCGCGCCACACATCC
>JAPYPT010000467.1 GCA_029937535.1 Alphaproteobacteria bacterium
ACAGCGGGAATGGAAGATCACCATATCCCCCGCCTTGCCCTCCATGGGGACGGCCTGGCTGAAATCCAGCTCGGCGGTTTCCAGATCCAGGGCGCCGCAAAAGGCCCCCTCGGCATGATGGTCATAAATTGGCCCCTTGTGGGAGCCGGGCATGACGCACAAGGGGCCGTTGTCGGCGTCCATATCGTCCAGAAAGATACCGATGGTCAGAACATCGTCGTTGGTATGGGGATAAAACGCCCAATCCTGATGCCATTCCACCGGGGCGCCATAATTGGCCGCCTTGATATTGATCTTGCCGCCGTAAAGACGGATATCTTCCCCGATCAGGACCGCCACCGGGTCGGTCAGGGCGGGGTCGCGGACCAGTTTCTCAAACAGCGGAAAATGCAAATGCGGCGTCTTGATGCGCCGCACGCGGGGGGCTTCGGCCCGGTGGCTGGCTTCCAGGTCATAGACCGCGTCGTGGTCGGAAACGCCGCGCGCCTTCGCCACGATGGCATCGATCTCGGCCCGGATGGCTCCCAGCCATTCCGCCGTTAGAACCTCGCCCACATGGATATAGCCATGTTCAAAAAAAAAGTCCCTGTCCGCCGCTTGTAACGCCATTTTCCACACTCCGCCATGATTTCGCGGTCAATTTAGCCTAATCGCCGCATTATACCAAACGACGCCCATAAAGACCTGCCGAGACGCCTTTCAATATCAGGTCACCGCCCATTCCCGGCAATCGCCGCCTTGATCAGAGCGACCGCCTGCTCGCTGTTCCATTCCGCCGGCCCGACCAGACGGCCCAGTTCGCGGCCCCGGGCGTCGATCAAAACGGAGGTGGGCAGACCATAGGCCTTGAACGCGCGCGTCGCCTTTGAAGATTTGTCGTTGAAGACGGCCAAATGCTTGATTTTGTATTGCCGGTAGAATTTCCGGATCACCTCCAGGCCCTGACGGTCGGACGAGATTGCCATGACGGTGAATTCCGGACCGCCCAGATTAGCCTGCAAGGCATCCAGATCGGGCATTTCCCGCCGGCAGGGACCGCACCAGGTGGCCCAGAAGTTGAGCAAGACTACCTTGCCCCTGGCCACGGATAAATCCTGAATTTGGCCTTGATTATCGCGAAATTCGATCGCCGGCGCGGGCAGCGGTTTCGGCGCGGCGTTAAAATTCGCCATTGCTCCCGTCGCCAGTTGAGAAAGTTCGCCAGCGGCCCCGAATTGGCTTGTTGCCAGAGCCCAAAATATGCTCATTGTGGCGATCATAGGGATCACTAGCTTGTATTTTCGTAGAGCCATGGCCTCCTCACGGGGCGGGAGTAAGAATATGACCGATGATCGGTCCGGACAGAAAGACAGCGAAGACGCCAATGTCCCCGCGAACACCTTGTGGGGTGGGCGTTTCGCCGGTGGCGCGTCGGATATCATGCAGCGCATTAACGCCTCGATTTTTTTCGACCAGCGTTTCTACCGCCAGGATATCGCCGGCAGCCGGGCTCATTGTAACATGCTGGTGGCGCGGGGCATCTTAACAAGTGACGACGGTAACGCGATCTTGAAAGGCCTTGATCAAATCGAAGGGGAGATTTCGGGCGGCACCTTCGAATTCGACGCCGCCAAGGAGGATATCCATATGCATGTGGAGGCCCGCCTGGCCGAAATTATCGGCGAGCCGGCCGGCCGCCTGCACACCGGGCGCAGCCGAAATGATCAGGTCGCCCTGGATTTCCGCCTGTGGCTGCGGGACGAGATCGACGCCCTGGACCCGGCCCTGGCGCGGCTGCAAACCGCCCTGCTGGACCGGGCCGAGGAACATGCGGACACCGTCATGCCTGGCTTCACCCACCTTCAGGCGGCACAGCCGGTCACCTTTGGCCATCATCTGATGGCCTATGTGGAAATGTTGAACCGGGACCGGGGCCGTTTCACGGACTGTCGCGCCCGCCTGAATGAAAGCCCCCTGGGCGCCGCCGCCCTGGCCGGCACCTCGTTCCCCATCG
>JAPYPT010000187.1 GCA_029937535.1 Alphaproteobacteria bacterium
CAGGATTTGCCGCCGGGTCGCCGCCTTGCCCGCGACCACGGGCAACATGGGCACGCCCACATTACGGTAGTCATCCGCCCTGTACAGGGCCAAAGCCCAGAAATGCGGTGGCGTCCAGAAGAATATGATCGCGAACAGGGCGATGGAAACCATTGATATATCGCCACTGGCCGCGGCCCAGCCGATCATGGGCGGGAAGGCGCCCGCAGCACCGCCGATAACAATATTCTGCGGTGTCCGGCGTTTCAGCCACATGGTGTAGATGAAAATATAAAAGGCGATGGTCAGCGCCAACAGACCGGCGGACAGCAGATTGACCAGGGCCGCCATGGACAGAACCGAGGCAAACGACAACACAACGCCGAAGATCAAGGCTGACCGAGGCTTGACGTTGCCGCGCGGGATGGGCCGGTCACAGGTACGCAGCATCTGGCCATCGATATCGGCGTCGTACCACATATTGATGGCGCCCGATGCCCCCGCGCCAACCGCGATACAGATCAACGCCGCCACGGCGACCAGGGGATGCAGGCTGCCTGGCGCCAGCATCAGGCCGACCAGAGCCGTGAAGACCACCAGGCTCATCACCCGCGGTTTCAACAGTGCAAAATAGTCCGCCAGACGGCCGCCGCCGACATCACGCCGGGCGCTTTGGTCCAAGGCTGGATAGCCGCTACTCACCAATCGATTTCCTATTGCAAGTTTGAACATCATGCCGGCGTCTATTTGATGCGCGGCAGTTCCTCGAACTGATGGAAGGGCGGCGGTGACGGCAGGGTCCATTCCAGGGTATCCGCGCCTTCACCCCAGGGATTGTCCGGACATTTTTCACCGCTGGTGATGGTCTTGTAGGCGATATAGATGAAAAACAATGTTCCAACGCCGGTGATGTAGGATCCGATCGAAGACACCATGTTGAAGCCCGCATAGGCATCCGGATAGTCGGGAATACGCCGGGGCATGCCCGCCAGACCACTGAAATGCTGCGGGAAGAAAATGATGTTCACGCCAATGAAGGTGACCCAGAAATGGATCTTGCCCAGGGTCTCGTTATATTGCCGGCCCGACATCTTGCCGATCCAGTAATAGAACGCCGCATAGATGCCGAACAAGGCGCCCATGGACATGGTGTAATGGAAATGCGCGACCACATAGTAGGTGTCATGCATGACCAGATCGATGCCGGAATTGGCCAGGACCACACCGGTCACACCGCCAAGGGTGAACAAAAAGATCATCCCCAGGGCAAACAGCATGGGCACCCGGAAGGTGATGGAACCGCCCCACATGGTGGCGATCCAACTGAAGATTTTCACCCCCGTGGGCACCGCGATAACCATGGTTGCGCCAATGAAGTAGGCCCGTGTGTCCACGTCCATCCCGGCGGTGTACATGTGATGGGCCCAGACGATGAAGCCCACGGCGCCGATAGCCACCATGGCATAGACCATGCCCAGATAGCCGAACACCGGTTTGCGCGAGAAAGTGGCGATGATGTGGCTGATCACGCCGAACGACGGCAAAATCAGGATATAAACCTCCGGATGGCCGAAGAACCAGAACAGATGCTGATACAGGATCGGATCGCCACCCCGGGCGGCATCATAAAACGCGGTGCCGAAATTACGGTCCGTCAGCAGCATGGTGATGGCGCCGGCCAGCACGGGCAGGGACAACAACAGCAGGAAGGCGGTGACCAGCACCGACCAGACGAACAGCGGCATCTTGTGCAGGGTCATGCCCGGCGCCCGCATGTTGAAGATCGTGGTGATGAAGTTGATGGCCCCCAGAATGGATGAGGCGCCAGCCAGATGCAGGGACAGGATTGCCATGTCCACCGACGGGCCCGGATGTCCCGAAGTACTGAGCGGGGCGTAAACGGTCCAGCCGGTACCGGCACCGTTGCCGCCCGCCGTACCTTCAAAAAACATGGAACTGGCCAGCAGCAGAATGGCGGGGGGCAGCAGCCAGAAGGAAATATTGTTCATGCGCGGGAAGGCCATGTCCGGCGCCCCGATCATCAGGGGCACGAACCAATTGCCGAAGCCGCCGATAAAGGCGGGCATGACCATGAAGAAAACCATGATCAAACCATGGGCCGTGATCAGCACATTGAATAAATGATGATCGCCGCCCAGGATGCCGGGACCCGGCGCGGCCAGTTCCATCCGCATCAGGATGGACATGAAGCCACCGATCAGTCCGCCGACAACGGCGAAAATCAGGTACATTGTGCCGATGTCTTTGTGGTTGGTGGAATAAACCCAGCGCCGCCAGCCGGTGGGCGTATGGTGATCGTGATCGTCGTGCGCCGCGGTATGAGCCATTTATCTGTCTTCCTATCGCTGTAAACTGCTTGTTATCCGGGTTGGCGAATATTGTGGCGAAATTATCGCTATTCGGCGGTTTTGCCGCCGGCATCCGCCAGCTTCACGCCGTTCTTTTCATCCCGGGAGGCAAATTCTTCCTTGGCCCCTTTCGCCCATTCGGCAAACGCCGCCTTCGAGACGACCTTGACCATGATGGGCATGAAACCGTGGCCCGTGCCGCACAATTCGGAACATTGGCCGTAATAGGTGCCTTCCTTGGTGACGCGCATCCAGGTTTCGCCGAGACGGCCCGGCACGGCATCCAATTTGATGCCAAAGGCGGGCATGGCCCAGGCGTGCAAAACATCGTCGGCGGCGATCAGCAGGCGGATATTGGTATTCACCGGAATGACCACGGCCTCGTCCGTGGTCAACAGGCGGGGCTGTCCTGACTGCAAATCCTCCTTATCGACCATGGCGGCGTCAAAAGTGAATTCGCCGTGGTCCGGATATTCGTAGGACCAATACCATTGGTGACCGACTGCCTTGATGGTCATCTCGGCATCCTTGATGCTGTCCGCGAAATATAGCAGCTTGAAGGATGGAATACAGATGACCACCAAAATGACGATCGGAATCGCCGTCCACAACACTTCCAACATGGTGTTATGGGTCGTGGTGCGCGGTGTCGGATTGTTCTTGGCGCTGAACTTGACCATCACATACAGCAACAACAGGGTCACGAAGACAGCGATGACGGTGATGATAACGAGGAGCAAATTATGGAAATCCTGTATTTGTTCCGCCACGGGTGTCACGGGCGTTTGCAAACCCATCTGCCAGGGATGCGCCATTCCATGGTCCGCTCGTGCCGCCAGGCTGGTCATCAATGTGCCCAACAGCGCCATCGGCGCCAGCAAAATTCGCCAAGCCGTCATATCAAAGCCTCGATTTTATCCAAAGTTTTCACGCCGGGAAATCGTCCCACTCACTCTATTCGCCCTATGTAGCCCAACGGGTCAGAGCGGAACAAGCCTGTTGCGGAACCTTTATAGCAGCCCTGGCCACGACAAGCCGGTAAACTGCCATGAATCAAGGGCTTGAAAGTAGCAAAAATGCCCCTTTGTGGCCAATAGTTGGTAAAATCTTATGGGCTAGCCGACGCTCTTGCAGCATCATGCGACCGATTGTCGCATAAAATTCATGCCGTCCATACTGTTCCAAAATCATTGTTACTGAACGGTTACCCATTGTTTTAGCGGGACGCATTCACCATTATTGACAACTCATGTTAGGCTGGCGGCCAAGGGGAGCGAATGCGGTCATGAATGAACAGAATATTGACGGTGATCCGGCCTTGTTGTTTGAACGGGCGGGGCTGGATGAGGGCCGGATTCAGAACGTGGTCGGCGATGCCCTGCGGGGCTGCGACGATGGCGAATTGTTCATTGAATATTGCCAGAGCGAAAGCCTGGTCATGGACGACGGCCGCATCAAATCAGCGAATTTCGATACCAATCAAGGTTTTGGCCTGCGCGCCGTGGCCGGCGAACAAACCGGTTATGCGCATGCTTCTGAATTGAACGAGGCGGCGATTGTCCGCGCCGGTTCGGCCGTCAGCGCCGTCCGGGCCGGCCACGATGGCGCCATGAGCCTGGCGCCCCTCGCCACCAATCAAAATCTGTATCCCGACGACAACCCCCTGGGCGAGATAGCCTTTGCCGACAAGGTGAAGTACTTGGGCGAAATGGATCGTTATGCCCGGGCCCGCGATGCCCGGGTGCGCCAGGTCAGCATCTCTCTGCATGGGGAATGGCAGGCGGTGGAAATCATGCGCGCCGACGGCCGGCGCATCCGGGATGTCCGGCCCCTCGTGCGTCTCAATGTTTCCGTGGTGCTGGGCGAGGGTGACCGCCAGGAAACGGGGAGTCATGGGGTTGGCGACCGCATTGGCTTCGCGCGCTATCTCGAAGAGGCGAACTGGCAGGCCCAGGTGGACGAGGCCATGCGTCAGGCCGAGGTTAATTTATCATCGGTGCCGGCGCCGGCGGGAGAGATGCAGGTGGTTCTTGGCCCCGGCTGGCCCGGCATTCTGCTGCACGAAGCCATCGGCCATGGCCTGGAAGGTGATTTCAACCGCAAGCAAACATCGGCCTTCGCCAATCTAATGGGCGAACGGGTGGCCAGCCCCGGCGTCACCGTCGTTGACGACGGCAGCATCGACGGCCGCCGCGGGTCACTGTCGGTGGATGATGAAGGCACCCCCACCGAATGCACCACATTGATCGAGGACGGCATTCTGAAAGGCTATATGCAGGACCGCCTGAACGCCCGTTTGATGGGTGTCGCGGTGACCGGCAATGGCCGCCGGCAGTCGTTTGCCCATATGCCCATGCCACGGATGACCAACACCTTCATGCGCGCCGGCGACCGGGATCCCGAAGAACTTATCGCCGGGGTAACCAACGGCATCTACGCCGTGAACTTCGGCGGCGGCCAGGTGGATATCACCTCGGGCAAGTTCGTCTTCAGTTGTACCGAGGCCTACCAACTGCAAAACGGCAAGATCGGCGCCCCGCTCAAGGGCGCGACCCTGATCGGCAACGGCCCCGATGTTCTGACCAAGGTCGCGGGCATCGGCAACGACCTGGCGCTCGATACCGGCGTCGGCACCTGCGGCAAGGCCGGCCAAGGCGTCCCCGTGGGCGTGGGCCAGCCGACGCTGCTGATCGACGGGCTGACGGTTGGTGGCACGGCGGCCTGACGGCGAAGCCATGAACGAACCCGTAAAACCCCGAACCGAGGCCATGGGCGAAGTTTCCGATCCTAGCCAACCGGCGCGGAAACCGGCAACCGCGGAGGATTTCCTGCCGATCCTGCACGGCAAATTCGGCGCCAAGACCACGGACCACGATATCATTCCCTCGGCTTTTGAATTTCTCAACAACAGCTTGGGCGGCTGGCGCGCCGGCCTGCATTTGCTGGCCGGCGAACCGGGCAGCGGCAAGACCTCCTTTGCCTTGCATAACGCCGCCCAGGCCGCCCAGGCCGGCTATCCTGTTTTGTTTTTGAGTTTCGATATGCCGTCCGAATTTCTGGTTATGAGGCTGCTCTGTCAGCAGGCGCATTTGAATTGCCGCGAAGTGATGGACGGCGCCATGGAGCCGGAGGCGCTGCAGGCGGCGATGGCGGCCCAACGGGAGGTGTTTTCCCGTATCACCATGGTTGAGGCCAGTCCTGAACTGCCCTGCGAAAAGGCCGAGGAGACGGCCCGCCAATTGATCGCGGACAGCGAACGGGACCGGATTTTGGTCATTGTTGATTATTTGCAGGTCTGGGCGGCTGGCAACCGGCAGTTTTCCGAATTCCGCCACGAGGTTGCCAAACTGATCGCGGGCCTGCGGCATCTGGCGTTGAGCCTGGACAGCCCCGTTCTGGCCATTTCATCACAAAACCGCAGGCACCAGGGCGAAGCCATATTACAAAGTCTGGAAGGAACCTCGGATCTGGAATATTCCGCCGACAGCATCACCTTTCTGATCAACGTGGAACGACCGGTTAACCAGGGTGGTTACATCGACCCGGATGACCTGGTATCGAAAAGCCGGTCTGTGTCCATCAATCTGCGCAAGAACCGTTTTGGCGAAACAGGTTCACGCATGGTCAAATTCCTGCCCGCCACCTGCGCCTTTGACGAAGAAACCGTGCGCCGCCCCTATGCCCGCTAGTGGTGCGAACCGCCCGCTTCCCCCCCGGCGCGGAATTACGTTATCCTGCAGGCCATGAACACAGTCCAAAACAGCCGCATCGCTATCGGTGCCTTTGAATTTGAAATTGACGTGGCGGGTCCCGAAGACGGGCCCCTGGTGTTGTTTCTGCATGGCTTCCCGCAGTCAAAATACGCCTGGCGTCACGAACTTCCGGCTTTGGCGGCGCGGGGATACCGGGCCGCGGCGCCCAATCAACGGGGCTATTCCCCCGGCGCCCGGCCCAGCGGCATCGCCGACTATGGCGTCAAACACCTGGTCGACGACGTTTTCGCCTTCGCCGACAGCCTGGGTGCGGAGAGATTTCATCTGGTCGGGCATGATTGGGGCGGCGCCGTGGCCTGGCTGGCGGCGGCCAGGGGCCCGGGGCGTTTGCTATCCCTGACCTCTCTGTCCCGCCCCCATCCCGATGCCTTTGCCCGGGCACTGGCGGAAACGGATGACCAACCCCACCGCTCCCGCCATCACAAGGCATTCCTGAACCCGGAGACGGAAGCGCTGTTTCTGGCCAACGGCGCCCGCCAGTTTCGCGAGACGCTGGCCAGCCATAATTGTCCGGCGGCGGATATTGACCAATATTTGCAAACCCTGGGCACCGAAGCCGCCCTGGGCGCCGCGGTGAATTGGTACCGTGCCGCGGGCGGTAATTTGACCGCCAAGAAAGACGGCGTCACCGGCCCCGGTTTGGGTTCCATCACCGTCCCGACACTTTACATCTGGGGCGATGAAGATAATTCAGTCGGGGCGGACGCCGCCCGCTGGACGGCGGATTTCGTCACCGCCCCCTACACCTTCCACCGCCTCGACGGCGTTGGGCATTTTATTACCGACCAGCAGCCGGGCGCCGTAACGGAACCGTTGTTGCGGCATTTAGGGCAATTCAGCGTTTAGAACCTGTCGCCTCCGCCGGACGGACCTTACGCCCGCAATCGACGGTCAAACAACGCCAGCATGGTTTCCCAATGGCGTTCGGCGGCGGCTTTCTTGTAGACCGGGCGCTGGGGAAAGACATAACCGTGTTCGGTCTCGGGATAAATTTCAATGGTGTGTTTGATGCCGGCCGCCTGCATGGCGCCCGGCATGGCCGCCAGTTCCTCTTCGGGCACGTGGGGGTCGTCGGAGGCGAAACCGAGATAGACTTCGCCCTTGATCTTATTGGCCACCAGATGGGGTGAATCCGCTTGATCGGTAATGATTTTTACCCCGTGGTAGGAGGCGATGGCGTCAAAGCGGTCGGGATAGGCCGCGCCCACGGACATAACGAACTGCCCACTCATGCAGTATCCAACGCAGCCGACGGTACCGGCCGCGGCCGCATCGCATTGATCGATGAAGGCCAACAGCCCCTTGGTGTCATCAATGACGCGTGCATTGGTAAGGGAGTTCATCACCTCGAACATCCTGGCCCGCTCGCCGTCATCCTCGCGGATGCGGGAGAGGTCATAGCCATAATGCCCTTCCCGGCCCGTACGGTAGTACATATTCGGCAGCAATACCGTGTAACCGACAGTCCCGATGCGCCGCGCCATATCGCGCAGCTCCTCACGGATCCCCGGTGCATCCATATACAAAATGACCGCCCGGTGCGGCCCATCCTGCTCCGGATGGCAGACGAACACATCCATGACACCGTCATCGGTTTTGATCTCGGTTTCGAATTCCTGCATGACTTTTTCCCTCCCACGACAAATTTGTTGCCGCTACATTGAATGAACCGGCCCGCGGGAGCAACCGGCGGCGTGGAATAATACCAAGGTGCGGTGATAGACGTCGTCTCGGATATAAAATATTAAGCATTCCGTGGATATGTTCGCAGCTTACAAAGCTCCATCGTTCTTAAACTGATGCAAATAACAATTCGAACGGCATGGAATCGCGGAAAACAGAATGGCGGACCTTAAGAAAATCGGCCGGTCGGAGTTAAAGCAAATCCTGAATCGGCATCAGGGCTTGCTTGCCGGACGGGATGATGGCCAGCAGGCTAGTCTAACGTTCCTTGATCTGGGGCACGAGGAGCTGTCCGGCCTCAATCTTTCCACGGCTGATTTCACGGGCTCCAGCCTGCAGCACGCGATACTGGTCGAATGCAATTTTCTGCGGGCGACTTTGTTTTGCACCGACCTGCGGGTCGCCAATTTGCGCCGTGCCAACATGACCGAATGTAATCTGCGCGGCGCCTGCATGCGAGGCGCCGATTTGAGCGATGCCATTATGATCAACGCCGATATGCGGGATGGTGAGTTGGCCTGGCATGACGGCACGGAAACGCATTTTGAACGGCACAGGGCGGAGATATCGGCGGCGGTCGCGGCGCGGGCGGATTTTACCGGCGCCAAAATGTCCGGCAGCTTCGTCGCCCAGACCGATTTCACCGACGCCGTGCTGCGCAAGGCCAATCTCGCCGGCGCGGACATGCGCAACTGCCTCTTCATCGCCGCACAATTGGACGGCGCCGATCTGTCCGGCTCCAATTTAGTGGGCGCGGATCTACGTGGCGCAAATCTTAGCGGCGCGAATATCGAAAATGCGGACTTCGAAGGCGCCCAACTGGCCGGCGCGATTCTGGATCCGGACGCCCTGTCAGCCCCGGAACTGCAAACCGCAATCCTGCCAAAACCGGATACCACCATCGCGGAACGGCTGGATGAAATCCTGGCGGCCCACCGTCTATGGGCGGACGGCAAAGGCGGGGCGCGGGCGGATTGTTCCCATGCCGATTTATCCGGCAGGGACATGCGCGGTATAAACCTCGCCGCCGCCCTGATGACGAGCGCCATTCTCAAAGCCGCCGATTTATCCAACAGCATTCTCAGCATGACGGATCTAACCGGCGCCGATATGCGGGAGACGAACCTGCATCAAGCCGATTTGCGCGGCGTGAAGCTGGAACGGGCAACGTTGACGGACGCCAACCTGAGCGGTGCCAATCTAGGGCCCCTGAATATCGCCGGCGCCGCCAACCGGGTCTGGAGCAGCAGCCTGGCCCACGCCCGTTTCCGGCGCGCGGACCTATCCGGCGCCAACCTGACCAAGGCGGATTTGCGGGCAGCCAGTTTCGACGACGCAAACCTGCGCGGCGCCAATCTTTCCGGCGCCGACGTCACCGACGCCTCATTCCGCGGCGCGGATCTAACGGACGCCAACCTGGACGGCACGGAAATGTCGTCAGCCTATCTGGATTGAGGCTTCACCGGTTAGTTCAAACAGCAAATAAACGGCATTGTTTTAATGCTGATAATTTGATCGATTTCAATGAATTAGAGCAACTTTTCCGCGTTCGACTGAACCCAGGTTGCTCTAAGACGGAAGCGGCTACTCGACCGGATTCAAGGTCGTCTCGAGGCGTTCCTTCGCCTGTTCTTCGTCCAGGTCTTCAACGGCGGCCAGTTCACGCATCAAACGTTCCATGGCGGCCTCATAAATTTGCCGCTCGCTGTAGGATTGTTCCGGCTGGCCTTCGCCGCGGTGCAGATCGCGGATAACTTCCGCGATTGATACCGGATCGCCGGAATTGATCTTGGCTTCGTATTCCTGGGCCCGGCGGCTCCACATGGTGCGTTTCACCCGCGCCCGCCCCTTGAGGGTGGTCATGGCGGTCTTCATCTTTTCGGGGCTGGCCAGGGGCCGCATGCCGGTTGCCTCGGCCTTGTCGATCGGCACGCGCAGGGTCATCTTTTCCTTGTCGAAATTGACGATAAACAGCTTCAGCTTCATGCCGACGATTTCCTGTTCCTCGATCCCCGTGATCTGGCCCACGCCATGGGTCGGATAGACCACATAGTCGCCAGTGGCAAAGCCATTGGTACGCTTCACCTTTTTTGCTGTCTTCTTCTTGGTCTTGGTCACCATATTACGATCTCGTTCCACTATCCGATTGAGTTTCGCTCTAAGTCCCGGTAACGTCGGCGGCGCCAACAAGGTCGCTGGCCGGCTATGGCCATTGGCGGCCATTGGGGCCATTGGGGGCCATCGGGCCGCAAGCTGGAAATACCGACAAATAATCTTCGCCGTTTAAGTTTTTTTCGCCATAGCGATGCGGCAATAAGCGGCTTCGCAACATCTCAAAGTACCAGCGTGCCAACGCGGCATTGTCAATGTTGTCGCCTCATATCACAATTTCGGCCCAATTTGAAGCCCGCTCCGCGGATGGCGGAAGGCAGGCCTCGAAACCACTAAAGCATGTTCAATTAAAACATGCTCGGACTCTCAGGATAATGAGCCATTGAACCAATCACCTGGGTCGCGATAGCTCACCCGGTCAACTGAAAATTGCTCTCAACGAAAATACCGGCCAACCGCGACGCTCGCGCAATTGCCGGAGCAATTCGGACCATTGTTGTCCGGAAGATCGGGATCAGGAACCCTTGCCAGGTTCCGCGCTGAAGTATTTATCGAACTTGCCGGTTTCGTCCTTGAAATCGTCGCTGTCGCCAGGCGCGTCGCCCTTTTGGGTAATATTCGGCCATTTTTCCGAATAGTCGCGATTCATCTCGACCCATTTTTCCGTATCATCCTCGGTGTCGGGCAAAATGGCCTCAACCGGGCATTCGGGCTCACAGACGCCGCAATCGATGCATTCGTCCGGGTGGATAACCAACATATTTTCGCCTT
>JAPYPT010000003.1 GCA_029937535.1 Alphaproteobacteria bacterium
GGGCGGGCCCGCAACTCAACACCAACGCCGCGCCGACCCCCTGTCCCACGCGGGCCAGCAGCAGCCAATGATAGGCCGGCGCCGTGGCGCAGGCGATAAAGGCCAGGGCGGAGACGGCCAGACCAATCATGAAAATACGCTTGTGTCCGAACAGATCGCCCAGTTTGCCGAACGCCAGCATCAGCGAGGCATTGGTCAGCACATAGCAGACCACGACCCATTGAATAGCCGCGATGGGCACGCCAAAGGAAGACGTAATATCGGGAAAGGCAATGTTGACGGAGGTATCCAGGGGCACGATCACGGTGCCCATGCCGACGATCAACAACCCCCCAAGGGGGGTGCCTTTGGCTCGTATTTTCAATAGACGGCCCGCAACCCGGAGGTGCTGTTGGCGCCCCTGGCCTGTTCAACGCAGCTGGCCAGGTCGGCCAGATATTCCTCACGCCCCGGGGCATGGAACATGGACAGCATGGCATGCATGCCCTTGGGGTTTTGCGTCAGACCCGGCAGCCAGCCGCGCTGGCCCATGGCTTCCGCGACGGCGAAAATATCCAGTTCGGCAGGCTTGCGGGCAGCAAAGTTGATGATCGTCAGATCCGGCTCGGCCAGCATGTGCAAGCCGTCAATGGCCTTGATCCCGGCCACATAGCCATCGGTCATGGCGGCCAGTTCGCCTGCGATTGCCGTATAGCCGTCCACGCCCAGATGATGCATGACCGCCCAGGCCGCCGCCACGGCGCCGCCCGCCCGGGTGCCCGACAGGGTTGCGGTGCTGAATTGACCGTTGGGCCATTGATCAAAATGGAACAGGCCCCGCTCCCGGTCCCCGGCAAAGCGATAAAACAAGGTCGAGGCCGGTTTGGGGCAAAAGCCGAATTTGTGCAGATCGGCGGAAATGGTGCGGACGCCGGGCACGGCGAAATCGAAGCCAGGTATGTCGCGGCCCAGGCGTTGAAAAAACGGCGCCACATAGCCGCCCACGCAGGCATCCACGTGGAGCCAGATATCGCGCTCAAGGGCCAGCGCGCCGAGCTCGGTTATGGGGTCTATGACGCCATGGGGAAAACATGGCGCTGAACCCGCCAGCATGATGGTGCCGTCATCGATGGCGGCGGCCATGGCCGCCACATCGGCGCGGCGGCCCGTGCCCGTATCCAGGCGGCGCACGTCAAGATCCATCACGTCGGCCGCCTTGTTGAAGGCCGCATGGGCCGAAAAAGGCGCGACAATATTAAAGGGTTCATGCAGCCGGGGTTGCGCGCGGGCCCAATCCCGGCAGGCCTTGACCGCCATGAAGATGCTCTCGCTGCCGCCCGTGGAGAGATTGCCGACGGCGCCGTCCGGGGCCTGGAATAGATCCAAGCCCATCTCCACCACCTCGTCCTCCATGCGCTTGAGGCCGAAAAAGGCCCGCCGGCCGCCCAGTGCGTTCTCCGAAAAATACTTCATGAAGGCCTGACGGCCGACTTCATGGGCGCTGTCGCTGCCATGAAAGACATACAACGGCGCCCGGCCCCGGCGCCAGTCGATGTCGTCCCCCGACATCTGGTTCATCTCGGTTTCCAGGGCCGGCCAGTCGGCGCCCCTCTTGGGGAAAGCTTTACGCATGAGGTTCAGGCTCCCAGATACATGCCGCCGTTGATGTGGACCACCTGACCGGTGACAAAACGGCCCGCCAGACCGCAGAGCGCCCGGACAAGAGCGGCGACTTCCTCCGGCTTGCCCTTGCGGCCGATCAGATTGTTGGCGCCGACGCCGGGGGGCAGTTTCCCGGCGGAGGCGCCGCGCACGGTATCGATGACGCCGGGGACCACGCAGTTCACGGTAATGCCGGTACCCGCCACTTCCTGCGCCAACGACCGCGTCATGGCCGAAATGGCGCCCTTGGCGGTGGCGGCGTGCAGACGGTCCTTGACGCCGATATAGGCCGCGACGCCGCCGATGTTGATGATGCTGCCCCGGCCGGCATTGGTGATGTGGGGCACGGCGGCGCGGGCGCAGAGATAGCTGCCTTCCACCGTGACCGATTGGGCCTGGCGCCAGCGGGCCAAATCCAACTCCGCCAAAGGCGCCAGGGCGCGGAAGGAGGCATTGTTGATCAAAATATTCAGGCCGCCATGGCGGGCCACGACCGCCGCCACCATGTCCCCCACCGCGTCTTCATCCGTGACATCGGCCATATGAACAAAGGCCTGGCCGCCCGCATCCACGATCCGGGCCGCCAATTCATTGGCCGCAGCATCGGAACTATGGGCATTGATACACACGGCCGCGCCCGCGTCGGCCAGGTCCAGACAGATCGCCCGGCCGATATTCAGGGCCCCGCCGGTGACCAGGGCGACCTGGCCCGCCAGCTCCTTCGTGGGCGTTACCATTGGGCTATTCCAGGACCTCCACGTTGATCACATTGGCGGGGTCCAGCTTGCCGTCAAAACAATCAACCACATTCTGCGCCGCGATTTGTCCCATGCGGAAGATGGATTCCTCCGTGACGCCGGCCGAATGGGGACTGACAATGATGTTGTCCAGTTCGAACAACGGATTGTCCGCCGTGGCCGGCTCCACCACGAAGGGGTCAATCCCGGCGCCGGCGATGACGTTTGCTTTCAAGGCGTCATACAACGCCGCCTCTTCGATGATGCCGCCACGGGCGGTATTGACCACATAAGCGGTTTTTTTCATGGCGCCCAACTCGGCGGCGGCGACCATGCCGGTGGTCTCTTCATTCTTCATGCAATTGATGGAGAGGAAATCGATCTCTCCCAACAGGGCCCGCCAGTCATCCACGGGCGTGGCGCCGGCGGTGCGGATGCCGTCCTGCACCACGTAAGGGTCGTGCACCAGAACGTTCATCTCCATGGCGACGAGGCGGTTGACCAGACGCCGCCCGATCCTGCCGAAGCCCATGACCATGACCGTGCGCCCCGCCAGATCGAAGGCCGGTTGCTCAAAGCGGACGGCCCAATTGCCCTTGCGTGTTTCCCGGTCATAGAGAAAGGCCTGCTTGGCCAGGGCCAGCATGAAAAACACGGCGTGTTCAGCGACCGTCACCGAGTTGGCGATGCCGGCGACGGACAGGGGGATGCCCGCCTTGGTCAAGGCTGGAACATTGACTGCGTCATAACCGACGCCAAACCGGGAGAGAATTTTCAACTTGCTCGCCGCCTCGATCAGGCGCGGCGTAAAAGCCGCGCCGCCCGTGATGGCCGCATCGTAGTTGCCGATATGTTGAAAAATATTGTCTTCGCTCAGTTCGCTGAACTGCTCCACCTCGATGTCGTCCCGCCCGTCAAAAACGGATTTTATGCCGTCGCTGATCGCCAGCTGCACCATCACACGCTTTTTCATGCCGTATCTCTCCCGCATTCAAAATTTTGTTCATTGCCGCATATCTTACCTGATCCCGGACAATTGCCCAGAGGGCCGTTTGGCCGTGGAGCATGTCACGATTCACATTAGAGCGGAATTGCTCTAAGCTTGCCGGCGCGGCCGATCCGTTGTCGAGGGAACGCCGCACCCGATACGGCATTGAACATATTGGTATGACGGAAGCGCACGCCGAACGGCAAATCGTGATCGTAAACGACCTGACCGAGATCACCACGGTCATCGGCGAGTTTGAAAGCTTTGCCGCGTCGTGCGCCGTGCCGCCCGACGTCATCAGCCGTTTCTGCCTGATATTCGATGAAATGCTGTCCAATATCATCTTCTATGGGTTCCCGGACCAGGGCCGCCATGAAATAGACATCGCGATGGCGCGCCAGGGCGCACGGCTTAGCGTGACCATCACCGATGACGGCATACCGTTCGACCCCCTTGGTGCCGTGACGCCCAATATGGAGCTGCCCATCGAGGAGCGGGAAATCGCCGGCCTCGGCATTCACCTGGTCCGAAATTTGGTACACGGCGCCCGCTACCGCCGCGAAGACGGACGCAATATCATCACCCTGATCCAGGAATTGAATTAGGACCGAGCCATGGATATCAAGACGATAGACGCCGGCGCCCTGCACGTCGCCTACGAGGAGCATGCACCGAAGGATGGCCCGGCAGATGGCCCGGCAGATGGCCCTGTGGTCATTTTGCTGCACGGCTTTCCCTACGACATCCGGGCCTATGACGAGGTGGCGCCGCGTCTGGCGGCGGCCGGTTGCCGGGTCATCGTGCCTTATTTGCGCGGCTATGGTCCGACACGATTTCGTTCGGCGGATACGCCGCGCTCCGGCCAGCAGGCGGTGTTGGGCAACGACCTGCGGGCGCTGATGGACGCCCTGGCCATACGGTCCGCCGTGCTGGGCGGTTATGACTGGGGTGGACGGGCTGCCTGCATTGTCGCCGCCCTGTGGCCCGAGCGGGTCGCGGGACTGGTCAGCTGCAACGGCTATAACATCCAGAATATTGCCAGTTCGGGACGCCCGGCGCCGCCCGATATGGAGCACAAGTTCTGGTATCAATATTATTTTCATAGTGAGCGGGGCCGGGCCGGGCTGGAGGCGAACCGCCATCCTTACTGCAAACTGTTATGGCGGCTCTGGTCCCCGAACTGGCAATTCGACGATGCCACCTATGACCGTTCGGCGGTCTCGTTCGAGAACCCGGATTTTGTCGAGGTGGTGATCCATTCATACCGCCATCGCTATGCCTTGGTGCCCGGCGACGAGGCGGTGGAGGAGATCGAGGCCCGCCTGGCCGAACGCCCGTTGATATCCGTGCCCACGGTGGCCATGGACGGCGGCGGAGACGGCGTCATCTCGCCAAATGGCTGCGCCGGACACGAACGCTTCTTCACCGGCCCCTACCGGCGGGAGGTCGTCCCCAGCGTCGGCCATAATCTGCCCCAGGAAGCACCGGAAGAGTTTGCCCAAGCTATATTGTCTCTGATCTAACTCACGTCGTTATTGCCCCTTGATATATTCGATTGACGTACATCGTCAATTTTGCCACACATGATTGTCAGCTTCCGCGATAGACGGACGGAACGGTTTGCCAGAGGCGAATTTGTCAAGGCGTTTCAAGGTTTCGCTGAGCAGGCGGGGCGGCGGTTGGCTATATTGCATGCCGCGACTTCGGTCGACGTTCTCCGCGCAATACGGAGCAATCGGCTGGAGACATTGAGTGGTGATCGAAAAGGCCAATACAGTGTTCGCATCAACAGGCAATGGCGACTTTGCTTTGAATGGCCACAGGGCGCACCAGGTCCGTCCAATGTGGAAATTGCAGACTATCATCACTAGAGCATGTTATTTTTAAACATGCCCGGATTATTAATAAAAGATCAATTGAACCAATCACTTGGGTCGCGCCAAATTCGTCTTGGGTGACTCTGAATAATTGAAAATTGTTCTAAATAGGGAAATGCCAATGCTACACCATGCCGTTCATCCTGGGGAAGTTCTGAGGGAAGAGCTCGCCGAAATTGGCGTATCGCCCACCGAATTGGCGCGGCAAATCGATGTGCCGCCCAATCGGATGAGTCAGATTATCAATGGTAAACGCGCGGTCACGGGCGATACCGCGCTTCGGCTTGGCCATTGGTTCAATACCGACCCCCAGTTCTGGATGAATCTTCAAACACAATATGAATTGCTGGCCGCACAGAAAATCGCGGGCAAGCGAATTCGAAAATTACCTACAGTAATGTCCACGGAGTCCGCCGACCTTTAGGCCAATCTAAATATTGATCAGGCTGCCTGACCAGCGGACATATCCCGATAGAGCGTACGCTGTGCCACGTGATCGAAGCCGAGGCGGCGGATATCATCGAAATAGAGGGGGATGAGTTCACCGCGTCCGGCGCGATGGGCCGCATCGGCCAGAATTTGATAGAACAAATCCCGCTGGGCATGGCTGCCGCCGATCAGGGGCAGATCATGGCGGATGGGCGAGATCAAGGCCACCACGCGGTCATAATCTTCCCTTCGGTGGGCCAGCATGGCTTCACAAAGTGGAATGCCCGCGGCACGGTAGGCGGTGGCCAGGCCACCTTCGGCGGTGGCCGCGAAATCGCGAATATTATCCAGTAGTCGATCCGCCGCCTGGAATTGCCCGGTGGCCGCCAGGACCATCATGTCATGGGCCGAGGAGAACGGATTGGCATGGTCGTCCGTGCGCCCGGCGCAGATCTCCCCCAAAATGCCCCAATGGTCGCCCACATCGACACCGCGCAGTTCCAACCGCAGCAAAAGCGAGGCGACATTCTGCAAATCGATCGTGGCGGCGGGCATGGCCTGGACCAGGGGCGACGTGGGATTTCGAACCTGGGCCGTGACCAGATCCAAGGCTCGGTCATTGTCGCCCTGCTCCAGCAGCATCAGGCACAGATGCCACCACAGATGATGCCCGATTTGGTTCGCCGCGCCCCAATTGCCGCTGAGGCCTTCCAGCCAGGCGGCGCCATCATCGACACGACCCTGCATGGCGTGGACATGGGCCACCGCGTGGGTGCCCCAGACATCCGTTGGCTCAATCTCCACGGCGAGGCGGCCGCAACGTTCGGCATGCTCATAATCGCCGGCTTCTTCGCTGGAAAAGGCCCGCACGGATTGGAAGCAGCCGAATTCAGCCGTGTCTTCCGACCAGGCCGGCACGGCGCGTTCGGCAATATCCCGCATCCAGCCGGCCCTGCCGTTCCAGAATAATTCAAACTGCACCAGGCGGTGGGCCAGCAATTCGGTGGGGTATTTGACCAGCATCGCCTCCAAAACCGTGGCCGCCTCCACCCCGCGGCCATTGACCGCCGCCGTCAGGCTATCAAAATAGGCCAGTTCCCGGTCATCGCAATTCTCCATCAACGGCGCGGCCTGGGCCAACAAGTCCTTGATCAGCGGCCAGAATGCCGTGGTGCGGGCGGTCTGCAAGATCCAGCCCTTGGCCAGTTTGGCCAGGATAAATTCAGGATCCGCCGCCATTGCCGCGTCCAGAAGGGCAATGGCATCCGTGCGCCAGGTGATAAAACCGCGCATGCCGGCATCAAATGCCTTGGCCGCGTCGGCATTGTGGGTGTTGAGAACATGGCCACGGCAATCGAGATAATCTGGCATGGGAACTCCTATAATTTTGGCGGTGCGGAGACGTGGTCAAGATAGGCATCGGCACGGGGCAGCGCGTCGTGCAAAAACTGCCCCGGTTCTCTTAGCGAAAGCCCATCGTATTTACGGTTCAGTTTTAGAGTCGTTTTTGGATCTGGGTGTGTGCATGGTGGCCACTACCCCGCCTTGTCCTCAAGAATCATCTCCGCGCCTTTTTCGGCGATCATGACCGTTGGCGCGTGGGTGTTGCCGGACACCAGGGTCGGCATGATGGAGGCATCGATGACGCGCAGGCCTTCCAGGCCGCGCACCCGCAAGCGGTCGTCGACCACGGCGGCGACGTCGGCGTCGGGGCCCATGCGGCAGGTGCCGATGGGGTGGTAGACCGTGGAGCCGGTGGCGCGCGCGTAGGACAGCAATTCGTCATCGGACTGGACATCCGGTCCCGGCAGCATCTCGAAATCAACATAGGGCGCTAGCGCCGGTTGGCTGGCGATGTCGCGGGCGATGCGCAGGCCGGCGATCAAGGCGGCGCGGTCGATCTCATCGGCCAGAAAATTGGGCCGGATCGACGGTTCACTGCCCGCGCGCTGGTCGCGGATATGTATGGAACCCCGGCTTTCCGGGCGCAGTTGACAGGCCGCCAGGGTCATGCCCGGTTCGGCATCCAAGGTGCGGTCCTTGCCGCCCGAATGGCTGGCATGGGCGCCATGGAACTGTACATCCGGCGTCGCCAATTCCGGCCGGCTGCGGACAAAGCCATGCACGATTCCGGCCGTATAGGTCAGCATGCCGCGCCGCGCGATGCCGTATTTCAGCACTTCCAGGGCCAGGCGCCAGCCCCGGCTCTGTTCGTTCAGCGTGGTGGCATTGCGGACCCGCCAATTGATCCTCGTCATATAGTGATCGCGGTAATTCTCACCCACGCCGGGCAGCTCATGGCGGACTTCAATGCCAAGGTCCCGCAACAATTCCGGCCGGCCGATGCCGGACAATTCCAACAACTGGGGCGATTGCACGGCCCCGGCGCTGAGAATGACCTCTCTGGTGGCGCGCGCCTGCCGGGTTTCCTCGCCCACTTTGTATTCCACGCCAACCACCCGCTTGCCTTCCATCAGCAGCCGGGCGGCGACCGCATTGGTCTCTACCCGCAGGTTGGCCCGATGGGAGGCCGGGGCCAGAAAGGCCCGCGCCGTGCTGTGGCGGCGGCCATTGCGCTGGGTCACTTGATAATAGCCGAAACCGTCCTGTTTCTCGCCGTTGTAATCGGGGTTGATGCCATGGCCCGCCTGACCTCCCGCCTCGATCATGGCGTCCAAAAGCTTGTTGAATTCCCGCATGTCGGCGACGTTCATGGGACCGCCGCCGCCGCGCAGTTCATTGCTGCCGCGCTCAAATTTCTCCGACTTTTTGAAGTACGGCAGGATCTGGTCGTATGACCAGCCCCGGTTGCCCATTTGAGCCCAGGTATCATAGTCCTGGGCCTGGCCACGCACATACAGCATGCCGTTGATGGAGGAGGAACCGCCCAGGACCTTGCCCCGGGGAATGGGAATTTTCCGGTTCTCCGTGCCGTCCTCGGGCTCCGTCTCGAAACACCAGTTCACGGCCGGGTCGTTCAGGGTTTTGGTGAAGCCGACGGGCACATGGATCCAGATATTACGGTCCGGGCCGCCCGCTTCCAGCAACAGGGTCCGGGACAAGGGCGGCACGGTCAGGCGATTGGCCAGAACACAACCGGCGGAACCCGCCCCGATCACAATATAGTCGAATTCCACCATTGCCGTTCCTCCCGCCGCCACTCAAGTTGGTTTTGCCGTCATTCTAACGCTATCCTAACCGGCAAGAGCAATTTTCAATTAACGGTGTCGTCCAAGACGTATTTGGCGCGACCCAAGTGATTGGTTCAATTGCTCTTTTCTTAAGAGTCCGAGCATGTTTAAAAAGAACATGCTCTAGGAAATTATCGAAGGGCGGCGATATGACGGAGCAGACAAATCCATACCGGAACCCGGCGCTGTTGATCGTTGATATGCAGAACGATTTTGTCCGCCGGGATGCCCCGTTGGAGGTGCCCGATGCCCTTGGCACCGTCCCGGCCCACTTGGCCCTGATCGCGGCCTTCCGCGCCGCCCGGTGATCTATACCAAATTCCTGTCCCGCCAGAGCCCGAACCTAAGCTGGAACTGGTCGCCCGAGTGCGCGCCGCCCACCAAATGCTGCTGGCGCGGCCATGCCCGCCACTATCCGGATCTGAATTTGGAATTGGACTGCACCGAGGTGATCGACGAACTTCGCCCCCACCCGGATGATCTGATCATCGAGAAATACGGCTATGGCGCCTTCCACGGCACCAATCTCGGGGACGAGTTGGTCAGAATGGATATCGGTTCATTGGTTATCACCGGCACGGTGAGCCAGATCTGCGTCGAGGAAACCGGGCGGGAAGCCTTCCACCATGGCTATCCCACCACGCTTGTCTCGGACGCCGTCTCGTCGTTCGATAGAGAGCTGCATCGCGCCACCTTGCGCAATTTCGCCATGAAATTCGGTTGGGTCGAGAGCCATGACGAGGTCATCGCGGCCATGGCCGGCGGCAACGTTGGCTGACGGCATCCGAAATGACGGCACCATGGCCGTCATTTCCGGCGCTGGCTCGCCCGTGGTGCTGGTACACGGGATGGGCCTGAACCTGGCGATGTGGCGCGGGCAACTGGCCCCGTTGGAGCAGCAATTCAAGGTGGTGCGCTACGATCTGCTGGGCCATGGCGCAAGCCAGGCGCGGCCGGGACCTTATGTCTTGGCCGATTTTGTTGATCAGTTGGCGCGGCTGCTGGATGGATTGGAGATTGAACGCTGCCATCTGGTCGGATTTTCCCTCGGCGGGCTGATCGCCCAGGCTTTCACGCTTGACCACCCCCTCCGCGTTGACCGCCTGGCGGTCCTCAATACCGGTTTTGACCGCGACGACGGGGAGAGGGCGGGTATGATCGAACGGCTGCGGATTGCCTGGGAGGATGGTCACGCAGCGACGGTGGAGACGGCGCTGGCGCGCTGGTTCACGGCTGAATTCACCAAGTGCCAGCCGAACCTCATCGATCAGGTGAGAGGCTGGATGCACGCCAATGATCCAGCGGTCTACCCAGAGGTCTACCGCGTGCTGGTCTATGGCGATCGGGCCCTTGCCGCCGAATTGCCGGCGATCAGATGCCCTGCCCTGGTGCTGACCTGCGCCGGCGACAGTGGCAGTCCGCCGGCCATGGCCCAGCGCATGGCCCGGGCGATCCCCCACGCCCACCTCGCCATTGTGCCGGACCTGAAACATATGGGATTGCTGGAGGATCCGCCCGCCATCAATGATATTCTGCTGCCCTTCCTGGTCGGATGAACGCCGGCCGGATAAACGCATTTTGGTGGTTGGCGTGGAGCGGGCGGCATGACTATATTGCCGCAATGATCGAGATATGGAATTTTGCCCAACGTCAGGAGATCCCCTCATGAGAGAAGCCGTCATTGTTTCCACCGCCCGCACCCCGATCGGTAAAGCCTATCGCGGCGCCTTCAACGACACCGAAGGTCCGGCCTTGGCCGGCCATGCCATCAGACATGCGGTGGCCCGCGCCGGCATTGACCCAGGCGAGGTTGACGACGTGATCATCGGTTGCGCCCTGCAGCAAGGCACGACGGGCAACAACACGGCGCGGCAAAGCCTGCTGGCCGGCGGCCTGCCGGTGGGTGTCAGCGGCATGACCCTGGACCGGCAATGTTCTTCGGGCATGATGGCCATTGCCACCGCCGCCAAGCAGGTAATGGATGATGGCATGCCGATCTGCATCGGCGGTGGCGTTGAATCCATTTCCATGGTGCAGAACGGCAACATGAATGTACATGCCAACAAATCCGTCACGGACCAGTCCAAGAATATTTACATGGCCATGTTGAACACGGCGGAAACCGTGGCCGAGCGTTATTCGGTCAGCCGCGACGATATGGATGCCTATGGCCTGCAAAGCCAGATGCGCACGGCGGCGGCGCAACAGGCCGGCAAGTTCGATGACGAAATCGTCGCCATGACGTCGATCAAAAAGGTCACCAACAAGGAGACCGGCGACATTACGGAAGAAGAAGTCACCTTGGACAAGGACGAAGGCAACCGTCCCTCGACCAATCTGGAAGGCCTGGTTGGGCTGAAGCCGGTTTTTGACGGCGGCGTCATCACCGCCGGCAATGCCTCGCAGCTATCCGATGGCGCCTCGGCGGCCGTGGTCATGGATGCGAAACTGGCCGAACAGCGCAATATCCAACCCCTCGGCATCTATCGTGGTTTGGCGGTTGCCGGTTGCGAACCCGACGAAATGGGCATCGGCCCGGTCTTCGCGGTTCCGAAGTTGTTGGAACGCAATGGCCTGACCGTCGACGACATCGGCCTGTGGGAGCTGAACGAAGCTTTCGCCGTGCAAGTGCTGTATTGCCGCGACCGCCTTGGCATCCCCGACGAAAACCTGAACGTCAACGGCGGCGCCGTCTCCATCGGCCATCCCTACGGCATGAGCGGGGCCCGCATGGTCGGCCATGCCCTCATCGAAGGCAAACGCCGGGGCGCCAAATTTGTGGTTTGCACCATGTGCATTGGCGGCGGCATGGGCGCGGCCGGCCTGTTCGAGGTCGCATAACCCAGAAGACAGTAAGGCCAAACAGAAACGCCGGGGCGTCCACGTAAATGGGCGCCCCGATTGCGTCGAGCGGTATTATTCCAATTGAAGATAATCGAACGGCGACGGCCTTTTTAATCGCGTCGTTCGTCCGCCCCGCGGCGCTCTTTGGTGCGGCGGCTGCCCAGTCTACGTTCGCCCTCATTCGGCGCACCTAGGTCGCGCTGCCGGCGGTCGTTGCCACGGCGGTCCGATGTGCGCCGCGGCGAGCCTCTGTCAATTGCCATGCATTACTCCAACATCTCGAAACATATATTGTGCCCAATTTGCCACGCCAGTTCAACGTCTGGGCGACGGACACGACCCACTTGGTTTTAGGATGCAAATATCATGCCAGTAATCTCAAGGTATATAAATCAAAGGCTTAAGATTGGACCCCTGGCAAATGTGTAAAGAATTCCGACAGTTTGACCCCTATTGTGATTTCGGTATTCGCACCAATGCAATCAAAGGTAAAACAGCCAGGCTCGCCAGCGTATAGGCCTTGAAAGCATTGATATAGCCGATCAAGGCAGCTTGCCGCCCTATTTCGCCGCTGAGGGCGGCCAGACCTTTGGCGTTGTCCGTGCTCCAGGCGCCCACGGACCAGGGCAAGGTCAGGATTTTATTATAGTCGGAGATCGCTTCGCTGATGCCGGCATAATTCGATGAAGTGGAAATTATCACCACGGTAATCGATAGGGAAATGAAGACGGCGCTGCCCAGATTTCGCAGCAAATGATAGACCGCTGAACCTTCCGCCAGGTGTTTGTTATCCAGGGTGGCGAAGGCGGCCACCGTCAATGGCACCCAGATAATGCCGATCGCCAGACCCTGCAGGAGAGAGTTGAAGCCGACGTCCATAATGGTGACATTAATATCAAAGCTGGACATATGCAGGCCCGAGGCAACCTGCATCAAGAAGCCAATGGTCATGCCGATCCTGGGGTCCAGGCGCGAGATGAACATGGCGACGAAAAAGCCAAAAATGGCGCCCACGCCGCGCAAACCCAACAGCACCCCGATGACGCTGTCGGGATAGCCCAGCAATCCCTGAAGCATGGGCGGCAACAGCACCATGGGCGTAAAATTCAACATACCGTAAATTCCGACGATGATCAGGCCGATCACGAAATTACGGTCCAGCAGCAGACGCGGGTTCAAGAACGGCTGCCGCGCGGTCAGGCTGTGAACAATGAACAGGTGGATGGCGATCAGCGCCAGCACCGCCTCGATGATAATCTCTGGGCTTTCGAACCAGTCATGGCGTTGGCCCCGGGACAGCATCAACTGCAAGGCAACAACGGCAACCGACAAGGTCAGGAACCCGGTCCAGTCCAGGGTCACGCCGCGTTGCCGCCCCTTGTCCGTAAGAAACAGGGACAAGCCCACCAGGGCAATAACGCCAAAGGGCAGGAACATGAAGAACGCAGCCTGCCAGCCAAAATCTTCCGCCAGCCACCCCCCCAGCCGGGGCCCGATCCCGGGCCCGACGACCACCGCCATTCCGAACACCGATGTCGCCATGCTGTGTTGATGTCTGGGGAAACTATCCAAAACGATGGCCTGGCCCAATGGGATCAAGGGCGCGCCAAAAGTACCCTGGGCGATGCGGAATAACACCAGTACCGGTAAGTTGGTGGCCAGGCCGCAAAACATGGTCGCCACGGTAAAGCCCGCCATGCTGCCCAGCATGACCCGGCGCCGTCCGAACCGCGCCGCCAACCAGCCGGACATAGGCGTCATCACCGCCGTCGCCAGAATGTTGAATGTCATGACCCAGGCAACTTCATCCTGGGTTGCCGACAAGGAGCCCTGCATTTGCGGCAGCACAACCGAGACGACCAGAATGGCCATGGCATATTGCGTCGTCGCCAGGGTGACTGAAAACAGAATGGCCCAACGGCGGAAGGTTGTGAGGGTGTTAGCGTCCTGGGTAATCGCGGTCATGGCTGGGCTAAAGCGCGCTCATGAATGCCCGGGCAATACCGGCACCCATCGAAGCATACCGCGTCACGCTGAAGCCGTGGCGACAAAATCGCGGGACTGTTCGTCAACTGGGAAAACGGCCGGCAGAGTACCGGCACGGCCGCAAAAAGGAATTGAAAGGCTTGGCGTTAAAGCAAGCCTTCCTTCTGAGCCCGCTTGCGGGCCAATTTACGCGCCCGGCGCACCGCCTCGGCCTTTTCACGGGCCCGGCGTTCCGACGGCTTTTCAAAATACTTCCGCATTTTCATTTCGCGGAAGACACCTTCGCGCTGCAATTTCTTTTTCAGGGCCCGAAGCGCCTGATCAACATTATTGTCGCGAACACTGACCTGTACCAGTGGTCTTCTCCTTCAATTTCCGCGGAATTCAGCCCCTTAGAAGCCGAATTCCGATGATCCAATGATCATTCAAATAACAATTCAAAAGCCCGAAAAGCTAGGCGTGTATAACCATTCGCCAAGCATTACCAGCCGATTACCATCGTATATAGACCAAAGATGTTCGGATGTGAAGCACCGAAAACAGCCCAACAATTCGTCAATAGCTGGGTGTTAGGCTGCCGGATCGCAACCTGCGCCACGGAGACCACGCCGTCATGTTCAAATTCATGATGTCTCTTCTAATTTGCCTGATAATCCCGCCTCTGCCGCTTTTGGCCGATGGCAAGAGCGACGGTCTGACGGCGGAACAGGCGCATTTTTGCCATTTGAGTTTCCCATGACTTTGCCCGTAAGCTGAGTGAGGTCCCGTCCGCAGCTAAGAAAAATACCGTGCCCCTGCTTTTACTCGCCGTCGTCGCCATGTTGATCCAGCAGACCATGGCGACCGTGGCCAAAACCGCCATTCCGGTACTGTTTCCCACCATCGCCATCGCCCTGGGCACCGCGTCCGAGGCGGTCTTGGTGTATACCTGGGTATTCGCTTGTGTCGGCGTGCTGGTCATGGCCGGGTGCGGCACATTCATCATTCGTTTCGGCGCCCTCCGCATGAGCCAGTTGGGCGGCGTGCTCATGGCGCTGGGCCTCGGTCTGGCCGCCCTGGCGGGCCTCGATTATTGGACCGGAATTGTGATGCTGGCGTTGGGGGCGGTGCTGATCAGCGCGGGTTCGACGTCCGCCACGCCGGCCAGCTCGGAAATTCTGGCCCGATATGCACCCCCAAGAATGGCGCCGTTCATCTTTTCCATCAAACAGACCGGGGTGCCCGCGGGCATCGCCATCGCCGGTGCCCTGGTGCTGCCCCTGTCGGTCTGGATCGGCTGGCAGGCCGCCGTGCTGGTCACCGCGGGCGTTTGCCTGGTGATCGCAATCGGGCTGGAACCCTGCCGCGCGAAATTCGACAAGGACCGGAACCCACGTCAAAAACTGGCCTTTGGCGATGTCAGGGAGACGGTGCGCATCGTGTTGCGGGAGCCTGACTTGCGCGGCATGGCCATGGCGGCCTTCGTATTTGTCGGCCTGCAGGCGATCTTTACCAATTTCACGGTGGTCTATCTGTATGAGGAACTGCACTACGGGGTGGTGGAGGCGGGCGCGGTTCTGGGCCTGACCACCCTGGTCGCGGTGCCGGCGCGGATATTTTGGGGGCTTGTCGCCTCGACCATACTGCCGGCCCGCCCTTTACTGGGCATCCTGGCGGCGGTCATGGCGGTGGCGACCGCCGCCATGGGCGCGTTCTCTCCGGCCTGGGCGCAGTGGCAGGTTTCCGCCGTCTGTGTCGTCATCGCCATGACCGCATTGTCCTGGCATGGCGTTCTGCTGTCGGAAGTGGCCCGCCTCGCCCCCGACGGCGCGGTCGGGCGTTTGACCGGCGGGGTCTTGGCGTTCGGTACCGCCGGCCAGGTCGCCTCGCCCCTGCTGTTTGGCGCCTTGTACTTCCCCTTCGGCTATCAGGCCGCTTATCTGGCCATTGGCTTGCCGGCGGCGGTCGTTGCCGTGGTGATGCTGCGCCAGCACCGCAACGCAACGCCGGCCAAGAGGACATCACCGTAAGCCGGGCAGGACCTGTTGCTCAAGCAGCTCCATGGCGCGGGGGGCGTCGGGGTTTTGCGATAGGGCGAGGCGGCCGCCGATGACGATCTTGTCCAGGCCGAGGCCGGCCAGGGCATGCAGTTTCTCCAGACATTGCTCCGGTGTGCCGACCACCGCGAAATGGTCGATGAAGCTTTCGGTCAGGGTGCCGGCCTGGCGCGAATCCGCCTGGGTATGTTTGTTCATGTCGTAGTTGCTGACCAGGGTATGCAGGGCGGCCCGCGCCGCCTCGGACCACGGCCCCATGGTGCGCCCATGCATGACATTGAAGCGGGCGAAGGTGGTCAGGCCGCCGCGGACCAGATCCCGGGCGGCGGCAATATCGTCGTGGCAGGCCAGGTTGATATAGGCGCCGTAGGCCACGCCATCGGGTTCCAAACCGGCCGCCCGCCGCGCCTGACGGGCCACCTCGATACCCCAGGCCAGACGGTCCGGATCGGCGCCCAGGGTGAACATCACCCGCTCCGCATGGCAGGCCCCGATGCCGATGACCCGCGGCCCGGTCGCCGCCACTTCCACCGGGACTTTCTCGGTGCCGGCGATCCAGGCGATGCGGCTCTCGGTGGGTGCATCGTGCAGATGCAAATCGGACATGGGCGGGGCCACGTCGAGAGGAATATCGATCTCGTCGAACGGTACCGCCTCGCCCCGCAAATAAGCTTGCAGATGCCGCATGTAGGTTTCGAAATGCCCGACCCTGCCCGGCGCCCGGCCCAGATGCGCCAGGGCGCTGTCGCCCCGGCCAATACCCAGCACGGCGCGGCCCTCCGCCACCCGCTGCACCGAGGCGATTGCGGTGGCCGTCGCCGCCGCATGGCGGGTCACCGAATTGGTCACGGCCGTGGCCAGGCCGATGCGTTCGGTCACCGTCGCCGCCATGGCCAGCGAGACATATGGATCGCCCGACAAATTCTGTGAATCCACCACGGCCAGTCCGTCCCAGCCGTTTTCCTCCACCGTGCGGGCCAGCTTGACGATGCCGCGCGGCGAGGCCGCGCCCGTTGTCCAGACTTCCATTAGCTATAGCTCCTGCAAAAGATCGCCCCGGGCCCAAGTGGCGTGGAAACCCTCGGGCACACGGACCGGCAGGACCAGCTTGCAAACCGGACCAGCGCCGAAGTTCCGGGCGTCGATAATATGGACTTCCGATTGTTGTGCCGCGCCATTGCGGACGAAGGATATGACATAGCCATGGTCCTCGGCGGTGGCATCGTCGGCGGGTGCGAAGGGCGCCTCGCTGTAGGTATAGCCCTCTCCCTCGGAATAGTATTCCGAGGCGCCGGTATCCAGGTTGAACTTGATCAGGCCGGGGAAATTGATCACCGGGTGGTGATTGATCTTGGCGCAATAGGCATATTTCATATGCGTGCCCATGGCGGAATTATTCCAGGTCGGAAATTCCCCGTTCCATTTATCGTCCAGCATGCCCTCCTTGGTGGCGCCGGTCTTTAGGTTGGCGGACCAGAAATACAGGCGCGCGTCCAGGCCGTGGCGGCCCATGATCGTGGTGATGGAGGATAGGTCGGGATTACCTTGTGCGTCATGGTGCGGGTGAATGCGGCAACCGGTCATGTGCAGCCAGTCACCGTCCTCCCAGGCATTGATGGTATGCAGGATGTAGCAGGGTTCGAACTCGTACCAGCGGATCTCATCCGCCGCGCCGTGCCGGGGGATGACGCCGAAACGGGTGGGCCAGGTATCCTCGAACTTCAGCTTCACGCGGCCGTTTCGGTAGGCCTCCTCGTCCCAGATCAGGGGCAGGTCGTGGAGGATGGTATGTTTGCGGCTGATCCACATATCGTGGGGCATGCGGGGGCCGGGCAGCTCCACCGGCGTGAAGGCGGTCAACCCGCCCGCGCTGTCGAGCACGCCTTGATGCATGTAGGGAAAATCGCGGTTGTAGTCGAAAAAGACGAAATCGCCGGTGCTTTCATCGGTCTTGCAATGGGCCGAGATCTTCGTTGTCCGCTGGCCGTTGAAGTCCGCTTGCCCCAAGGCATCAAGGGTGAGGGGATCCACCAGGTAGGGATCGCCGGCGATGTACCAGGTGGCGACCAGCTTGCCCGCATGCATGACGACATCCGTGTTCGCGGTGTCTTTCAGGGGCATCTCCGGCCGATCCGCCCGGCGTGGGTCCAACATGCCGCCCCAAAGGGCCGTGCGGGCGGTGGTCTCTTCCCTGAAGCAGTCGGTCTGGATCCATTTGTTCCGGTACGTCGCCCGGCCGTCCTTGAAATGCACGCCGTGCAGCATGCCGTCGCCGTCATAGCGGTGATATTTCCCCAAGGGCCGATGCTGGTTGTTCGGGCCGTTGCGCACATAGACGCCATTCAGATCGGTGGGCATCTCGCCAATCACCGTCATCTCCTCGAAGGCCACGACCCGTTCCTCCTGGATCGGGGCATAGTTGCCTTCAAGGTATTTGTTGACCGGATAGATCGGTTTGCGTTTGGCCGTGCCGTTCATTTTCCGAACCCTTTACATCCCTACGCACATTTGCGAGGCCGTGGTTTGCGTTGACCGGGCGTCAGTCTATACTCGGTCTCACGGCAATGGGAGCGGAGAAACCACCATGACAGATCAAATCATGCCCACCTACCGGGCTTTGGCGCATGACGTCAAAAATTTGGGCATCGATTGTGTATTCGGTCTGATGAGCGATGATACGGCCATGTTCGCGACCGAGCTTGATGTCATCGGCGTGGATTTTCACGGCGCGCGGCACGAGAACAGCGCCGTCGCCATGGCGGAAGGTTATGCCGCGACCACGGGCCGGTTGGGCATCGCCATCATCGGTCGGGGCCCCGCCGCCGCCAATGGACTGCATGCGACCGTCATGGCCGGGCGCACGGGCTCAAGGGTCCTGATCATTTATGGCGAGGCGCCGGTGGGCGGGGGCGCGATCAATACCATCGGCCCCGATTACAAGGAATTCAATTCCCGCGGCGTGATGACCGCGGCCGGGCTGCAGGCCTTTTTCCCAACCTCGCCGCGGGGCGCCCGCGCCGCCCTGGCCGATGCCGTTCGGGCGGCCATGGGGGGGCATGCCGTCACCCTGCATCTGCCGACCGATGTGCAGTTATCGGATATTTCAATCAATCCCAATGATCCCGCCCCGGTCTTGCCGGAGCCCTTGGCCCCGGCCCCGGCGCGGCCCCAAACCGTGGCCATGGTGGCGGACCTGCTGGCCAACAGCCAGCGCCCCTTGATTATGGCCGGCCAGGGCGCCCATTACGCGGGCGCCGGGCCGGTGCTCGAGGCGTTGGCGGAGAAGACCGGCGCTCTGCTCGCCACCTCGGCCCGCGGCAAGGATATGTTTCGCTCCAACCCCAATAACCTGGGCATCATCGGTTCCTTTTCCCATTCCCTGGCCCGGCGGTATGTTGAACAGGCCGATTGCGTGCTGGTTTTCGGCGCCGGTTTGAATTTTCTGACCATGAGTTTTGGCGCCTCCCTGCCCGCCGTGCCGCTGATCCATGTGGACCGGGCGCGCGGCAGCATAGGGCGCTGGACCGAAGCCGACGTAGCCGTGGTCGGCGATGCCAGGTTGGTGGCGGAGCAGATATTGGCGGCGGTGGCGGACCGGACAGAAAGCGAAAAGCCGTTTCACGATGCGGCCATACGCCAAGACATCGCGGCCTTTGATATCGCCCAGGACTTTCAACCCGCCCATACCGCGCGGACCGTCGATCCGCGTTCCCTTGGTCTGGAGCTGGACCGCCTGTTGCCGGCCAATCGCAACCTGGTTTATGACGCCGGCAACTTCCTCGGCGTCGTGCCCTATCTTTCGGCGCCTGGACCCGGTCATTTCAAGCTGACCAACGAGTTCGCCTCCATCGGTCTTGGTTTCGGCACCGCCCTGGGCGTTGCCAAGGCCCGGCCGGACGCCACCACGGTGCTGTTCATCGGCGACGGCGGTTTTGTCATGACCATGAGCGAACTTGAAACGGCGGCGCGGGAAGACCTGCCGTTGGTGGTTATCGTGATGAATGATTGCGCTTATGGCGCCGAATTGCATCTACTGAGGGCGCATCAGCAACCCGTGGCGAAATCTCTGTTTCCCGACGTTGATTTTGCCCCCATCGCGGCCGCTTTTGGCTTCGAGGTGGCGACCATACGCTCATTGGATGATTTGGCCGCGGCGGCGGAGATGCTGCGGGATCCTTCCGGCCCGGTTTTTCTTGATTGCAAAATCAATGCCGAAATCGCCGCCCCCTTCATGGGTGAATTCGCCGAATTTGAAAACCGCAATCGCTAGCAGAATAGCGCCGCGCCGAACCGGCGTACAAACTCTGCGAATAATTGCTGGCGAAATCCGGCATGAGCTGAATTTTTTGTCATAAATTTATTACGTTGCGATTCCCGGCATACCAGCCAGGCCATAAATTTTGCCTGGATTTCTAGAATTTCACATAAGTATTTGCAATCAGTAGCTTATTTCTTGCCAAAACTATTTTTGGAATGCGTCTAATTCTAATTCCATTATGAATTTTCTTATGTTATAAATAAGTTACATTAAGATTATTGCCTGAGTAGATTTCTTTGTAAAGAGGATTTGGCATGGCCCATTTAGACACCATTGAAGCGCAACAGGCCGGACGGCGCTTTATCAAGCGGGCCATGAAGGCGCCCTTGTTGGAGCGGGAGCACGAGCGGGACTTGGCCCGCCGTTGGCGCGATCAACAAGATGAGGCCGCGTTGCATGAACTGGTCAACGCCTATGTTCGTCTGGTGGTGGCGACGGCGGCGCGGTTCCGGAATTATAGTTTACCCATGGGCGATCTGATCCAGGAGGGCACGGTCGGCCTGATGCAGGCCGCCGAGCGCTTCGATCCGGAACGCGAGGTACGTTTTTCCACTTACGCCAGCTGGTGGATCAGGGCCGCGATCCAGGATTACATATTGCGTAATTGGTCCATTGTGCGGACCGGCACCACGGCGGCGCAGAAAACGCTGTTCTTTAATATCCGGCGATTGCGGGCTCAGTTGGCGGACCGCCCCGACGGGCCGTTGAACGCCAAGGGCCATACCAAGATCGCCGATGCCTTAAAGGTTCCCGTCGCCGATGTCCGCGCCATGGAAGGCCGTCTGTCAGGCGCCGACCGCTCCCTGAACGCCGTTATCAACGGTGATGGCGAGAGCGAATGGCAAGATCTATTGGTTGACGAACGGCCGGGACCCGAAGAGATCGTCCGCAGTCAATTCGATTCAAACACCCGCGCCAAATGGTTGAACGAGGCTGTGTCTCAGTTGAATGACCGGGAGCAAATCATCATCCGCCAGCGCCGCCTACGCGAAACCGGCATGACCCTGGAATCGTTGGGACGCGAACTCGGCATATCGAAGGAACGGGTGCGGCAAATTGAATGCCAGGCGCTGGTCAAGCTCCGCGCCACGCTGTGGGAACGCGGCGGCGATCCTGGAGATATTGGGCTCTATGGATGATTTGCGGTCGGCGCTTGTTGTCCGCGACATGGCCTGACCCGGCCGCGCCAAAAATCTGGTAATTCCCGCAATTCCCACAATTCCCGCAATTCCCGCAATTCCAGTTGTCGCGGACAAATTGTGACGGCTATTATGGCGGGTGAACTCCCAGATCGTTTTGGTGCGTGGCGCTTTCATGTCGAGACCGGGCTTTCCCTATCCGGAAGATTTTACCGCGACGGCCCATGACGAGGCCCGGGCCGCCGCTGTTCTGAGTGAACTTCGCCAAGCAGGCGATGGAGCCGACGGCACGGATACACAGCCGCTGGCGGCGGTCCCGTGGGACGATCCCACCGCAACCGGCCTGCTACGCGCGGTCTTTGGCAACAGTCCGTTCCTGGGGCGGGTGGCGCAAGCAGACCCGGATTTTCTGCCCCGGCTTTTTCGCAACGATCCGGCGCAAAATCTCTCCGACATCCTAACCGCGCTGGACTTGGCATTGGCTGATGCCGGCGAGATGAACCAGGCAATGGCGCACCTGCGTTTGGCCCGGCGACGGGTGGCGATCCTGGTGGCCATTGCCGATATCTCCGGCGCCTGGGATTTGGAACGGGTCACGGATGCGCTATCGCGGTTCGCGGACAAGGCGGTCGGAGGCGCCGTGCGCTGGCTGCTAGGCGATGCGGCACGGCGTGGCGACCTGGATCTGGCGGATGAACGGCGGCCGGAGCGTGGTTCGGGCCTGGTGGTGCTGGGCATGGGCAAGCTGGGCGCCAACGAGCTGAATTATTCCTCCGACGTGGACCTGATCGCACTCTACGACGACGAGGCCACGCCCTATGTGGGCAAGCGCACGGCTCAGGACTGTTTCATCCGACTGATCCGCGACCTGGTCAAAATGCTGCAGCTGCCCACCCGGGACGGCTATGTCCTGCGCACCGATTTACGCCTGCGCCCCGATCCCGGCGTCACCCCGGTTGTCGTGGCCATGGGCGCGGCGGAGCAATATTACGAAAGCCTGGGGCAAAACTGGGAACGCGCCGCCATGATCAAGGCGCGCCCGGTCGCGGGCGACCTCGATGCCGGCGCCCGGTTTCTCGAGCGCTTGCAGCCTTTCATCTGGCGCCGCAATCTGGATTATGCCGCGATTGCCGATATCCACTCCATCATGCGCAAGATCCACAGCCACGAAGGCGATGGCGACGTCGCGGTCGAGGGCCACAATATCAAGCTGGGCCGTGGCGGCATTCGGGATATCGAGTTTTTCGCCCAGACCCAACAGCTAATCGCCGGCGGACGGGAACCCGGCTTGCGCCTTGCCGCCACCGTGGCGGCCTTGAACGCCCTGGCCACGGGCGGCTGGATCGACGGTATCGCCGCGGCGGAACTCACCGAGGCGTATGAATTTTTGCGTCAATTGGAACATCGCCTGCAAATGGTGGCCGACGAACAGACCCAAACCATGCCCAAGACGGCATCCGGCGTGGACCACATCGCCGCCTTCATGGGTTATGCGCAAGCGGCGGATTTTCGGGCCGAGTTGCTGCGCCATCTGGGCCGGGTGCGTCATCATCATGGCCTTTTGTTCGATGCCGCGCCGGACCGCCTGGGCGATGGCAACATGATCTTCACCGGTACGGACGACGACCCCGATACCCTGGAGATGCTGACCGGCATGGGGTTCGAAGCCGCCCAGGGCGCCTCCCAGACGGTACGGAACTGGCATCACGGCCGTTACCGCGCCATGCGCTCGGTCCGGGCGCGGGAGTTGTTGACCGCGCTGACGCCGGCCTTGCTGCAGGCCTTTGCCGATACCGCCTCTCCCAACGCCACCCTGGGCCGCTTCGACCGCTTTCTATCCAACCTGCCCACCGGCGTGCAGCTTTTTTCCATGCTGAAGGCGCGGCCGCAATTGTTGAAGCTACTGGCCGAGATCATGGGCAGCGCGCCGCGCCTGGCCAATTATCTGGCGGAAAATTCCACCGTCGTCGACGCCATGATCAGCGCCGAATTCCTTGCCGCGCCGCCGACTTTACGGACCTTGCAAGCCGAATTCGGGGCGGCGATGGACACGGCTGTCGATTTTCAGGATGTCCTGGATTTGACCCGGCGCCATGTCAAGGAGCGCAAATTCCAAATCGGCGTGCAAATTCTGGGCGCGACCATCGATGCCGACCGTTCCGGCGCCGGCTATGCCGATCTGGCGGAGGCCGCCCTGGCGTCCCTGCTGCCCCAGGTCAGCGCCGCCTTCGCCGAACAGGAGCGTCACGGCGTCATAGCGGGTGGCGCCATGGTCATTCTGGCCATGGGCAAGCTGGGCAGCCGCGAATTGACCGCGGAATCCGATCTGGACCTGATTTTTGTCTACGATTATCCCGACCCCGACGCGGTCTCGGATGGTCAGCGGTCCCTGCCGGCACAGCAGTATTTTTCCCGTCTGAGCCAACGTCTGATTAACGCCATGACCGTGCCCACGGCCGAGGGTAAATTGTATGAAGTGGACATGCGGTTGCGCCCCTCGGGCAATTCGGGACCGGTGGCGACCCGCTTTGACGGCTTTGGCGACTATCAGCGCAACGAGGCCTGGACCTGGGAACACATGGCCCTGACACGGGCCCGGGTCATCGCGGGCCAGGAAGATTTGGTGGACCGGGTGCGTGGCACCATCGGGTCGGTTTTGCGCCAGCCCCGCGAGCGAGAGGCGATCGCGGGGGATGTGATGGCCATGCGGCAACGGCTGGTCAAGCAGGCGGGGGCCGCCAATAGCAATCCGTGGGAGTTAAAAATGGTCCGTGGCGGGCTGTTGGATATCGAATTTATCGCGCAGTTTCTACAACTCCTGCACGGCGGGGCGGGAGACGGCGAAGCCGGAGGTCCGTTGCATCCCAATACCTGTACGGCGCTGTCCAGGCTGGCCCGGGCCGGTTATCTGAGCCGGGAGCGGGCAGATGAACTAATTTCCGCATCGGGGCTGTATCGTGACCTGATGGCATTGTTCCGGGTTGCGGTGAGTGGCGATTTTGATCCGTCCACGGCGCCGCGGGGCCTGGTAAAGGCCATGCTGGGGGTCACCGAAACAGCCAGTCTGGAACAATTGGAAGCGCGTTTGCGGGCAACACAGGCCGGCATCCATGTGGCTTTTCAAGAGATTGTCGAAGGGGCGGCGAAAGCTGTGTAACATGGGGCCACAAAAGGCTGAAATGCTGGAGGCTGATCGCATGGAAGAGAATTTAGGCGCCTATATCACACACGACGCCGTGGCCCTGGCGCCAACGGGTGACGGTCCCTTGTCGGGCCTCAACTTTGCGGTCAAGGATCTCTATGACATCGCCGGACACACAACGGGTGCGGGCAGTCCCGACTGGCTGGCCAGCCACGGCCCGGCAAAAACCACCGCCTCCGCCGTAACCAAGCTGTTGGCGGCGGGCGCGCGCATGGTGGCCAAGGCGCAGACCGACGAAATGGCATTTTCCATTACCGGGCAGAACGCCCACTACGGCACGCCGGTAAACGCCAATGCGCCCGGGCGTATTCCCGGTGGATCGTCATCGGGTTCGGCGGCGGCGGTGGCGGGCGGTTTGGTGGATTTCGCCCTGGGCTCGGATACCGGGGGGTCGGTGCGCATGCCGGCTGGTTTTTGCGGCATTCATGGCATCCGCACGACCCAGGACCGCATCCCCGTCGACGGCGTACATCCCCTGGCGCCCTGTTTCGACACCATCGGCTGGTTCGCCCGTGGCGGCGCGTTGATGGAGGCCGTGGGGCAGGTTCTGCTGCCTGATTTCGCAACCGGCGCCAAGCCAACAAGGCTGCTGGTTGCGCGCGACTGCTTCGCGTTACTGCCGGAACGGGCGGCAAATGCACTGGCGGACGCGGTTGACCGTGTCGCCGGACATTTCGACCGCCGGGAGGATGTACGGGTCAACAACAGCGGCGGAGCGACAGACGGCCCCGACCAATGGATGCCCCATTTCCGCAACCTGCAAATGACTGACATTTGGCGCAGCCACGGCGCCTGGATCGAACAGACGAAGCCGGCTTTTGGCCCCGGCGTCGTGGATCGTTTTGCCATGAGCGCCACCATCACGGCCCCAGCGGCGGCGGCAAGCAGTCAGGTGCGCGACCGGGTCCGCCAGCGTATGGCAGCCCTGCTGGAGGGTCATGCCGTGCTGTGTCTGCCAACCGCGCCCGGCATTGCCCCCCTGCGCGAGACGCCGGAGTCGGAGTTAGATGATTTTCGCTGGCGCAGCATGGGCCTGACCTGCGTGGCCGGCCTGTCCGGTTGCCCGCAGATCAGCCTGCCCCTGGCCAGTCTGGAAAATTGCCCCCTGGGTTTGTCCCTGATGGCGGCGCGGGGTGGTGATGAAACCCTGTTGCGCTTGGCGGCGGCGATCGCACCCTAGAGCATGTCCTCTTTAAACATGCCCGGATTCTTAGGAAAAGAGCAGTTTTTCCAATCACTTAGAATCACTTCGTGATTCACATTGGATTGGAACTGCTCTACTACGGAACCATGGCAGCATCAGATGGCATTGTCACACCAGCACTAACCCGTCCCGCAATGGGCCAGGTACGGGTACGCACCCTGTTGTCGATTCGTTGGCTGGCGATCGCGGGCCAAATGGCGACGCTGCTGGTGGTCGATGCCTTTCTGGATTTTGAATTGCCCATGATCCCGGCCATGGTGACCATCGGCGCCTCGGCGGTCGTGAATGTCTGGATCATTGCCCGGCATCGGTTAAGCGACTGGCACCACGACCGGGCCGCCGCCGGATACCTGGCCTTTGATATCGCACAGCTGGCGGCCTTGCTGTATCTCACGGGCGGTCTGGACAATCCCTTTGCCTTGCTGTTTTTGGTGCCGGTAACAATTTCCGCCACCATCCTCAGCCTGCGCAGCACGATCTATCTGGCTCTGTTGGCATTGATCTGTGTCAGCCTGTTGGCAATCCTGCATCTTCCGCTGCCCTGGCCGGAACCGGGTTTCCGCTTGCCACCGCTATATGCGGCGGCGATCTGGCTATCCCTGGTGTTAGGGACTGTGTTTCTGATGTTTTATGCCTGGCGGGTGGCGGAGGAAGCCCGGCGCATGTCCGATGCCCTGGCCGCCACCCAGGAAACCCTGTCAAGGGAGCAGGAAATGTCGGCCCTGGGCAGCCTGGCGGCGGCCGCGGCGCACGAATTGGGCACCCCCTTGGGCACCATCGCGCTGATTGCGAAGGAATTGCTGCACGATCAGCCGGCGGGCGGTGAGATCCATACGGATCTGGAGGTTCTGAACGGCGAGGTCGCGCGCTGCCGGGAGATTTTGGCCGGTCTGGCCCGCAACCCATCCGCCGGCGCCGATCCGGCGGTCTCGCGCATGGCCTTCGATGTTCTGATCAAAGATGCGGCGCGGCAATACGGTGATGACGAAATCTCGGTGCAGGTGTCGGCAAAGGCCGTGACCACCGCGCCACAGGTAAACCGCAGCCCGGAACTGATCCAAGGTCTGGGCAATTTGATCGAAAACGCCACGGACTTCGCCGTCAGTCGGGTTGATCTGGAATTTAATTGGGATGAGGCGCTGGTTGAACTATCGATCGGAGACGATGGCCCCGGCTTTTCGCCCAATATTCTTGGCCTGCTGGGCGATCCATACATCTCCACCCGGCCTGATTCCGGCCGCATGGGCCTGGGCGTCTTTATATCCAAAACCTTGCTGGAACGTACCGGAGCCAGCCTGCATTTTTTCAACCGCAAGCAGGGCCAGGGCGCAACGGTTGTCATTCGCTGGCCAAGGCACATAATAGACCTTGCCGAAGACCAATCCATGGGGAGCACGGAAAATGACGGCGGATAACGCGGATGGAGGGGAGGCGGCGCGGTCTCTTTTGCTGGTTGACGATGACAAAATCTGGCTACAGCGCCTAGCCACCGCCATGGACCGGCGCGGTTTCGATGTGACCATGGCGGCCTCCGTGCAGGAGGCCACCGAACTGGCCCGCAAGGTCGCCCCGGACTATGCCGTGATCGATTTGCGCCTGGAAGACGGCAGCGGCCTGGATGTGGTCGGCATCCTGCGCGAGGTGCGGCCGGATGGACGTATCGTCATGCTGACGGGATATGGCAACATCGCCACGGCGGTGGCGGCGGTGAAACTGGGCGCGGTGGACTATCTGTCCAAACCGGCGGATGCCGACGCGATCGAAGCCGCGCTGTTGACCAAGGAAGGTGAGGTCCCCGACCCGCCCGAGCGGCCCATGTCGGCCGACCGGGTGCGCTGGGAACACATACAACGGGTCTACGAGCTGTGCGGCCGCAATGTCTCTGAAACCGCGCGCCGCCTGAACATGCATCGGCGCACCTTACAACGCATCCTGGCCAAGCATTCCCCCCGCGAATAGGACCAAACGGCATGACCGAATATGCGGAGCAGCCCAGGCCCAAACGTGTTGCCTTGTGCGGCGTCATCTTGGAAAGCAATGGCTTTTCCCCCATCGCGGAGGCGGAGAATTTCCGCGAAGCGCTGTATGTCACGGGCGACGAGATGGTGGTGGAGGCGCGCAAGCCGACCTCCGTCCTGCCGCGCGAAATGGCCGCCTTTGTCCAGACCATGGACGCCACGGGGCCGTGGACGCCGGTGCCTCTGCTGCTCACGGGCTGCCCGCCATGGGGACCGGTCGAGGGCGGTTTCTTCACCGCCTGCGTGGACCGGATCGTTGCTGGTTTGCAGCAAGCCGGGGACCTGGACGGCGTCTACATTGCCAATCATGGCGCCATGGTGGCGACCGACGACGGGGACCCGGACGGCACCATGATGGCCGCAATCCGGGATACGGTGGGCGAAGACGTCGCCGTGATCGCCACCTTGGATCTGCATGCAAATATTTCTGAAATCATGGCGGCCGCCACGGATGCCATCATCGGCTACCAGACCAATCCCCATGTGGATCAGGTCCAGCGCGGCGAGGAGGCTGCGTTGTTGATGCGGCAAATGTTTGCCGGCATGCGCCCGGCCCAGGCCCTTGTCCGCCTCCCCCTGGTGCCGCCCTCCACCACGTTGCTGACGGCGGCCGGGCCCTATGGCGATTTGATCGACTATGGCCAACGGCGCGGCCGGGAGGCAGCGGGCGAGATCGTCAATGTCTCGGTCTTTGGAAATTTCGCCTTTTCGGACACGGCAAAAAACGGCCTTTCCGTGGTCGTCACCGCCCGCGAGGACCAGGACAAAGCCGACAGCCTGGCCACCGAGATTGCCGTCCGGGCCTGGGACAACCGCGCCGCCTTTACCCGGGACCTGACATCACTTGAGGACGCCGTGGCGCTGGCCGGCGCTGTCGCCGATGATCGCAGACGCATGCCGGTTATTCTCTCCGATGCGGGCGATAATCCCGGTGGTGGCGGCGAGGGGCGAACGACCTGGTTGCTGGCGGCCCTGGTGGCGGCACGGGCGGAAGAGGTTTATTACGGCGCCTTCTTTGACCGGGAGCTGGCCCTGGAAGCGCACGATCTGGGCGAAGGCGCTGAATTCAACGCCGTCTTCAACCGCGCCGGCGACACCGAATTCTCCAAACGCCTGGAGGCCGGGGCGGAGGTGTTGAAGCTGCACGACGGTAGCGTGGTGGGCCGTCTGGGCATTTACAAGAACCGCCAGCTCAAATTGGGCCCCTGCGCGGCGCTGCGGATTGGCGGGGCCACCGGCATCACGGTGATTATTATCAGCGCCCGTCACCAGACCGCCGATCCGGTATTTTTCGAAATGTTTGGCCTGGATATCGCCCAGGCGCGCACGGTTTGCGTTAAGTCCCGGGGCCACTTCAGGGCTGGTTTCGCGCCCTGGTTTCCGCCCGAACAGGTCTTCGAAATCGATACCCCGGGCCTAACCTCCCCCATCCTCAGCCGCTTTAACTGGCGCAATCTGCCCCGCCCCGTCTACCCCCTGGACCGGGACACCACCTGGACGCCGTCGTAGCCTCGTCCCCGAGCACCGAAGTGCGTGCCGGTTACTGGATTGAAGAGGCAATATGAGAGAGTTGAATTCCCATCAACGCGGATTGTTGATGACGGCCGTTGGGGTCCTTGTCCTGACCCCCGATGCGCTGGTTGTACGCCTGGTGGAAACCGACCATTGGACATTGTTGTTCTGGCGCAGCCTGTTCGCGGCCGCCTGCCTGTTCGCGATCAACGGCCTTATTGCAAAAAAGAACCCTCTCGCGGCCATCGCCGATCTGTTCAGGAATGGTTTGTTTTGCGCCCTAATGTTTGCCGGCAGCAATGTCTGTTTTGTCATCTCCATCAAACACACGGCCGCGGCAAACACCCTTGTCATCCTGGCCGCCATGCCTTTCATGGCGGCTATTCTGACACTCATCTGGATGCGTAAAAATCTTGCGCTGCGAACATGGATAACCATCGTGGCCGCCATGGCGGGCATTGCCGTGGTGTTTTGGGGCCGCCTTGGCGACGGCAATATTTTTGGCGATGTCTTCGCGCTTTTCTGTGCGCTGTTCATGGCGGCGACGTTGGTGGCCATAAGCATCAACCCCAGGATCAATTCCCTCGTCGCCGTCGCTGTCGGCTCCGTCCTGGCGGCCCTGTTCGCCCTGGCCATGGGCGCCGACCCCGTGGCCCCATCATCGGGCGACTTTGCGTATCTTGCCCTCAATGGGGTGATCATCGTGCCTGTCGCCATGGGCCTTATCACCTACGGCCCGAAACTGATTTCCGCGCCGGAGGTCAGTTTGATCATGTTGCTTGAAACCGTTTTGGGGCCCTTATGGGTCTGGCTGGTGTTGAGCGAACAGCCGCCGCAACAAACCTTTATTGGCGGCACCCTCGTGGTCGCGGCCATCTTGGTCAATTCATGGTTGGGTTTTCGATCGGCGCGGCCCGGTAAGATTTAGATCAAACCGGTGCGAAAATCGTTTGTTTGTCCTTCACGCCCTTAAAGGCGTGGGCGCCCATGTTGCGATGGGGGGCATCGATCAGATCCGCGAATTCCGCCGACATCAGAATTTCCTCACCGAGATCCCCGCACAGCTTTTCCATGCGGCTGGCCAAGTTTACAGCAGGGCCAATCACCGTGAAATCCAGCCGTTTCTTGGCCCCAATATTGCCGTAGAGAACACCGCCCACATGGAGCGCCATGCCGCAGCGGATTTCGGGCTGGCCGGCGGCCGCGCGCTCCTTGTTGAGTTCGCCTAGACCCACCTGGGCTGCCTGGGATGCAGCTAGCGCGCGCCCGGCCGACACCTCCTCGCTGACGCCTGGATCCTGGGCGAATATGGCGAGGACGGCATCACCCATGAATTTCAGGACCTCACCTTCATGTTCCTGCACCGCCCCGGTGACGACATCAAAATAGTCATTCAACAGCGCCAGCAAGTCATCGCTTTCTAGTCTATTGGAAATATCCGTGAAGCCGCGCAGATCGCAGAACAGGACGGCGCAGGGGATGGTCTCTCCCATACCACGCTTGACCGTTCCCTCGAGCACCCGCTGCCCCGCCTTTTCGCCAACATAGGTTTCAAGAAACGTGCGCGCCGTGCGGCGCAGGGTCTGGATCTCCAGTATCATGGCCAGCATGGGCATCAGTGAGTTCAAGAAGGCGATATTATCGTCGCTGAAGCCGTCGGCCAATTTCGTCGCGAAGGTCATGGCCTTGGTCGTACCATCGGAAAACGGCGCCGCGAGCGCAAGATAGTCGCGCATGCCCGCGGCCCGCAGATCGGGCAAAATAGTGAATTCGCCGTCCTCCGGCTCCAGGCTGATTAGGTGGCGGATCGGGCCGCCACCGTCGTAGATGACTTTCAACGGACTATTTGCCAGCATTTGGTAATTTTCCGGCTGCATCTGCCAAAGTCGTTCCATTGGTTCCATGCCGGGCTCCCACAAAACGCTGGAAGTATCCAGGATGGGGTGGAGCAATGGCACGGCCGTGGTGATACGCGCGATCGGTACGCCGGCGGCGATCAAGCGCCGGCCCAATTCGGCAACCAACGCCGCACGATCACCGGTCAAACGGGCGTCACCGGCCAGCCAGTCCCGTATGGTGGATGGGGTTTCGGTCATTTTTACCTCTTCATCCGGCCCCGGCGTCAGACAGGCCGGCCATAATCAATTCCTCTGCTTACGGCGCCATGTTAACCTGAGTTTACCCGTGTAAAGTTGATAGTTGGGCGTTTTTCGGCATGCCCATGAACTGAAAGTAAGGGTCGGATTGGCGACGGAAAGCATCGAGGCGCTGCGCGCGCGCTATGGTCCCATGTATCGATGGATCGTCGCCCTGACGGGGATGACCGCCGCCATGACGATGATCTTGTCATCGACCATGGTGAACGTGGCCGTGCCGACCATCATGGGAACCTTCGGCGTTGGGCAAAGCGAAGCGCAATGGATGTCGACGGCCTTCCTTGCGGCGATGACGGCCAGCCAACTGCTGGGCGCCTGGGTCACCTCGATACTTGGTCCGCGCGGCGGGTATCTCGCCGCGGTGGCGCTGTTTATCGTCGGCTCCCTGGTCGGCGCCTGGGCCCCGAATATCGATATCCTGATTTTCTCGCGGGTCCTGCAGGGCCTGGCCGCCGGTGTCGTGCAGCCGATCGCGATGGTAACCATATTCCGTGTTTTCCCAGCCCGGCAACGTGGCCTGGCGCTGGCGATCTATGGCATGGGCATCATGTTGGCGCCGATCATGGGACCGGTGGTCGGCGGCATCACGATCGATGCTACCTCGTGGCGGTTTTTGTTTTTTATTCCCCTGCCCATCGCCGGTCTCGCGATCCTGCTGGGTACCCTGTTCATGCCGGAACGCGAAGAGGGTGACGTCCGCCTGCCGTTTGACTGGATTGGATACGCCCTGGTCGCCAGTGCCATCGTCTGCTCAATGACGGCCATCGCCAACGGCCAGCGCGACGGCTGGGCGTCGGACAAAATCGTCTTTTTGGGTTTGGCCGGTATGGGCCTTTCCGCCGCCTTTGTTATTTCCCAGCTGCGCTCGACGGCGCCAATCCTCGATTTCTCGGTCTTCCGCCATCGACAATTCGCCGCCGCCGCGGCGCTTGGTTTTGTCTTTGGCGCCGGTAATTTCGCCTCCACCTACATCATCCCCGTCTTCGTCCAGACCGTGCAGAACTTCACCCCAACGGATTCGGGCATGGTGACGGCGCCGGCGGGATTTGTCGTGATGCTGTTCTTTCCCATCGCCGGGCGCATGGTGGATGCCTTTCCCGCCCATTATCTGGCCATGGTGGGCCTGCTGCTGTTTGCGCTGGGCGCGATGCTGTTGCATCTGACCGACGTCAACACGGCGTTTAACACCTTGGCGTTCTATGTGATCATCGGGCGCATCGGCCAAAGCATCATGTTGCCGGCCATCAATGTCTCCGCCCTGGGCGCCCTGCCGCCCGACAAGCTTAACAACGGGTCGGGCACGATCAATTTTATCCGTCTGATGGGCGGGGCCTTCGGCGTGAACCTGCTAGTCGTCTTCATGGAGCAGCGAACGGAGTTTCATGCCGCCGCCTTGACCGCGACGCAGTCCCCCGACAACGACGCCAGCCGTGAATTGCTGGGCCGGATCGCCGATCTCCTCTCCCAGGGGGGCGCCTCGGAAGCGCTACTGCAACCGGGTTCGCTGTATTTCCTGAGTCAAGTGATCCAGGCCCAGGCCAATACACTGGGTTTCAAGGACGGGTTTTTGATTATTGCCGTGGTCTTCGTCTGCGCCTTGGTGCCGGCGCTATTGCTCGGCGAAGCAAAAAAGAAATAGCGGCCCCCGCCAGAGCATGTTCATTTAAAACATGCTCGGACTCTTAAAAAAAGAGCAATTGAACCAATCACTTGGGTCGCGCCAAATACGTCTTGGGCTCACCCAATTAATTGAAAATTGCTCTATAAGTACATGAAATCAGGCCGCCAACTTATCCAATTCACGCTGCAGGCTTTCGCCCATAACGGTGGTGGATACCTTGGCCTTGCCCGGCTGCATGATATCGGCCGTACGTAGGCCGCCGGCCAACACGTTTTCCACCGCCTGTTCGATCAGATCGGCGTCCTCGCTCAGATCGAAGGAATAACGCAGGCTCATGGCGAAACTCAGCAGTGTGGCGATGGGATTGGCCAATGATTGTCCGGCGATGTCCGGCGCGGTGCCGTGTACCGGCTCGTACAGCGCCTTGCGCGCGCCCGTGGCGTCCACGGCGCCCAATGAAGCCGACGGCAGCATGCCAAGAGAGCCGGTCAACATGGCGGCGGTGTCCGACAGCATATCGCCGAACAGGTTATCGGTGACGATGACATCGAATTGTTTCGGATCGCGCACCAATTGCATGGAGCAATTGTCCGCGTACATGTGGCTTAATTCCACATCCGAAAAGGATTCCGCATGCAGCTTGGTAACCTCGTCCCGCCATAGCACGCCGGATTCCATGACATTGGCCTTTTCCACCGAGCAGACCTTGTTGCCGCGCTTGCGCGCCAGCTCGAACGCCAGCACGGCGACCCGGCGGATTTCCGAGGTGGTGTAGGTTTGGGTGTTGAAGCCCCGGCGCTGGCCGTCGGGCAGGGTTTCGATACCGCGCGGCTCGCCAAAATAGACCCCGCCGGTCAATTCCCGAATGATCAGGATATCCAGACCCGAGATGATTTCCGGCTTCAGTGTAGAGGCATCGACCAGGGCATCGAAGCATATGGCCGGGCGCAGATTGGCGAACAGATCCATTTCCTTGCGCAGCCGCAGTAAACCGCGTTCGGGCTTCTGCTCGAACGGCAGATCGTCCCACTTGGGCCCGCCCACGGCGCCCAGGAGCACGGCATCCGCAGACATGGCGTCGGCCATGGTTTCGTCCGTCAGCGGCGTGCCGTCGGCATCGATGGCGGCGCCCCCGACCTTACCTTCGGAAATATCGAAACTGACGGCGCGGCGGCGATCCATCCAATCGATTATCCCGCGCACTTCACGCATTACTTCCGGTCCGATGCCGTCGCCCGGCAGGATCAACAAACTTTTGTTGGAGGCCATATTTAGTTTACTCACTCTGCTTGAAGGGGTTCGGAAAAAATTCGAGGTTCTTATTCCGCGGCATTGCCGTAAAGCCAGGGTTGCCCGGCTTTTTGCCCTGCCTCGAAGCTGTCGATGCGGTCCTTGCGCTGTATGGTCTGGCCAATATCATCCAGACCTTCCAGCAGGCATTGCTTGCGGAATGGATCCATTTCAAAATTTACAACGCCGCCGTCGGGGCCGGTGATTTCCTGACTTTCGAGATTCACGGTCAGGGTGGCGTTGGCGCCGCGGTCCGCGTCATCGAACAGCAATTCCAACTGCTCCGGCGTCACCTTGATGGGCAGAATGCCGTTCTTGAAGCAATTGTTGTAAAAAATATCGGCGAAGGATGTTGAGATCACGCATTTGATGCCAAAATCCAAAATCGCCCAGGGCGCATGTTCGCGGGAGGAGCCGCAGCCGAAATTATCCCCGGCCACCAATATCTGAGCTTCGCGGTAGGCCGGCTTGTTCAGCACGAAATCTTCTTTTTCGCTGCCGTCCTCGTTGTAGCGCATCTCGGCGAACAGGTTCTTGCCCAGACCGGCCCGTTGGATGGTCTTTAGATACTGCTTGGGAATAATCTTGTCGGTATCGATGTTGATACCGCGCATGGGAGCGGCCACACCGCTGACGGTTTTAAACTTTTCCATTTGCCAATCCTCCTCTAGAGCATGTTCTTATTAAACATGCTCGGACTCTTATGAAAAGAGCAATTGAACCAATTACTTGGGTCGCGGCAAATACGTCTTGGGCGACACCGGTTAATTGAAAATTGCTCTAAACCAACTCTATGCCATTTCGCGCACGTCGGTCAGATGACCGGCGATGGCGGCGGCGGCGGCCATGGCGGGGCTGACCAGATGGGTGCGCCCGCCGAAGCCCTGACGGCTCTCGAAATTCCGGTTCGAGGTCGAGGCACAGCGTTCACCCGGCTCCAACCGGTCGGCATTCATCGCCAGGCACATGGAACAGCCCGCATCGCGCCATTCGAAACCGGCCTCGATCAGGATCTTGTCCAGGCCCTCTTCCTCGGCCTGATGCTTGACCAGGCCCGAGCCCGGGACCACCATCGCCAGCACGCCATCGGCGACCTTGCGCCCCTTGGCGACGGCGGCGGCGGCGCGGATATCCTCGATCCGGCCATTGGTGCAGGAGCCGATGAAGGCCTTGTCGATGGTGACATCCCGCATGGCCATGCCCGGCTCCAGCCCCATGTATTCGAGCGAGCGTTCCCAGGCGGCGCGTTGATCGTCGTCGCGGGCCTGATCCAGGGTTGGTACGTTGCCGGTAATATCGGCGACGTTCTCCGGGCTGGTGCCCCAGGTAACCTGCGGGATCAGCTCCGAGACATCCAACGAGACATCGATGTCAAAGACCGCATCGGCGTCGGTGTGGAAGGTTTTCCAATAATTCACCGCCGCCTCGTACTGGCCTGTCTTGGGGCCCATGGCACGGCCCTTCATATATTCAAAGGTGGTCTCGTCGGCCGCGATCAGGCCGCCCCGGGCGCCGCCCTCGATGGACATGTTGCAGACCGTCATGCGTCCTTCCATGGACAGGGCGCGGATCGCATCGCCGGTGTACTCCACGACGCAGCCGGTGCCGCCCGCGGTGCCGATCTTGCGGATGATGGCCAGGATCAGGTCCTTGGCGGTGCAGCCCACGGGCAGCGCGCCGGTGACATTGATCCGCATATTCTTGGAACGCTGCTGGATCAGGGTCTGGGTGGCCAGGACGTGCTCGACTTCGGATGTGCCGATACCAAAAGCCAGGGCGCCAAAGGCGCCATGGGTCGCGGTGTGGCTGTCGCCGCAGACGATGACCATACCCGGCTGGGTGAAGCCTTGTTCCGGGCCGATGATATGGACGATGCCTTGGCGGGGATCATCGACGGCAAAATACGGCACATCGAATTCGGCGATATTGCGCTCCAGGGTCTCGACCTGCAGCTTGCTCTCCGGCTCCTGGATGCCCTGATCCCGGTTGATGGTGGGAATGTTGTGGTCGGCCACGGCCAGGGTGGCATCCAGGCGGCGCACCTTGCGGCCGGCGGCGCGCAAGCCCTCGAAAGCTTGCGGCGAGGTCACCTCATGCACCAGATGACGATCCACATAAATTATGCAGGCGCCGTCGTCCTGTTGATCGACCAGATGTGCGTCCCAGATCTTATCGTAAAGCGTTTTACCGGCCATAACTCAGCGGCTCCCCCAATCCAATCCGACCAAACCGTCCGGATTTGTTCAGATGTGGGCTCCGCCAAAATGCGATGGGCCCAGCAAACCTCATAAAGAACAGGCGCGAGTGGCCTCGCCAATCCGCCTTGCTAGAGCATTTCCGAGTAGGAAATGCTCCGATTCTTAAGATTAGAGCAATTTTTCCAATCACTTTGAATCGCTTCGCGATTCACATCAGATCGGAATTGCTCTAGAAAATCTACGCGCCCTTGGTCTTGACGACGCGGCGATGGTCCTGTTTTTCGGCGATACGGGCCCGTTTGCCCCTGAGGCCGCGCAGGTAATACAGCTTGGCCCGGCGGACCCGGCCTCGGCGGATTACCTCGATGCTATCGATGCGTGGCGAATGCATGGGAAAAACCCGCTCCACCCCTTCGCCGTAGGAGATCTTCCGTACCGTGAAGGAGGAGTTGATCCCGGACCGCTTGATCGCGATGCAGACCCCTTCAAAGGCCTGTACCCGCTCCCGCGTGCCCTCGATCACCTTGACATTGACGCGCAAGCTGTCGCCAGGGGCGAATGCGGGCACTTCATATTCGGCCTTACGGGCCTGCAGTTGGCCCATTTCGAACTTCTGTAACAAATTCATCGCTCTAACCCCGCGATTTAGCGGCGCGGAGGTACCGGTCCCAAAGGTCCGGCCGCCGCGCCTTGGTCAATTCCTCGGCCCGCGCCAAGCGCCAGGCCCTGATCTTCTCGTGGTGACCAGAGGTTAAAACCTCCGGCACCTCCCGCCCTTCCCAAACCTGGGGCCGGGTGTATTGGGGATATTCCAATAACCCTTGGGCAAAACTTTCTTCCTCCAGCGCCGCTGCGTCGCCGATGACACCGGGCAATAACCGCACCACCGCATCCAACAACACCAGCGCCGCCGTCTCGCCGCCCGACAAGACATAATCGCCGACGCTGACTTCCTCTATACCGCGCCCCTCCAAGGCCCTTTGATCGACCCCTTCAAAGCGCCCGCAAATCAGCACCAGGCCGTCCCGGTCCGCCAATTCCCGCGCCAGCGCCTGATCCAACCGCCGCCCCCGTGGGCTTAGGTATATGACCGGGCCGGCATTTTCACCCGTCCCATTCTCAGCCGTCTCCGTCCGCACATGATCGACCGCCGCGGCCAAAATGTCGGGCCGCATGACCATGCCGGGACCGCCGCCGAATGGGGCATCGTCCACGGAGCGGTGTTTATCGCGCGCAAAGTCGCGAATGTCTACCGTTTCCAGTCGCCAAATGCCGCTTTTTAAGGCTTTTCCCGCCAAACTTTGACCCAATGGGCCAGGAAACATCTCCGGGAACAAGGTCAGGACCGTCGCGGCCCAGGAATTCGCCTTATTTTTCTCCGCTGTCATTGTTGTCATTGCCGTCATTGCCGTTTGCGCCGCTGTCGCCGCCATCACTGCTGTCATGATCGGCGGGGTCCGCGATCACCACCCGCCCATGCGCCAGATCAATTTCCGGAACCGCCCCACGCTCGAATGGCACCATGATGGTCTCGTTCGAACCCTTGGGCTGTACTTCCAGCAGATCGCCAGCGCCAAAATCATGCATCGCCTTGACCCGGCCGAATTTTTCCCCGCCGGGCAATTCAACCGCCAAACCGATCAGATCGGCATGGTAATATTCTTCGTCCCCGACCGCCAGTTCCGGCAATTCCCCGCGCTCTACATAAAGCTTGGTGCCTTTCAGGCGCTCGGCATCGTTGCGGTTATTGATACCTGGAAGCGCCGCCAACAGGCCGCCCTTTGTCGGCCCCCGCAATGTCAATTCCACAACTGTGCCGCCGCCATCCCGCAACGGGCCGTAGGCAACCAAATCGTCCGGTGCTTCGGTATAGCTGCGCACCTTGACCAAGCCCTTGATGCCATGGGCGGCGACAATCTCGCCCAATAACAGGCGTCCGTCTGCCATGCCCCGCACCGCGCCCAGCCAGGGCTTTATGCGTCCGCCGTGTCCTCGGTGGCGGCTTCCTCCGGCGCGGCGTCTTCAGCCGGAGCCTCTTCAGCCGGAGCCTCTTCGGCCGGAGCTTCTTCAGCCGGAGCTTCTTCAGCTGGAGCTTCTTCAGCCGGTGCCTCTTCAGCCGGTGCCTCTTCAGCCGGTGCCTCTTCAGCCGGTGCTTCGGCTGCCGCTTTTGCGGCTTCCGCCGCGGCGGCCAGGCGTTCCTGTGCCTTGGCCTTGGGCTTGGCTTTTTCCGGGTTGCTGCGTTGTGCCGGCATGGGGATGATTTCCGCCGTGCCGAGGAATTTCGCGACCCGGTCCGTCGGCTTGGCGCCCTGGCTCAGCCAATAGCGGATGCGCTCGTCCTTCAGCACTACGCGGCCTTCATTGTCCTTGGCCAACAGCGGATCATAGGTGCCCAGACGCTCGATATAGCGGCCATCGCGGGGCATGCGGCTGTCCGCCACGACAATACGATAATGCGGCCGTTTTTTTGCCCCGCCGCGGGCCAGTCTGATTTTCAATGACATAACAGTTTTCCTATTTCCTACTGAATTCCATATGCGGTCGTATTTAAATTTTCGCGGGCTGGCACAGGCTACCGGGGCGGCAGCATGCCGCCCATGCCCTGCATTTGCCCGCCCAGGCCCGGCAAGCCGCGCATCATGCCTTTTTTGCCCATCTTGGAGACCTTTTTCATCATCCCCGACATTTGTTTGAACTGCTTTAACAGGCGGTTGACTTCCTGCACCGAAGTTCCGGAGCCGGCCGCAATGCGTTTCTTGCGGGAGGCATGGATCACTTTCGGCTTCAGGCGTTCTTCCTGGGTCATGGACAGAATGATGGCTTCCTGACGTTTGATAATCTTGGTATCGATTTTGGCTTCGGCCATTTGTTTCTTTATCTTGCCGACGCCGGGCAACATGGCCATCAGGCCATCCAGGCCGCCCATCTTGGAAATCTGCCGCAGCTGATCCAGCAGGTCGTTCATGTCGAACTGGCCCTTTTGGATCTTTTTCGCCAGCTTTTCCGCTTCCTGCTCGTCAATGTTCTCGGTGGCTTTTTCGACCAGGCTGACGACATCGCCCATGCCAAGGATGCGGGAGGCGATGCGGTCGGGATGAAAGGTCTCCAGCTCGTCCAGCTTTTCGCCGACACCCAACAGCTTGATCGGGCAGCCGGTCACGGCCCGCATGGACAAGGCCGCGCCGCCACGGCCATCGCCGTCCACGCGGGTCAGGACAATGCCGGTCAGGTCTAGGCGCTTGCCGAATTGCTCGGCCACATTGACCGCGTCCTGGCCGGTCAGGCTGTCGGCCACCAGCAGGGTTTCCACGGGCTGGGCGACGCCATGGATGGCCTGAACTTCGGCCATCAGGGCCTCGTCCACATGCATGCGTCCGGCGGTATCCAGCAGGATGATGTCGTAACCTTGCAGGCGGGCAGCCTGCATGGCTCGCTTGGCGATATCGTTGGGGTTCTGGCCCTCGACAATGGGCAGGGTGGGCACGTTGATCTGTTCGCCCAGCACCTTGAGTTGTTCCATGGCCGCCGGCCGCCGGGTATCGAGCGAGGCCATCATGACCTTCTTTTTATCCCGCTCCACCAGGCGCTTGGCCAGCTTGGCCGTGGTTGTGGTCTTGCCCGAACCCTGCAGGCCGACCAGCATGATCGGCGCGGGAGGCACGGCGTTCAGGTTGATCTCCACCGCCTCCGAGCCCAGGGTTTGGACCAGGGTGTCGTTGACGATCTTGACCACCATCTGGCCCGGCGTGACGCTTTTTACGACCTCTTCCCCGACCGCGCGTTCGCGCACCTGGGCGATGAAATCGCGGGCCACGGGCAGGGCGACATCAGCCTCCAACAGGGCCTGGCGCACCTCGCGCAGGGCCGCATCGACATCCCCCTCGCTCAGCGCCCCGCGCCGGGTAAGTTTGTCGAATACCGTCCCGAGACGGTCTGTCAGGCTATCGAACATCAGCCGTTACCGTTCCACCAAATGCCGTGATTGGGCCCACGGGTTAAATGTCTTTAATGCACGCAATAACCGGGCCGCACGCCCAATATATGCGCAAGCCTCGATCGCGGCGGTTTTTAGGCGCAACGGGGGTAGGTGTCAAGCGCGCGGTCGGCCTTGCGCGCGCTCCCAGTCCCGCCAATCAACGACACCGTGGTTCTGTACTTCCCCGACCGCCGCTGGCCCCGCGTGCCCACAGAATACGACAAGGTTTGAACAATCCCATCTGGCGTTGGGGACGAGAATGCCAGAGACGTCACCGGGCTCGGATGAACCGATGAAATTGGCGACTTCGGCAATTTCCTGGCATCGTGGGTACTCACCCTGCCGATCCTGATAGGAAAGCTGACCGAACCGGTCGATATCGAGACCCAAACCGGCGAGATCATTGATTTCCGAAAGATCGAGCACGCCATCGATCCTCATCTGCAGTTCATGCAAGGTATAGCGTATTTTCGAGGGAAAGACAGGCTGCCCGCGTTTGAGATGAAAATACATCTCGGCAATCGCTCCGTCGCGCGCCATCGCGGTGTAAAGCACATCAAATGTACCGTCGTCCCACCGGTTTCCCGCAGCTGAACAAAGGCAGCGGTCCCGTCCCTCTCTGACCACCCGCCATAGGCGCCCGTCGAAGGGACATACCGGCAGCGATTCTAGAGCATCAATAAGCCGAATGTCGCGCGGGCTGAGCGCCATTGCTACAAATAGCCATCGGAGTCCAAGCGATCGAGCACACGAAGCACTTCGATTGTCCGCTCCGCATTTATGAGGTCGATTGCACGCTCGCCGTCCAACTGCGGGTGACGGGCATGCAGCCAAGTGCGGATTTCCTCACTTGTATAGTAATCTTGCAGGCGTCCCACGACGTAATGAAGATCAGATAGGATCATTTCCTTGCGCGGTTGCGGTTTGATGATCCCGGTCCGCCAACGCGAAACCGTCGCTTTGGATACATCCGTGATATTTGCGATGTCCGTGCCGCGCAAACCGCCCAGATTTTCCAGATCTTCGATATTTCTTGCAATGGATGTCAAAACGCTCATGGCGGATCTTTCCTGAACAGCGCGCATTTAGGTTTCATTTTCAAATATAGTGAAACCCGAATGCGATATCAATCAATTCTCCACCGTCGGGCGCACCTGCTCCATGAACAAGGTCATGGATTCTTCCAGTTGCGTGAGACTGCCGCAGCCGTTGAAGTTTAGTTGGAACTGATCCAGGCCGGCCTCGTCGCGGTATTTGGCGATATCGCTGGCCACATCCTCCGCGCTGCCGTGTCCCGTCAGCCTGTTGCCGTCGGGGCCGTGGGGGTCCTTGCCGGTGATCGCCGAGAAATTGACGCGGAAGCTCATGCGGATCTGCGGCGGCACCGTGCGTCCGATTTTGTCGCAGGCGGCCTCCAGATTGGCTTTGTGGGTGATCAGGTCGTCGAGCTTGGTGGGCACCGGCTGCCAGATAGTGGCGAATTCCGCCGCCCGGCGCAGGGCCGCCTTGGAAGAGCCGCCGATCCAGATCGGGGGATGGGGTTGCTGGATGGGTTTCGGGGAACAATGCATATCCTCGAACTGATGATAGGCGCCCTGAAACGAGACCGGATCGGGGGCCCAGCAGGCCTGACAGACCTTGATATATTCATCCGTCCTGGCGCCCCGGTCACCGTGGCTGACGGCAAGGGCGGCGAACTCGCTTTCCAGCCAGCCGGCGCCGAGGCCGAGGATAACGCGGCCATTGGAAAATTGGTCCAGGGTCGCCACGGTCTTGGCGACCAGAACCGGGTTGCGGTAGGGCATGATCAGGACCGAGGTGGCCAGCCTGATACGCTCGGTCCGGGCGGCGAGATAGGCCATGGTGGTCAAGGGTTCGTAGACGTTGCCCCATGACGCCACCATCTCCTCGTTGCCCTTGACGATCAGGTGGTCGTTCAACAGCACGGCGTCAAAACCAAGCGCCTCGGCCCGCTGGGCCGCCGTCACAATGGCCTCCGGCGTGGCGGGAAAGCCCAGATAGTCGGCATTGGGAATGCGGAAGGAAAACTGCATCATTTATCCTCGAACCTATTTATCCTCGAGCCTATTTGTCTTCGAACTTTGGCGCGCTGGCGCTGCCGCCGCCGTCCACGGCAATACGCTGGCCGTTGACATAGCTGTTGGTTTCGGAGACCAGAAAGCGCACCACGTTGGCGATGTCGTCGGGCTGGCAGACATGGCCAAAGGGCATATGGGCATCCAGCAGGCGCAGATCATCGATGCCCGAGCGGGCCTTGACCAGGCGGCGGCCCATGTCGGTCTCCACCAGTGGCGGGGCGACGATGTTGGTGCGGATATTATTTTTGTGTTCTTCCTTGGCCAGGGTAAAGGCCAGGGCCTCCATGGCCGCCTTGCCCATATTATAGGGTGCGCCGAAGGCGCCGTAGCTATCCGTGGCGACGGAGGAAATCATCACGATATCGCCCCTGTCCTGTTCGCGCATCATGGGCACCACCAGTTTCGACAGATAATGCGGACCAAAGGCATGCACCCGGACCACGCGCTCCATCTCGGCCGGCTCCGTATCGGCAACGGACTGGCCCCGGCTGGCGATGCCGGCATTGTTAACCAGGATGCCGATGGGACCCATCTCGCGCCCAACATCGGCGACCATGGCCGTCACCTGTTCCAGATCCTCGACGGAGGCCTGAAAGGCTTGCGCCCTGCGCCCCAGGGCCTGAATTTCTGCCACCGCTTCCCCCGCCGACTCGCCGTCGCGCCGGTAGTTCACGGCGATATCGGCGCCATCCTTGGCCAGGGCCACGGCGATGGCGCGGCCAATGCCCCGGCCCGCGCCCGTAATCAGGGCGATGCGTCCTTCCAATGACATACTTGTCTCCAAATTTGGTTTCTGGTCTGATTGAGCGCCAAGATATCAGTCTCCTTGCCGGATGAGTAGGGATCAGTGATATCATTTTCCAGTATTGCACCAGGAGACACCGAACATGGGGAATACTGATATTCGGATCGAACGGCTGGGCCGGAATCTTGGCGCGCACGTGCACGGCGCGGATCTGTCCAAGCCGTTGGCGGATGCGGATTTCGCGATCATTCATGATGCCTTGGCGGAACATGAAATGCTGCTGTTCCGCGATCAGGATATCGATCCGTCGGCGCAACTCGCATTTGGCCGCCGCTTTGGTCCACCGTCGGTACATCCGTTTTCACCAAATATGGCGGAGATGCCGGAACTGATCGTTTTGGACAATCACCACGCCAACCCGCCGCGTCTGACCGATATCTGGCATAGCGATGAAACCTTCCGCGCGGAGCCGCCCCTGGCGACGATCCTGCGCTCGACCATCACCCCGAAGCTAGGCGGCGACACCATGTTTGCCAGCATGTCGGCGGCCCATGACGGCTTGAGCGATCAATTACAGCAATTCCTGTCCGGCCTTGAGGCCATTCATGATTTCACGCCGTTCCGCACCTTGCTGGCCAGTGATGAGGACGGCCATCGCCGCCTGCGGGAACTGGAAGTTCAATTCCCCCTGCAACCCCATCCCGTTGTCCGTGTGCATCCCGTTAGCGGCCGAAAGGTCATCTTCGTCAATCCACAATTCACAATTGGCATCAAGGGCATGGCGGAGGAGGAAAGCCGGCCCCTGCTGGCCATGCTGTTCGACCTGGCGAAAGTGCCGGAATATCAATACCGCCTGCACTGGAAAACCAACACCCTGGCGATCTGGGATAACCGGGCGGTGCAGCATTACGCCATTCACGACTATCACCCGCAGCGGCGCCGCATGGAGCGCATTACCATCAGTGGCGACAAACCGTTTGGCATCGACCATGGCCGGCAGATAACTTTGATCCCGCGCCAGCCCGTTGACAGTGAAACCCCGCCCGAAACCGATCGCGAGCCGGTCCGCCAAGTTGACCGCGGCTGATGCTGGGGCCGCACGAGTGGTTTGAAAATTGGAGGCACGACACACCATGACACCGCCCACGGATAGTTCCGAACCAAACGCCGGCTCCACGGATGGCTTGGTCTTTGTCGCCTGCGGCTTGGCGGCCGGATCGTCCGGCCATGAAAACCCCGAACGCCGGGAGGTCGTCTGCAACGGCAAGCACGTGAGAACCATTGATATCCACGCCCATTGCGCGGTGCCCGAGGCGCTGGCCCTGATGGGTCATGAGCTGGCCGGGCCGGGGTTGCGAGCCGACCTGGACATGGCGCGCGAGATCGATGTACGCATCAAGACCATGGACGAACAGGGTATCGACATGGAGGCCTTGAGCATCAACCCCAATTGGTACGGGGTCGGGGATCGGGATCTTGCGGCGCAAATCATCCAGCTTCAAAATCAGGCGTTGGCCCAGGCGTGCGCGGACAATTCCGACCGTTTCGTGGCCTTCGCCTCCGTCGCCTTGCAGTTTCCCGATCTCGCCGTTGAACAGCTTGAAGCGGGCGTGAAGGACTACGGGCTGCGCGGCGTGGCCATCGGCGGCAATGTCGCCGGCGACGAGCTCGCCGACCGGAAATTCGATCCATTCTGGGCCAAGGTCGAGCAGTTGGGCGTGCTTGCCTTCATCCATCCACAAGGCGATGGGGCTCCGGCGCAGTTGGCCTCGCGGTTCAAGGGCAACGGCTATCTCAGCAACGTCATCGGCAATCCACTCGAAACCACCATTGCCCTCTCCCATTTGATATTCGAGGGCACCCTGGACAGATACCCGGGCCTGAAAATCTGCGCGGCTCATGCGGGCGGCTTCCTGCCCTCCTACGCCGGCCGTTTCGATCGCGGCGGCCCGGTGCGCCCCGATCTATCCCCCGGCGGGCCCCATGGCGCCATCAACAAGGCGCCGTCGGAATACCTCAAGCAATTATACTTCGACACCATGGTCTTCCGGCCCGAAGGCGTGCGCCATTTGGTGGCGGAGGTTGGCGCCGGCCAGCTCATGGTGGGGACCGACTATCCCTATCCCTGGACGACGACGGCCATCGATCTGATCCTTGAAACACCGGACTTGAGTGATGCCGACAAGATCGCGATCCTTGGCGGCACGGCCGCACGGTTGCTTGGCATCACACATTAAAGAGTGCCTCGAAAATGAAGGACCATCCATGGGCGTGAGCGAATGGCGGGAAGCGGCTGGTTCGGGTCTTGGTGTCTCGTTCGAGGGTGGCGAGGCGGCGGCTGATCTGTCCGGCCTGGCCCGCCGGGCCGATAACGCCGGCGCCGATACGATGTGGCTGGCCAATCATCTGTTTCAGCGCGATCCCGTGGTGCAGGCGGCGATGGCGCTGTCCGCCACGGACAAGATCTCCGCCGCCCTGATGGCGATCTCTCCCTACGCGGTCCACCCCGTGCAGGCGGCCATGGCGGCGGCAACCCTGAACGAGCATTTTCCCAATCGAACCATATTGTGCCTGGGCGCCGGCGCGCCGGGCGATATGGATGCCGCCGGCCTGGCCCGGCCCCGACCGCTCGCCACGCTGACGGAAAGCATCGATATCGCCAGGTCCTTGTTGGCCGGCGAAACCGTGCAGCACCAGGGCGAACGCTTCACCGTTCGTGGCCGCGCGCTGGAAACCGGACCGCAGGAGGTGCCCATCGTCTTGGCGGCCACGGGGCAGGGGATGCTGGGGCTGGCCGGACGCCGGGCCGATGGCGTGTTGCTGTCGGCGGCAACCTCCGTGGAGTTCGTGCGCTGGTCGCTGGCCCAGGTGACGGAAGCCGCTGAAGGTAATGGCGGGCGCCGGGTGCGCCGGATCGGCCTGGTCTTCGCTTCGGTCGATGCGGATGAGGGCAGGGCCTACGGGCGTTTGAAACGCTTGCTGGCCTTCATTCTGCGCGGCGCCCACCATCGGGAAAATCTGGCAATGGGCGGCGCCGGGCTGGATCAGGGGGCGCTGTATGACGCCGTGGGGAAAGGTGATTGGGACCGCGCGGAGGCCCTTGTCAGTGACGAGGTGGTGGCCCGCCACACCGCCAGCGGCACGCCGGCGCAGGTGCGGGCCCGGCTGCATGACTATCACGGCGCCGGTTTGGATGAAGTGGTGATCGCCGGGATGCGGGGCGAGGCGATGCTGACCGAGACCCTTGCCGCAACTCTGGCAAAAGAACCGGACCAATAACCAACTAAAATGATTGAGGAGTTGTGGCGATGATCGTGAGTGTTGGCTTTCCCACGGGGATGGAGGGTCTTACTTACCCGATCCCGTTTTCGGAACCCGAGGCCCTGTTGGCCATTGCCCAGCATGCTGAGGCCTTGGGTTACCATTCGATCTGGGGCAACGACCACATGACCACCCAGCACTATGTGCAGGAAGAGTTCGGCCGGCCCCCGCGTTTTTGGGAAATATTGATGACCTATGCCTGGCTGGCCTCGCAAACCCGTAACCTGCGTTTCGGCACCGGCATTCTGGTGTTGCCCATGCGGCGGGATATCGTGGTCACCGCCAAGCAATTGGTCACCCTCGATCATCTGAGCGGCGGGCGGTTGGAACTGGGTGTCGGTGTCGGCGCTTATCGCGAGGAGTTCGAGGCCCTGTTGCCTGACGACGGCCACCATCGCGGAGGGATCGTCGAGGAAGGGGTGCGCGCCTTGCGCCTGTTGTTCACGGAGGAGCGGGCGAGCTTCGAGGGTGAGTTTTACCGCTTCCGCGACGTGGCGCTGTTTCCCAAGCCCTTGCAAGAAAATCTGCCGATTTATTTTGGCGGCAACAATGTCAATCAGTTGCGGCGGACAGCAGCGCTGGGCGATGGCTGGCTGCCCGCCGGCCTGCCCCTGGACCGGATCACCGCCGATATCGTCCACCTGCGCGAACTGTGTGACGAAGCGGGCCGGGATTTTTCCAAGATCGCGGTGGCGCCACAATATATCGCCCTGGTCGATCATGATCACGACCGCGCGGTCGAACGCTTCAACCAATCGCAGATGCACAAACATCTGGTCTCCCTGACCACCTCCACATTGAAGGAACAGGCCGGCATCTCCATGGTCGATGCCAATCTGGTCGGCACGCCGGGGGAAGTGGTGGAAAAGTGCCTGGCCCTGAAGGCGGCCGGCGTTACCCATCTTCTGGGTCTGTATTTCGCGGTCAACACGGTGCCTGAGTTGCTGGAGCAGATGACCCTGTTCGCCCAGGAAGTTGTGCCCTATCTCTCGGAATAGCCACGGAGGAGCAAGACATTGGACGTCGAGAAACTGAGGGCGGAGACACCTGGTATAGCCGAGGGTATCCATTTGCTCGCCGCCGGTTCCGCCCTAATGCCGCAACCCGTTATTGATGCGGTGATCGATCATACCAAGCTGGAGGGGCGGCTGGGTGGCTATGAGGCGAAAGCGCAAATGGCGGAAAAACTGGATGGTGTCTACGACGTGGTTGCGGCGCTTATTGGAGCGGAGCGCCGGGAAATTGCCCTGATGGAAAACGCGACTGTGGCTTGGTGTCACGCTTTTTACGCCCTGCCCCTGGCGCCCGGCGCGCGCATTCTGACGTGCGAGGCGGAATACGCCGCCAATTATGTGGCCTTTCTTCAGCGGGCAAAAAAAGACAATCTTGTCATTGATGTAATACCGAACGATGCCAGCGGCGCGCTTGACCCAGGCGCCCTTGAAGCCATGATCGATGATCGCGTCGGCCTGATCGCGACAACCTGGATTCCCACCAATGGTGGCCTGGTCAATCCGGCCGCCGCAGTCGGTCGCGTCGCCAGGAAACATAACATCCCCTATTTGCTGGATGCCTGCCAGGCGGTGGGACAGATGCCCGTGGATGTTGGCGCGCTGGGGTGTGATTTCCTGTCGGCGACGGGCCGCAAGTTTCTGCGCGGACCCAGGGGATCGGGGTTTTTGTATGTGGCGAAAAAATGGCTGGCGGATTTGGAGCCGGTCATGATCGACCACTTCGCCGCACCCTGGGTCGCCAGGGACCGCTATCAACTTCGCGATGACGCCCGGCGCTTTGAAAGCTGGGAGAATTCATATGCCTTGCGCGCCGGTTTGGGCGCGGCGGTGGAAATCGCGACGGCACTTGGGCTGGCGGCCATTCAAGACCGGACATGGGGTCTGGCGGCCACCTGCCGGGACATGCTGAAGGAGCTTCCAGGAGCAAAAATCAGAGATATCGGCACGGAGCAATGCGCCATCGTGAGCTTCACCATTGACGGGTTGGAGCCACGGCAAACCGTCGCCGACCTGTTGCGACAGGGCATTGCCATCGGCGCCTCCAGTCCCGCCAGCACCCGACTTGACGCCGAGGCCCGCGACCTGCCCGAGCTCTTGCGCCTCGCTCCCCATTACTACAATACCGAACAGGAATTGAAGCAGCTCATCCAGGCCTTGCGGGGCCTCGGATAGCTCCCTCGGCGGGGCTGGGCACTCCCGGCTTGTCCATGCTAGCGTTGCGGCAAGCCAAGGGATATCCGCCGGAGGGTCGGTGATTGCAGTTCTGTAGAGCACATAGTCTTGACGAGGCGCTTGAGTTATTGGGCCAATGGGGCGGGGACGGCTGTCTTCTCGCCGGCGGCACGGACGTGATGGTGCAATATAATAGCGGCGCGATCACGCCGGGCGCCTTCATCCATATTGAGGGGATCGAACCGCTGTCGGCGATCTCGATCAATGGCCGGACCACCCTCGGCGCGCTCAACACCCACGCTAAACTTGCGGCCGATGGGGATATTGCCTCCCGCCACCCGGCGGTGGCCCGCGCCGCGCGCCTGGTGGGCGGGTGGCAAACCCAGACGGTTGGGACCGTGGGGGGCAATCTTTGCAATGGCTCGCCGGCGGCCGACCTGGCGCCGCCGCTGCTGATTGCCGACGCCCACGTTACCTTGACCTCGCTGAATGGCGAGCGCCGCCTGCCGCTGGATGATTTTTTTATCGACCGTCGCGCCACCGCCCGCCGTCCCGACGAACTGCTGACACTGATCGACCTGGATCCGGTGCCGCCCCGTGGCGGTGAACACTATGTCAAGCTGGGCCGGCGGGGCGCCATGGATGTGGCCATCGTCGGTCTCGCCGCCCGCCTTGGTCTGGGTGACGATGGCAATATTGCATTTGCACGGGTCGCGGTCTGTTCGGTGACGGCGACACCGCGGCGGATACGGGAGGTCGAGGCCGCGCTGGTGGGCGTCCCCCTGGAGGCCGGCGCCTTCGCGGCGGCGGGCCAGGCGCTGGTCGCGGCCGTATCGCCCATCGATGACGCGCGGGCCACGGCCTCCTATCGCCGGCGGGTTCTGCCCGGCCTGCTGGAACGGGCGGTATTGCGCTGTGGCGAGGACATCCGGCCATGACCGATGATCAATCCGTGCCTGTCCGCTTCACGGTGAACGGCAGGGAACAGGAGCTCCAGGTCGGAGCCGGCGAGACCCTGCTGCGGACATTGCGGGATCGATTGTACCTGACCGGCGCCAAGGAAGGCTGCCTTGAAGGCGAATGCGGGGCCTGCACGGTGCTGGTCGATGGCGCGCCGGTGGATTCCTGCATTCTGGCCACCGCCGCCATGGAGGGCCGTGAGGTCCGCACCGTCGAAGGGCTATCCCAGGTTGACCAAATCAGCCCCCTGCAGCAGGCCTTCCTCGATCATGCGGCGGTGCAATGCGGCTTCTGTATTCCGGGTATCCTGATGACCCTCACCGCGTTGCTTGAGAGGCAGCCGTCGCCAACCCGCGAGGGGATCGAAACGGCGCTGGCGGGCAATATCTGCCGCTGCACCGGGTACCGGCAGATTGTCGAAGCGGCCATGGCTGTCGCGGCGGAGGAGACTTCATGACCGCCGTGGGAACAAGCGTCGTGAGGAGCGATGGCGAGGCCAAGGTGCGGGGCGACGCTATCTTTGGCGTCGATCTCGCCGTGCACGGCATGCTCCATGCCCGATTGCTGCGGGCTCCGGTTCCGGCCGGGTTCATCCGCCGTATCGACACCAGCCGGGCGGCGGCCAGCCCCGGCGTCCACGACGTCGTGACCGGGGCCGACGTTCGAAACGACCGCACCGGCATCGTCGTCTCCGATTCTCCGTTGTTCGCGGCGGACTACATCACCTACGAGGGCGAGCCGATCGCGGCGGTGGTGGCCGATACACCGGAGCTGGCGGAGGCCGCAATTCGGAAGATCGAGCTTGAAATAGACGAAACGGCCCCGGTGGCGACACCGGAACAGGCGTTGTCGCCAGGGTCCCGGCTGGTCCATCCCGCATGGGCCGAATTCGACATCGCCGGCGGGGCTGAGTTCGCCCGCGGCGGCAACATCGCGGCCGAGATCCTGTCGGACCCCGGCGACATCGATGCGGCATTCGCGGGCGCCGATCATGTGGTGGAGGATTCTTACCGGGCGCCGAGGCAATATCAGGCGTATCTGGAGCCCAAAATGGCCTTGGCCACCTATGAGGCCGGACGCTACACGATCCAGGTCTCGCACCAGTATCCGTTCCGGATTCGCGACCGTCTGGCCCAGGTTCTCGACGTACCAAAATCAGCCATCCGCGTCGTTGGGCACCACATCGGCGGTGGTTTCGGCGCCAAGCTTGACCTTGGTCTGGAACCCTATGCCGCCGTGTTGGCCCGGCGCACGGGGCGGCCGATCAAAATGGTCAACACCGCGTCCGAAGAACGGCTGACGGCGCCCTGCCGGGATAATGCGACGGTGAAGATCCGTTCCGCCGTAGGGCGCGACGGCACGATCCTGGCCCAGGATGTGGACGTGGTCTACGACAGCGGCGCCTACGCCAACAATGGGCCCGCCTTGGTCAGCATTCCCATGTTCATGTATGGCTCGATCTACCGCGTCGGTACGGTGCGGATCCGCTCCCGCATGGCCTATACCAACACGGCGCCGACCGGCGCCTTCCGGGGCGTCAGCGGACCCTATCTGGTGTTCGCCGCCGAGCGGCACATGGATCACATCGCCAATGAGCTTGGCCGCGACCGGCGGGAGTACCGCCTGGCCTCGCTGGCCGCTGACGGCCACAAAATGCGCAACGGCCAGGCCCTGGAACAGCTTTCCATCCTGCGCGAGGCCTTCGATCTGGTGGAAGAACACGTGCCATGGGCTGGAAGTGGCCAGGGCCAACAAAGCAACGGAAAGCTGCGGGGCATCGGGATCGCGGCGGCCGTCTGGCTGACCAATCCCGCCCCTGGGCAGGCCACGGTGAAACTGAACGAGGACGGCACGCTGACGGTGGTGACCGCCGCCACCGACAGCGGCTCGGGCGCCGTGTTTACGGGCCTGCGGCAGATCGCCGCCGAATGCCTGGGGCTTGCCGCCGATCAGGTCACCATCACCATGCCCGACACCGATGTCGCGGGCTTCGATGCCGGCTCCCAAGGCAGCCGCACGACCCATGTAGCGGGCCGCGCCGTCCTTGATGCGACCACTGAAGTCCGAAAACGGGTGCTCGAAAAAGCCGCCTCGATGCTGGAGGCGGCGAGCGAGGATCTGGTGATCGAGGATGGCGACATTCATGTGGCCGGCGTCCCGGACATGCGGGTGAGTATAAGCCAGGTCGCCATGGCTGCGACCTTTGGCCAGGGTCCGATCGTCGGAACCGGTTCATACACCACGCCGCCGCCGCCCCATGATCCAGCATGCACGACGGGGATGCTGTTCTCCACCTGGCCGACGCCCACCTACCATGTTCACTACGCCGAAGTTGAGGTCGACCCGGTCACCGGCCAGGTCAGCGTAGAGCGTTATGTGATCGCCCAGGAAGTAGGCCGGGCGATCAACCCCGATGCCATCATGGGCCAGGTCCAGGGCGGCGTCGCGCAAGGGCTTGGCTATGCCCTGTGGGAACGGATGGATATCGAAGACGCCAGATATGTACAGCGCAATTTCGAGACCCATGGACTGCCGCTGGCCTGCGACATGCCAGAGGTCGAAGCCATCCTGATGGAACACCCCGAGGCCGCTGGCCCCTATGGCGCCAAGGGTGCGGCCGAGCCACCCATCGTGCCCGTGGCCGCCGTGATCGCCAACGCGGTGTCGGATGCCATTGGCGCGCCCATCGATACCATACCCATCACGCCCGAGGCCGTCCTCGAGGCGCTCGAGCGATGAAAAACATATAGGTAAGCCGTCATGAGTGCTGAACATCCCATTGGCTTGGTTCTCGGCAGCGCCGTCGCGCCGGAGCAGATACAACAATCGGCGGCGGCGGCGGAGGCCTGCGGTTTCGATGAAATCTGGCTGGCCGAGGACTATTTTTTTACCGGCGGCATCTCCGGCGCGTCCCTGGTGCTGGGCGCCACATCGCATATTACGGTCGGTCTCGGGGTGGTCTCGGCCGTGGCCCGTCACCCGGCTTTACTGGCCATGGAAATCGCCACCCTGAGCCGTGTGCACAAGGACCGTCTTATCGCCGGCATCGGCCTCGGCGTGCCGGCCTGGGTGCGCCAGATGGGCCTGCATCCCGCCTCGCCCCTGGGCGCGCTGCGCGAATGCGTGACCGCCACCAAATCGCTTTTGCGGGGCGAGACCATGGATGTACGGGGCGACGTATTTACCTTCAACGACGTCACCCTGGTCTACCCGGAGACCGGCGCGCCGACGCCGGTGCGCATGGGCGTGATCGGCCCGAAGATGCTGCAGCTATCGGGCGAGGTGGCCGATGGCTCGGTCCTCTCGGTTTCCGCCGGGCACGACTACGTACGCTGGGCCAAGGCGCGCATTGACGAAGGTCGGGAGAAGGCTGGGCGCACCGATGCCCATCCGATCACCGTGTTCGCCATCTATGCGGTGGATGACGACGGCGACGCGGCGCGGGCCTCGGCCCGGTCCCGATTGGCATTCTACCGGCAGAACGGATCGAACGGTCTGACCGACGTTTACGGTATCTCCGATGAGCTGAACGATCTGGTCAAGCGCGGCGGCTTTGAGGCGGTGCTGGACGGGATGCCGGACGCTTGGGTGGAGGATCTGACCATCGCCGGCACGCCGGAAGAATGCGCGGCGAAGATTTCAGGGTTCTACGCGGCGGGCGCCGACGCGGTGGCCCTGTTCCCCGTGGCCACGGACCGAATTGACGAGATCGTCCGGCTGACCGCGGATCAGGTCCTGCCCCGGCTCTAAATACGATCAACGCAGCGGCGAGGTTGGAAAATGCGTTTTGGAATTCAATTTTTCCCCGATGTCGGGCCGGAGGTGAAGTCGGCGCAAGATTACTGGCGGGAAGCCCTGCATCTGGTCTCCCTTTGCGACGAACTTGGTTTCGATAATGTCCGTACGGTGGAACATTATTTCCATCCCTACGGCGGCTATAGCCCGAACCCGATTGTCTTTCTGGCCGCCGCCGCCATGCGCACGGCAAAGGCGCGTTTGATTACCGGCGCGGTGTTGCCGGTGTTCAACAACCCGCTGAAGCTCGCGGCCGAGATCGCCATGCTGGATGCGATCAGCGGGGGCCGATTGGACGTCGGCTTTGCCCGGGCGTTCCTGCCACATGAGTTTGCCCATTTCAAAGTGTCATTGGATGAAAGCCGCGCCCGTTTCGATGAAGGCGTGGAACAGGTGCGCTTGTTGCTGGAAAATGAAAGCGCCAGCCACGATGGTGAATTTCATGCCTTTGAAAACGTCACCTCCCTGCCCCGCCCGACCCAGCAACCGCGCCCGCCCTTCTGGATTGCCGCCCTGGCGACACCGCAAAGTTTCGAAGGCGCCGGCCGCGCCGGGCACGGCATCATGGCGATCCCCATGGCGGGGGCCATGATGGCGGATTTGATTGGCCTATACCGTGAAAATTGGCGGGCCGCCGGCCATCCCGGAGACGGCCAGGTTATGTTGGCGTTTCATATGCTCTGCCACGCCGACGGGGGCCGGGCGGCGCGGATCGCACGCGATCCTCTCAATCGATATTTGAAGTCCCTGGTGGATGGCGCGTCCCATTGGTTGGGAGGCTCCAATTCCGCCGATTATCCCGGCTACGACAAGATCATCGCCTCCCTGAACGCGGAAACCTTCGATACCCAGGTCGAAAAGGGCGCCGCCTGGGTCGGAGAACCCGCCGCGATCATCGACACCATCAAGCGTTATGAGAAAATGGTCGGTGGCTTTGAAATCGCCTCCCTGCAGGTAAACTTCAACACCGTCGCCGTGGAAGACGCCGAAGCCTCGATGCGGCTATTTTCCGAGACGGTCATGCCTGGGTTTTAGCGTATTTTCATCACTGGATCGGAAATCTCCCGTGATATCGGCGCCAAAAGCAAGAGGCGGACCGTGCGGCCTTCCTTCATTAAGATGGTAGCGTCCCCTTTTTTTATCCTTCGGCGGGCCTACCCGTACCCGGTAAAATCGATACCAGGCCAAAAGCGGCCAAATAGATCACCAACACCACGGCAGCCAAAAATGCCGAATATTATTCTCATGGGCCGGCCCTCTGGGCTGCCTCAGGAAATTGGCGATCATATTAAGTGACGGTTCGCCATTTTAAGGTGGCGGTATTGAGAATTATTGTACCTACGCTGAACCCCGCCAACAGAGCTCGCACGACGTTTTCATCAAACATCTTGCCCGCGACTTTCGATTGCATGTTAGAATCGGCATACAATTGTCAAAGCTGAAGGAGGTGATATGCCGACCGATGGAACGACGGCTATTTCTTGCCCGATTTGTGCCAACGCGGATGCCGAGGTAGGGGCGTCAGGCCTGGGCGACTATCGGCTCTTCAGGTGCCCCCAGTGTGGTGATTTCGGGCTTGCCGCCACAGCCCTTACACTTCTACCTAAATACCTTGAGGACTGGAACGATGCCGCCGCAGTTCTCTCGTACTTCGTCAATCGAATGCCAGGGTCACCACCTCACGACGTGCCAATACTGAATTCCGATGACATCAAGAACATCGTCGTCAACGGAAGCCTGCCGACGCCTGCAGCTCAAGCCGATAATCTACTTCGCTGGATCGGCGACAATGTGCCTGGGCCGGGGGAAACCGTTTCGATTGAGCCCAAAATCATGGCCGCCGTAGTGGGCGCAAAATCAGGCAAGGGAGTGCAGTACATCCTTGAGGGACTTGAAGAAAATGGTCTTATTCAAGGTGCGATCATAAAAACGTTTAGTGGGCAATCAGGCGGACACGTCACGCCGTCTTTTGCCGGTTGGGGATGGATTGAAGAATTACAGCGTGGCGCCGCAACGGGCAACATGGCTTTCATGGCTATGCAATATGGCGAAGAAGCGCTCGACAATTTTGTGCGAGATCATTTCGCTCCGGCAGTCGCGGAAACAGGTTTCCACCTCCAAAGACTGGATGACGTGCCGAAGGCCGGCCTGATTGACGACCGATTGCGGGTTGAAATCCAATCCTGCCGGTTCCTTATTGCCGATCTGAGCCACGCCAACAACGGAGCCTATTGGGAGGCTGGCTATGCTGAAGGCCTGGGCAAGCCGGAAATTTACACCTGTGAGCAGTCAGCGTTCGATCAGAACAAAACCCACTTTGACACCAATCACCATCTGACGGTGATCTGGTCCTATGACGATCCGGAGAAGGCGGCGGACAATCTGAAAGCAACTATACGAGCAACACTGCCCGACGCCGCCCGACAAACCGCAGAAGTCTGATTGCTGATCTTCTAATATTCGAAGGGACCTTAGCCATGCGTCTAATTTCCATGGTCAGGGTTAGATCCTCCGTCTTCAGACGGACAGCTTCAGCA
>JAPYPT010000188.1 GCA_029937535.1 Alphaproteobacteria bacterium
GCGGCCGAATTCGGCAAGGACAACATCCGCGTCAACTGCATCGCGCCGGGCCTGGTTAAAACCAATTTCGCCCGCGCCCTTTACGAGGACCCGGCGGTCGAGGCCGAGAAATCCGCCGGCACGCCCATGCGGCGCCTCGGCGAGCCGGTTGATCTGGCCGGCATCGCGGTCTATCTCGCCTCCAAGGCCGGGGCCTGGACCACGGGCCAGACCTTTTGCATCGACGGCGGCGTGACCACCGTCGGCGGCTAGCGAGCCGGCAATGGCCCAGAGCGATGCATTCACCGACCGGCGCAAGGTCATTGACCGCGCCGCGCTGAGCCATGCGCTGTCCGAACTGGCGGAAGACTATCCGGCCGAATCCATGGATCTGCGCCGGGCGGTTCTGGAGCGGCTGAAGGATGCCTTGGCGGCCGGACACGGGGAGGTCCGGTCGCGGTTCGAGGCCGGCGCCAGCGGCAATCTTGTCCTGACCGCCAATTGCTATTTGTTGGATCAGTTGATCCGGGCGCTTTATGACTTCACCACGGAGGTGGTTTACAGCGCCGCCAATCCCACCGCCTCGGAACGGATCGGTCTGGTCGCCATCGGCGGCTATGGCCGGGGCGAATTGGCGCCGCACTCCGACATCGATCTATTGTTTCTCCTGCCCTATAAGCAGACCCCGTGGGGCGAGCAGGTAGTCGAATACATGCTCTACATGCTTTGGGATCTACGGCTCAAGGTCGGGCATGCCACGCGCACCGTCAATGAATGCATCCGTCTCTCCCTCTCCGATCTGACCATTCGAACCACGTTGCTGGAAGGGCGCTATCTGTGGGGCGATGACGGCCTGTTCAAGGAGATGAAGGAACGCTTCGATGCGGAGGTGGTCGCTGATACGGGCCCCGATTTCATCGAGGCCAAATTGGCGGAACGCGACGAGCGCCATCAGCGCATGGGTGACAGCCGCTATCTGCTGGAACCCAACGTCAAGGACGGCAAGGGCGGTCTGCGCGATCTGCATACTTTGTTCTGGATCGCCAAGTATCTGTACCGGGTCGACGACGTGGCGCAGCTAACCGGCCAGGGTGTTTTCACGGAGGAAGAATACCGCCTGTTCGCCAAGGCGGAAACCTTCCTGCGCACGGTGCGCTGCCATCTGCATTACCTGGCCAACCGGCCGGAAGAACGCCTGACCTTCGATGTCCAGCCCGAATTGGCCAGGCGCCTGGGCTACACGGATCATGCGGGCAGTTCCGGCGTCGAACGGTTCATGAAGCACTATTTTCTGGTCGCCAAGGATGTCGGCGATTTGACCCGCATTTTCTGCTCCGCCCTGGAAGATCAGCATAAACGCCAGCCCCGCTTCCGCCTGCCCCGCTTTGGCCTGCGCAAACGGGAAGTTGACGGCTTTCTGGTTGAAGGGGACCGGATCAATCTGCTGGACGGGGATGATTTCCGCCGCGACCCGGTGAAGCTGATCGGGCTGTTTCATGTGGCCCACGAGAAGGAGCTGGATATCCATCCCCAGGCCCTGCGCCTGATCACCCGCAATCTGCGCCTGATCGACAACGATCTGCGGGAAAACCCCGAAGCCAACCGTCTGTTCCTGGAAATTCTGTCTTCGAAACGCAATCCCGAAACGACCCTGCGGCGCATGAACGAGGCGGGCGTGTTCGGCCGTTTCATCCCCGATTTCGGCCGCGTCGTGGCGCAGATGCAGCACGATATGTATCACGTCTATACCGTGGATGAGCACACCATCCGCGCCATGGGAATTCTAGCCCGCATCGAGAACGGCAGCCTGGCCGAGGATCACCCCCTATCAACGGAGGTGATCGGCAAGGTCAAGCTGCGCCGGGTATTGTATGTCGCGCTGTTATTGCATGATATCGCCAAGGGCCGGGGCGGCGATCATTCGGTGTTGGGGGCGGAGGTGGCGGAGGAGCTGTGCCCCCGCCTGGGCATGGAACCGGCCGAGACCGAGACCGTGGCCTGGCTGGTACGTTCGCATCTGGCCATGGCCAACACCGCCTTCAAGCGCGACCTGGACGACCCCAAAAGCATCAGTGATTTTGTCGAGCACGTGCAGAGCCCGGAACGGCTGAAATTGCTCGTGGTCCTGACCGTCTGCGACATCCGTGCGGTGGGCCCGGGCATCTGGAACGGCTGGAAGGGGCAGTTGCTGCGCACCCTCTATAGCCGGGCCGAGGAACACATGCTGGGCGGCCAGCCCCTGGCGAACCGTGAAGAACGCGCCGATGCGGTCAGGGAGGCGCTGCGGGTGAATTTGCGGGACTGGCCGGCGGCGGCCATCAGCCGGCATCTCGACCGCGGCGTGGCGGCTTTTTGGCTGTCGGCTGAATTATCCGACCATGAATATTGGGCCCGCATGATGCGCGCGGCCGACGACGCGGAACAGGCGATTGCGGTCGATGTCCGCGTCCACCCCTTCGAAGCGGTGACGGAGGTCACGGTATATACCGCCGACCATCCGGGACTCTTCAACCGTCTGGCCGGCGCCATAACCCTAAGCGGCGCAAGTATCACCGGCGCGCGCATCTTTACCACGACGGACGGCAAGGCCCTGGACATCTTCACCATCCAGGACATGGACGGCCAGGCGATTGAACGGCCTGAAAACATAGCCCGACTACGCCTTACCATCAGCAAGATATTGAGCGGCGAAACCCTGCTGTCGGTCGCCTTGAGCGAAAAACGCAGCCATTTGCCGGGCCGGGCCAGTGTCTTCACGGTGCAGCCCGCCGTGATTATCGACAACGATGCCTCCCGCGCCCATACGGTGATCGAGGTCAATGGCCGTGACCGGCCAGCCTTGTTGTACGATCTCACCATGGCGTTTTATGGCCTGTCCCTGACCATCGCGAACGCACGCATCGCCACATACGGGGAGCGGGCGGTTGACGTGTTTTACGTCAAGGATCTGTTCGGCCTGAAAATCACCTCGCCCACGCGGCTCGATACCATCCGCAACCGCTTGCTGGAGGCCCTGGTGGACCCGGGTGACGAAGTCACGGAAGACCAAGACAGCGCCGCCACGGCGTAGAAGGGTAGTTTTGGAAGCGCCTATTTCTTGCCACACAATTCCGTTATGAAATAGTCATGACATTGTTCCGCGCCTTTGCCACCGTGGGCGGCTACACCATGTTGAGCCGCATGCTCGGCTTTGTACGGGATATTTTGATCGCCGGCATTTTGGGCGCCGGCGCGGGGGCGGATGCATTCTTCGTCGCCTTCAAGCTGCCCAATTTTTTCCGCCGTCTATTCGCCGAGGGCGCCTTCAACGCAGGCTTCGTGCCGCTATTTTCCGATTTATTAAGCAAAAAGGGCGCCGAAGAGGCCCGTGCCTTCGCCGAACAGTCGTTGAGCGTTCTGCTCCTGACATTATTGATTTTTGTCACCTTGGCGCAGATTTCCATGCCCTGGCTCATGCAAATCCTTGCGCCGGGCTTTACCGACGATCCCGTGCGTTTCGATCTTGCCGTTGCCTTCACACGGATCACATTCCCCTATCTGCTGTTCGTTTCCCTGGTCTCGCTCTTTGGCGGCGTACTGAATTCGCTGCAGCGTTTCGCGGCCGTGGCGGCGACGCCGATTTTGTTGAACATTTGCCTGATCACCGCCATCACCCTTGCCGCCCCCCTGATGTCCAGCCCCGGCCTCGCCCTGGCCTGGGGCGTGGCGGTGGCGGGTGTCGTACAACTGATCTGGCTGTCGATTGCCTGTCACAAGGCGGGCATGGGATTACGCCTGCCCCGGCCAAGGCTGACGCCCAAAGTGCGGGAATTGCTGACCCTGATGTTGCCGGCGGCACTGGGCGCCGGTGTCGTGCAGGTCAACTTGGTAATCGATATCATCCTGGCCTCGCTGTTGCCCCAGGGTTCGATTTCGTTCCTGTTCTACGCCGATCGGCTGAACCAGTTGCCCATCGGCGTGGTTGGTGTTGCCGCCGGCACGGCCATCCTGCCCCTGTTGTCGCGGCTGGTGGCGGAGAACGATCAGGCCGGCGCCCATGCCGCGTTGAACCGCGCCATTGAGTTGACCTTATTTCTGGCGCTGCCGGCGGCGTTGGCATTTTTATTGGTGGCGGACGAATTGATCGTGACGCTTTTTCAGCGCGGCCATTTCAGCCCCGGCGATGCCCAGGCCACGGCATTTGCCTTGACGGCCTACGCCGTCGGGCTGCCGGCCTATGTTCTGGTCAAGGTTTTGGGCCCGGCATTTTTCGCCCGCCGGGACACCCGCACACCGGTCCTGGTGGGGATCGTTTCCGTGGTGGTCAATGTCATTTTGAACCTGATTTTGATGCGGTATCTGGCGCATGCCGGCCTGGCGCTTGCGACCGCCATCGCGGCCTGGGTGAATGTGATGCTGTTGTGGTGGATATTGTGCCGGCGCGGCGATCTGGTTGGCGATAGCCGGCTTATAAAACGCATCGTCCGCGCCATGGGAGCCGCCCTGGTCATGGCGCTGTTGTTGTGGTGGCTGAAGGGGTTGTTGGCATCGCAGTTCGCGGGCGGCGAGGGACAGCGTGTGCTGGCGCTCATAATCCTGGTGATTGCCGGCATGGCGGCGTACGCCGGGGCGGCGGTGTTATTGCAGGCCGTCCGGTGGGACGAAATTAAGGCGCTATTGGCAGGACGGCGCTAGAACGCTATGGATGGGACCAGTTCCGAGGCAATTTCATGGATGCACCAATGACCGACCGTAAGCCGCTTGACGGCATCAAGGTATTCGATGCCACCCAGGGGGTCGCCGGCCCTCATGCCACCATGCTATTGGCCCAGCACGGCGCCAATGTGATCAAGGTGGAGCCCCTTGACGGCGATTGGGGCCGGGGCCTGGGCAAGATGTATGGCGATCTGTGCGCCCATGCGGTGACCTTCAACCGGGGCAAGCGCTCCATCGCCCTGGACCTGAAGACCGAGGATGGCCGCAAGGTCGCCCAGAAACTCGCCTCCGATGCCGACATCGTGGTGGAGAGCTTTCGCCCCGGCGTCATGGCGCGCTTCGGCCTGGGCTATGACCACATCAAGGCCATGCGCGACGATGTGATCTATCTTTCCGTCACCGGCTTTGGCCAGGAGGGCCCGAACCGGGATCTGCCGGTCACGGATTCGGTGATCCAGGCGTTTTCCGGTTTCATGTCGATCAACCGGGATGCCGAGGGCACGCCCCAGCGCATGGGCATGATCGCCATCGACGTGATGACCGGCCTGTATGCCTACCAGGCAATCTCGTCCGCCCTGATCGCGCGCATGCGGTTTGGCGGGGGTGCCTATATCGATTGCAGCCTGATGCAATCGGCGGCGGCCTTTCAAAGCGCCAAGATGATGGAATATTACCTCGAAGACGGCGCGCCCCAGGTCCTCTACGTGCCCGTGGGCACCATGAAGACGGCGGACAGCTACATCAACATCACCGCCATGCGCGACCGCCATTATGTCTCGTTGTGCGAAGTTCTCGGCATCGAAGAGTTGATCGACGATCCCCGCTTCAACACCCGTGATAAACGGATTGCGAACGAGGCCGTGCTGATGCCCCTGATCCGGGCCGAGTTCGTGAAAAAGACCACGGCTGAATGGTGCGAACTGCTGACCGAGGCGGCCGTGATGAATGCCGCCATCTCCACCTACGACGACTTTCTGAACGACAGCCATGTCAAGGCCGTCAACTCGGTCGCCTGGGTGGAACATGACGGTCTTGGCCGCCTGCCCATGGTCAACATTCCGGGCCTGCCGGCCATTGGCGGCGACAAGGAGATGATCGAGTGCGCCCATATCGGCCAGCATACCAGCACAATCCTGGGCGAGGCAGGCTATGGCGCCGACGAGATCGCCGCCCTATTGGCCAGCAACGCCGCCGGTGAATACAGCGCCTGAGGCCGGTATGGAGCCGGACCAACTGGAGGGTTTACAGCGCGTTGTCTTCGATGTGACCACCGCCCTGGTGAGACCTCTTTTTGCCTTCAAGCAACACGGCTCGTTCCTGTACTGGCCGTTCCTCGCCTGCGCGCTGTTCCTGGCCGCCGTGGTCTTCCTGGTTTACCGCCGCGACGGGAACGGCAATTTTTTTCGCCGCTATTTCTCCCGCGCCGTCTGGGGCCATGCCTCGGCCAAGGCGGATTATAAATTTTACTACGTCAACGGCGTGCTGTTCCCGGCCATCTTCGCGCCAATGATCCTGTCCGGCGCCTGGCTGGGCGCCTGGGTTCAGAGCGGATTGAGCGATCTGTTGGGCGGCAGTCCCGGTTACCCAGGCGGTGCATGGGGCGTGGCGCTCTATACACTGGTGTTCTTCCTGGCCTACGATTTTGGCCGTTACCTGGCGCACTATGTCCAGCACCGATTTGATATCCTGTGGCATTTCCACAAGGTGCATCATTCGGCCGAGGTCCTCACCCCTTTACCGCCTTCCGGGCCCATCCGGTGGATTTGGTCATCATGGCCACCTTCCCGGCCGCCGCCACCGGCGTGGTCAACGGCGTCTTCAATTACTGGTCCGATGGGACGGCGGGGCTGTTCCTGTTCTTCGGGCTGCATGGGTTTATCTTTATCTACAATCTGGTCGGCAATCTGCGTCACACGCATGTCTGGCTTAGCTATGGTCCCATATTCAGCCAGATATTTATATCGCCGGCCCAGCATCAGATCCATCACAGCATCGAACAACGCCACTGGGGCCGCAATATGGGCTTTGCCCTGGCGCTTTGGGACCGACTGTTCGGGACCTTGTATGTGCCAAGGGAACATGAGCAATTCGCCATTGGTTTGGGCGATGGGACCGAGGCACGCTATCACGGGGTCAAGGGGATGTACTGGCAACCGGTGCGGGATCTTTTCAGGCGCGACCGGAGCAGCCACGGCCTGCCGCGCCAGGACGGTTGACCGATCCACCTGCTTGGGCAATAACCGGGCGCGGCAAAACCACAAATCAATGGCTCTAAAACATGAAACGAATATTCTCCGGGGTACAGCCCACGGGCAACCTGCATCTGGGCAACTACCTGGGCGCCATCCGTAATTTCGCGCGCCTGCAGGACGACTATGACTGCATCTATTGCGTGGTCGACCTACACGCCATCACCATGTGGCAGGACCCGGCGGAATTGCAGGCCAATACCCGCGAAGTGACAGCCACCTATCTGGCCGCCGGTATCGATGCCAAGCGCCATATCATTTTCAATCAAAGCCAGGTTCCCGCCCATGCGGAACTGGCCTGGATTTTCAATTGCGTGACCCGTCTGGGCTGGCTGAACCGCATGACCCAGTTCAAGGACAAGGCCGGCAAGCACCGGGAGAACGCCTCGGCCGGGTTGTACGTCTATCCCACCCTCATGGCCGCCGACATCATGCTCTACAAGGCGACCCATGTGCCCGTGGGCGAGGATCAGAAACAGCATCTGGAGCTGACCCGTGACGTGGCGCAGAAGTTTAACCACGACTTCGGCAAGGAGATATTCCCCATCGTCGAACCCTTGATCTATGGCGAGGCCACAAGGGTGATGAGCCTGCGCGACGGCAGCAAAAAGATGTCCAAATCGGACCCGTCCGACTATTCCCGCATTACCTTCACCGATGGCCCCGACGAGATCGCGCAAAAGATCCGCAAGGCCAAGACCGATCCGCAACCCCTGCCCGAGACAGCCGAGGGTTTCGAGGGCCGGCCGGAAGCCGCCAACCTAATCACCATCTATGCCTCCCTGGCCGATATCGGGGTGGAGGCGGTTCTAGCCGATTTCGGCGGCCAGCAGTTTTCGGACTTCAAGAAAGCCCTAACGGAATTAGCGGTGGAAAAACTGGGCCCAGTGGGCCAGGAGATGCAACGCCTGACCGCCGATCCCGGCTATGTGGACGGTGTCCTGAAAGACGGCGCCGAACGCGCCGCCGTCATCGCCCAGCCCGTTTTGCAGGAAGTTTATGAGGCCGTTGGCTTTTTGAATGTACGTTGAGGGTCTCGCCCAGGCTTATGCAAGATATTCAAGACACCCGGTTTCATCGAGAATAGGCGCAATGCGGTTTTGCTCGGTTTCAGGCAATGCCGCATAACGCTCCCGCAGAAAGCGGTAGCATTTGGATTGATATCGGAAGGGAGGTTGGCGTTGCGTTTCACCCCAAATTTCCACGACGACCTCCTCCTTCGTTGCTTGCAAGGCGGCTGAATTCGCCTTGAAAAAGGGTAAATAAGCCTCGCCGCATAGCCTCAGCAGATCCATAATTGCCGGGCTCGGAGTCTCGCCGACATCCCGCCAGGCGTCTTCCTCCCAGCCCGACAGATCATCCATCAGGATCAGCCAGCAAAAGGTCATGGGCGCCTGCTCCCGCATGATGGGGGCCGCGCCCGGCGCGTGGGCGCCAGGCTGCATCTGACCATAGAAAGCGAAATCGGCGCTGGCGGGTCGGTTGCCAAACAGGAACATACCGTCCGCAAGCATGGTTTCGAAGGCGCCCATCACGATCTGGAACGTCCGGTCGATCACGGGGCGATTTTGGGGCGAGATGCCAACCAGGGCGTTGCGGCCCACCTGGCGGTCCCGCAGGGCCGCGCCGGTGGCCTCCACCTTGGCGCGCGGCGCGGGTCCCTCGCGGAACCAGCCTAAATACTGCCCGTAGAATTCCTGGTCCACCTCATCCAGCCAGCGCTGCTGGTACATGAACTTGGTGGCCCATTCGTCCGCCATGTCCTCCAGCATGAAATTCAGGAATGCGTCCCCTTGATTATCAGGAATGACAGACCGTTGGCCGGGATGGCGTTGTTCGAGATAATCGACGATGGGAGTGGAATCGCTGCGGTAGGTTCCGTCGGCGGGATTATGCAGAATAGGGATCGTCGGCGGTTTCACATGCGCCACTTCCTTGCCGACACGGGCCCGGAGCAACCAATCGAACGGGATGCGGCGATAGCGCATCATGGCGCGGATTTTCAATGAATAGGGCGAGCCTGGCCCGCCGATCAGTCTGTAGCGATAGTCTTTCGTTATGACACTCATAAATCCGCCCCCCGTTACATAGTGATTTTTGCGCCGCCCGGATCGTAACCTAACTTCCCTGGCCTTGGGTATAGGGCTCTTGACGCCAACCCGTTCAGAACGGACCATGGGCGGAGAGCAGGGGAGAGAAAACAATGGCATTCGTCAAAACAGCGGAAGAAATCAGGCAGATCGAGGCGGTATTGCAAAATCCCCGCTTTACCGATGTACGGCGGGCATATCTGACCTTCCGCTCCACACCGGAGTTCGTCGCCGACGTTCTGCCGCCGGGCTTGGAACCGGGTGCCGATCCGCTGGTCACGCTCACGGTGGGTGAATTCGGCTCCAACTGCGTCGGTGAATTCGCCGGCGCGACGTTCTCCATTGCCGCCCGCCATGGGAATATCGAGGGCGCTTATGTATTGACCATGTTCATGAGCACGGACCAGGCCATCGTCTTTGGCCGGGATCTGTTCGGAGAGCCCAAGAAGCAAGCCGATGTTGCCCTGAATATCATTGGCAATCAGCTTAGGGGCACCGTGGACCGCGATGGCGTTCGGTTGGTTGATCTCTCCATCAGCTTGGGCGAGGACACCGGGCCCATGCGCAGCCAAGGCAGCAGTTTCAATATCAAGGCGCAGCCCGCCGCCAACGGCATCGGGCTGGAGGCGGACGCGGTCGTGACCATTGCCGAGTTCGAGAACGAGCTGTCCGTCAACCGAACCGGCCAAGGCACGCTCATTCTGGACGGCACCATCCACGACCCGTTGACCGATATTCCCATCATCGACATCGTCGCCGCCGGCTACATCGAAGGCGAGCTGAGCGCCCGGGCCAGAGCCATCGGCACCATACCGGCCGCCGACTTTCTACCCTACGCCCATGGCCGCCTGGATCATTGGCCGGCCCTGGACACCTCCCAGCAAAGGGCCGACGCCGCCGAATAACCTAGAGCAAATTTCAATTAATCGGAGTCACCCAAGACGTATTTGGCGCGACCCAAGTGATTGGTTCAATTGCTCTTTTCTTAAGAGTCCGAGCATGTTTGAAAGGAACATGCTCTAGGCGGCGCGCGCCCGGTCGACGTAGTCCCGCAAGGCGTAGTAGGAGGAGACGATGGGCAGGAACCAGGCATGGCCGGTGTAAAACGGCTTGGATGGGAACGGCAATTCATCGAACGGACAGGGACGGTTCGCCTTGTCCAGAATTTTCAAGGCCGTCTGGGTGCCCAGATAAGTCATCATGGCGACGCCCGCACCATTGCAGCCGGCCATATAGTGCACACCGTCGTGGCGGCCCATATGGGGCAGAAAATCAAACGTGAAGGCGATGCCCCCGGTCCAGGCATGGCTGACCTTGATCCCGTCAAGTTGCGGGAACACATCCATCATCTGCCGATACAGAATACCCGCGCGGTCGGCGGCATCGCCGGGCGCCAGGCGGGCCCGGCCACCGAATAGGACCCGCCGGCCGTCGGGCGAGAGGCGGTAGTAGTTCAAGACACGTTTGGAATCCGCCATGGTGCGGTTATTGGGGATCAAGGCACGGATCTCGTCCGCGCCGCGTTCTTCCGTGGCGATGATATAGCTGGCGGCCTGGATCAGGCGGCGGCGCAGCCAGG
>JAPYPT010000189.1 GCA_029937535.1 Alphaproteobacteria bacterium
CCGGTATGGTCCACATGATGGCAATGGGCTGGCGAAAGACGTAACTGAACCCCATGGTCAGCAAACCGCCGAAGACGAAGGCGGCGAAGACCCAGGAGCTGATATCCTCCGGCCGCAAACCGCCCTGGCGGCCGACGGCGAGGATAATCACCACCGGCCCCGAAATGGCGAACAGCCACGCCACCAGGGCATTGACCAGGTTGTGCCGGTCAAGGCCCGCCAGGCTTTCCCCCAGGCCCGGCAGGGGGCGTGGCGGTGGTTCCAGAATAGCCAGGGTTTATTCGGCGGCGATGGGGTTGGAGAGAACGCCTACGCCCTCGATCTCGATTTCGCAGACATCGCCGTCCTTCATCCAGACGTTGGGCGTGCGCGCGGCGCCGACGCCGGGCGGGGTCCCCATGATGATCACATCGCCGGAGCATAGCGTCATGGCCACGGTCAATTCCTCGATCACTGTTTCCACATCGAAAATATGCTGCCCGGTGTTTGAATCCTGCATGCTCTCGCCGTTCAGGCGGCATTGAATACGCAGATTGTCCACGCTCTTGGGCAATTCGTCCGGCGTTACCAAATCGGGGCCGAAGCCGCCCGAGGCATCGAAATTCTTGCCCATGGTCCATTGCGGCGCCTTGAACTGATAGCTGCGGATGGAGCCGTCGTTGAAGCAGGAATAGCCCGCCACGTGAGACAGCGCATCGGCTTTCGAAATATGCCGACCGCCCGTGCCGATGATCACCGCCAGCTCCGCCTCGTAATCATAGTCCGAGGCCGCCTTGGGCAGGATCATGGGCGCATTGTGGGCTGCCATGGTGGTGGGCGCCCGCATGAAAATAATCGGGTAATCGGGGATCGGCATGCCGGTTTCTTCCGCATGATCGCGGTAGTTCAGGCCGCAGCACAGGATCTTCGGCGGGTTGGTGACCACGGGCAGATAGGTGACATCGGCGGCGGGGATCAAGGCTTCGTCGCCCGCGGATTGCGCCGCCTGGTTGGCCTTGTCCAAGGCGCCGGCTTCCAACAGCGCCGTCATGTCTTGCGGCAAATCGGGCGCGGCCTTGGACAGATCCACATAACCGTCGCCCTTGCGCACTGCCAGGGTCTGCTTGCCGTTTACTTGAAGGGTTGCGATACGCATGATGTCGATCCGTCCTTTGCCTTTGCGGTGGTCGTTATGAAGAAATCTCCGGGCCGCAACTTACGCTTTTGCCGACCCAATGCCTAGACCGCGTTTACGGAACATTGGCAATTTATCATCCCGCTGGACAGCGGCGGCCAGCTTGGTTCTAATGCGCGGCAGAAAAATTCTCAAAACTGGAGGTGATGCCATGCATGTGGGCGTGATGATTTTTTCCACGGATTATACAATTCAGCCGGCCGAACTGGCCGTGGCGCTGGAGGAACGGGGCTTTGAATCCCTTTTCGTGCCGGAGCACACTCATATCCCCGCCTCGCGCATATCGGCCTGGCCCGGCGGCCCGGATTTGCCCAAGGATTACTGGCATACCCATGATCCCTTCGTGGCCCTTGCCTACGCGGGCGCCGTGACCAAGAACCTGAAACTGGGCACCGGCATCTGTTTGTTGGCCCAGCGGGAACCCATCGTGACGGCGAAGTCCATCGCCAGCCTGGACATGATGTCCAACGGCCGTTTCATATTCGGGATCGGCGGTGGCTGGAATGTGGAGGAAATGGAAGATCACGGCGTCGCCTACAAAACCCGTTTCGCCCAAATGCGGGAAAACGTCCTGGCCATGAAGGCCTTGTGGACCGAGGAAGACGCCTCATTCCACGGCGATTTTGTCAATTTCGATGCTTCCTGGGCCCATCCCAAACCGGTGCAAAAGCCTAATATTCCCGTCATCCTGGGCGGCGAGACCGATTACACCCTGCGCCGTATCGTGGAATATGGCGACGGCTGGCTGCCCCGCGCACGCGGTGGTTTCGATGCCAAGGAGAACATGGCGCGCATGGCGCGCATGGCCGAGGAAGGCGGCCGCGATCCGTCCGATTTCTCCGTCAGCGTCTTCGGCGCTCCCGGCGAGCGGGAGGTGCTCGATGGCTATGCCGAGGCGGGTATCACCAGGGCGCTTTTGACCCTGCCGTCCGAGCCGCGCGACGATGTCCTGCGCCGCCTGGATAAGTACGCGCCACTGATAGCCTAAAAGGAGGAATTTTTCATGGCATTGTACGAACTGCGCACGTATCAGGTTTATGTGGGTCAAATGGGTCCAGCGGTTAAGGTCTATCAAGAGTTTGGCTGGCTGGCGATCGAGAAGGGCGGCTTCGACGCCAAATTGGTTGGTTATTTTACCTCCGATACCGGTGGATTGGGTCAACTTGTTCATATGTGGAAATTTGATGATGACGCTGATCGCCGCGCCCATTGGAAGGCGTTGTTCGCGGATGAGGATTTCATGACCTTCGCGGGCAAGATACGGCCTCTATTGATGACCCAAACCAACCAGTTGTTGGATGCCGCACCTTGGGGTCCACATCCCTGATTGCGACAGGCATGGAAATACTGGATTGCGCCGGGTTCCTGCTGGTCGGAGACGGGCGCTTCCTGGTGGAGCGCCGCAAGCTGGATAAGTTGGTGGACCCCGGTGCCGTCGCCATTCCTGGCGGGCATTTGGAGCCAGGCGAAAGTCCCCTAGAGGCCTTGCATCGAGAGTTGTACGAGGAACTTGGCGTCGCTGCCAAAAGCCCCCAATTCATCTGTACCCTGCTCAATCCGTCCGAGGAATTTCGAAGGCTGCATTACTACCTGGTGGACGATTGGTCAGGCGAAATCGAAAACAACGAGGCCGAGGAAATATTGTGGCTATCGTTTGATGACATTAACCGCCTTGATCTGGCGGTGGATCGTGTCGCCATCGGCGAATATCAGCGGTTGTTCATGAACCGTTAGAGACAAAATCCTGATCGGTCACATCGAAGCTGTAAAGCCATAAATGGGCCTCGCGATGGCGGCTCATGCGCTCCACGAGGTTGGGAATGTCGGCGTGATGGAAAAACTGGATGTTGTCCCTCGACATCTTTTGCACCGTCGCCGTGCGCTCCTTGCGCAGGCCCTCATAACATTGCAACGCCGCGCCGGGGTCGGAACCCATGACCAGGCATTGCGCCAGGGTGTAGGCGTCCTCGATGGCCATGACCGCGCCCTGGGCCATGAAGGGCAGCATGGGGTGACAGGCATCGCCCAAAAGAGTCACCCGGCCCTCGCTCCACCGGGGCATGGGGTCGCGGTCGAACAGGCCCCAGCGGAAACAGCTTTTGGCGGCCCGCATGAGGATTTGCAGGTTTTCGTGCCAGCCCTCGAAATCCTTTTGGAATTCCGACGTGGCGCCCTCATTCGACCAGGATTCGACACCCTTGTTTGACTGGGATTTAGCCTGCCATTCGTCCTGCTCCATGACGCCGACGCAATTTACCAACTCCCCACGACGCACATAGTAATGCACGAAATGGCCGCCCAGGCCGATCCAATTGGATGCAACCGGACGCACATGCCCGGGGGGCAGGGCCTCCACCGGCACCGTGGCCCGCCAGGCGACACAGCCCGTGAAACGCGGCGCATCGGGCCCGAATAATTGGCTGCGGATGGTCGAATGAATACCATCGCAGCCGACCAGCACGTCGCCCGCATGGCTGTCCCCGTTTTCGGTGGTGACCGTGACGCCATTCTCGGACTGGCTGAAGCCGGCCACCTTGCTGTTCAGATGCACCGCGCCAGGGGCCGCCGCCTCCAGGGCATCGGCAAGGACGGCGTGGAAATCGGCGCGGTGGAGGTGGAAATAGGGAAAGCCGAATTTCTCCTCGCTCTCCTTGCCCAGGGGGCGGGAGCTAAGGGTTTCGCCGGTTTGCCAATGGCGCATTTGGCCCGCCTCGGGGGTAAAGCCAACGGCGCTTAGGGCTTCCGCCAGACCAAGATGATAAAGCACCCTGGCCCCATTGGCGCTGATCTGCACCCCGGCGCCAACCTCGCCCAGCACCGCCGCCTGCTCCAAGACCTTGACGCGGAAGCCGGCGCGCGCCAGGCACAACGCCAGTGTCAGCCCGCCAAGGCCGGCGCCGGCAACAATAATCGTTCCTTGATTTTCACTCATGGGCCAATGTTAAAGATTGGCGGGAAAAAGGGCACGAAAAAAGGCGCGTCTCTGCTAATATTCCTTGACCAACACGAGGAGACAACCATGACCCGTGTCCCGACCGATCCCGCCATGCCCGCCGTCACCGGCGCCCATCACGCCGCTTTCCGCTGCCGCAACGCCGAGGAAACCCGCGCCTTTTACGAGGACGTACTGGGTTTCCCCATGATCCAAGCCTTGGATATCGCTGAACACCCCACCACGGGTGAGACGCTACGATACATGCATGTGTTTTTCGACATCGGAGGCTCGGCGGGCGGCGCGCCCAATTACCTTGCGTTTTTCGAGGTGCCTGGCGATGGCGAAAGCGCGCCGCGCTTCGATTTCAAAAAACAATGGGGCATGGATTTACATTTCGCCATGGGCGTCGCCGACCATGAAGCCCTGGATATCTGGAAGGAACGCCTGACCGCCAAGGGCCTAGAGGTCGAGGGCCCCATTGATCACCACGTCTTCAGCTCAATCTACTTCCACGATCCCAACGGCTACCGCCTGGAATTCGCCGCCCAGACCGGAGATCAAGTCGAGGCATTCGTGGCCGACGGCAAGCAGTCCCACGCCATTCTGCAAAATTGGGTGGACGAAACAGCCGTCAGCTAGCTATTCCGCCACCACGTTGTTGGCGAGGCAGCCCAGGCCGGAAATTTCCACTTCGATGCGGTCGCCGGGCTGCATCCATAAAGGCGGCTTGCGGCCCGCGCCGACGCCGCTGGGGGTGCCGGTGGCGATCACATCGCCCGGATGCAGGGGCGTGAACTGCGAGACATAGGCGATGATGTTGGCGATGGAATAGAACAATTGCTCGGTGCTTTCGTCCTGCACCACGTCGCCGTTCAACCGGGTGGTCAGGCGCAGGTTCATTGGGTCGGGCACTTCGTCCGCCGTGGTCATCCAGGGACCGCAGGCGCCGCTGTGTTGAAAGTTCTTGCCGGCGATCACCGACTGCCCCTGAAAATCCCGTAAACTCCCGTCCAGGAACGGGGTGTAGCCGGCGACGTGGTCCATGGCGGCAGCTTCCGAGATATGGCGGCCCGGTTTGCCGATTATGAAGGCCAACTCCCCTTCAAAATCAAAGTTGTCGGACGCCTTGGGCCGCACGATGTCTTGTTCATGGCCCACCAGGGCGTCGGGCCATTTGGAAAACAGCGAGGGGTTCTCGGGAAATTCCAGGCCCATTTCAGCCGCATGCTCGCGATAGTTCAAACCAATGTAGATGATCCGCCGGGCGTTGGGAACAACCTGCAAATAGGTAATGCCGTCCAGGCCATGATCGACCGCGTCGCCGGCCGCCGAGGCGGCCTCCGCCAGACCGTTGCCGTCCAGAAGGGACCGCAGGTCGGGGTATTTGCCGCCCATGCGCGCGCCCAGATCGATCACGCCGTCGCCCTTGACCAGGCCATAGCTGTCCCCGGCCGCCGTGCTGAAGCTTAAAAGTTTCATCCTATAGGTTCTCCTATTCCGCCAAGGGCACGATGACGCCCGGATTGAGGATGCCGGCGGGGTCCAGACGGTCCTTGGCGCCTTGCAGGGCCATGCCGAAGACCTCCGGCCGTTGCCGCTCATACCAGGGCATATGGTCCCGGCCCACGGCATGGTGATGGGTGATGGTGCCGCCGTGTTCGATGATGGCGTCCGCGGCCCGGGCCTTGATCTCGTGCCATTGCTCTAACAAGGCGCCGTGGCGGCCCACGGCCTGGAAGGTGAAATAGGGCGCCGCGCCATCGGGGTAGGCATGGGTGAAGCGGCAGGTCACGATACCCTGGCGGCCCGTCACCTCCTCGATCGCCTGTTCCGCCGCCGCCTTGACGTTGTCGTGAAAGCCGTGAAATTTATCCCAGGTAATCGCGGTCTCGAAGGTATCGGAGATCACCGCGGCCGAGATCAGGGCATCGCGGAAATGCGGCATCTTGATAAAGGCCGCCCGCCAAGCGCCCGCGGCACCCGAGGTATTGCTGTCCTCCGCCTTCGATGCCTCCAGATCGTACGTGCCGCCCAATTCGGCGCAGATCGCCAGCCCGCGATCCATCCAGGCATCGACGGCGTGATCGGCGCTTTCAAAGCCCAGGACCACCACATCGTGATTGCCGTCGCCGGCGCCATTCAACAGTGCCTCCATGCGGTCCAGCAGGCGTACGTTGGAGGGGAACAGGCCCGATTGGGTCAACTGCCGCACGGCCTCGACCGCGCGTTCGAAACTGTCGAAGTTGATGGCCGTGGAACGCCGTTGGTTGGGCCGGTCCTGCAGGCGCATCCAGGCTTCCGTGATGATGCCCAGCGAACCTTCCGAGCCAATGGCCAGTCGGTCGGGACTGGGCCCCGCGCCCGAACCGGGCAGCCGGCGGCTTTCCATGGTGCCCGCCGGTGTCATCATCCGCGTGCTTTCCACGAAGTCGTCGATATGGGTGTACAGGGTGGCGAAATGGCCGCCCGAGCGGGTGGCGATCATGCCGCCCAGGGTGGCGAGATCAAAGCTTTGCGGAAAATGCCGCATGGTCAGGCCGTGGGGACGCAACCCGTTTTCGATATCGGGGCAGCGGATGCCGCCCTGCATGCGGGCCGCGCGGGAGATTTTGTCGATCTCCAGGATCTGGTCCAGGCCGGTCAGATCCAGGCTCAGGGTGCCCGCGAATTTGCCACCCACCGCCGGTTCAATCCCCCCCACGACGGTGGACCCACCGCCAAAGGGGATCACCGCCACATTGGCGCCGGTGGCCCAATCCAGCACCGCCTCCACATGATCTTCCGATTTGGCATGGGCAACAATGTCGGGGGCGTTGGTGAAATCCTTGTCATAGATGCGCACGTAGTCGGGGAAGCTTTTGCCGTAGGTATGGGTCAGGCGGTCAAGATCGGCCCCGGTACAGAAATCCGATAATTTGGCCGGCACCGCGATCCGGGCTGGGTGCAGATCAATCTGATCCGGAGTTGGTTGATCTATGCGGGCAAAGCCCTCGACCCCGAACCGTTCGGCATACCGCTCCAGCACCATTTCATGTTCATCCGGGGTCAGGCCCTCGCCTTCATAACCCCAACCGCAGAATTTCGGACGTTTCGCCACCATCACGGATCTCCCGGTTAAATTCTTCGTCTATCTTAGCGCATGTCGCGTTCAATTGAACGCGAAGCCATGCGCTAAAACCTTTAAAACAGAGCAACTTATCCGCATTCAATTGAATGCGGGTTGCTCTAGTCCTCTAGATAGTCAAAACGGAAGGCATCCCCCTCCGTGACAACATGTCCCACCGAGGGGGAGGGGAAATGCCCCGTCAGAACCAGTTGGCCGCTTTCGGCGTTGCTGGCCAGAAAGTGCCGCCGGGTTGTTGCCGCCAGCTCCGGATCCAGGTCGAACTTCGGGCTCCATTCCGGGTGGGCGCATTGGATGGGCGAATGGATTAAATCACCGCACATCACGGCGCTTTGGCCATTCGATGCCAGGTTGACCGCCACGTGTCCGGCGGTATGGCCCGGCGTGGAAAGCAGCCAGACTTGGTCGTCCAGGGCGAAATCCAGCTCCACCAACTGTGCCTTGCCCGCCTCCATGATCGGCAGGGCGCTTTCCTGGAAGATGATGTCGTTGCGGGTTTCGGCGGCGGCATATTCCACGGCGGAGAAAATATACTTGGCATTGGGAAATGTGGGCACCCAACGGCCGTCCACCAGCGTGGTATTCCAGCCGCAGTGATCGGCGTGCAGATGGGTACAAAAGACATAGTCGATGGCTTCGGGCTCTACCCCGGCGGCGCGTAGATTGTTCAGCCAGGTCTGATCCGTACGCTGGAACCATTGCGGGCGATGGGTGATGTTCTTGCCGCAGCCGATGCAGGTGTCGATCAGAATGGTGTGATGCTTGGTCCGCACCAAATAGGATTGAAACGGCAATATCAGCTTGCCGGTTTCTGGGTCCATGGCCTTGGGTTTCAGCCAGTGGAGATGGGGCGCCATGGCCTCCGGCGTGGCGTCCTTGAATACCTCGTGGGGCACGAAGAACGGCTCTTCGTATTCCACGACCCGCTGTACCGAAATATCGCCAATCATCAATCCTTGCATTGCTTTTCCTCCCCTTTCAGACCGCATCGCGGGCGATTTCCAGCGTCCGCTCCACGGCTTCCATATTTGTGTCAAAGGCACAGACGAAACGCGCCTGGCCGTCGTCGCCCCAGCGGTGAAAGCCGACACCGCCCGCCTCCATGGCCGCCAGGGCCGGTTCGGGCAAACTCACGAAAATTTCGTTGGCGTCCACGTCATGCACCAGTTCGCCGCCCTCAAGTTCGGCAAACCCCTCCGACAGGGCCTGGGCGCAGGCATTGGCGTGGCGGGCGTTTTCCAGCCAAAGGTCATCGCGCAAATAGGCCACTAGTTGGGCGGAGAGATAGCGCATCTTGGAGAACAGATGGCCGCCGCGCTTGCGCCGGTACAGAAAGTCGCCGGCGGCGTCCGGGTCAAAGAAGATCACTGCCTCGGCCGCCATGGCGCCGTTCTTGGTGGCGCCGAAGGATAGCACGTCCACGCCGGCCTTCCAGGTCGCCTCCGCCGGGCTGCAGCCCAGATGGGCCACGGCATTGGCGAAGCGGGCGCCATCCATGTGCACGGACAGCCCTGCGTCGTGGGCGATGGCGGCGAGGGCGCTGATTTCGCCCGGGTCATAAACCGTGCCGGCTTCCGTCGCCTGGGTCAGGGAAAGCGCGCTGGGTTGGGAATGGTGCTGCACTCCGAACCCGGCGCCCGCCACGGCCCCAGCCAATGTCTCGGCGCCGATTTTGCCATGCTCACCATCCAGCAAGGCCAGTTTGGCCCCGCCCGAGAACAACTCCGGCGCGCCCGCCTCGTCCTCCTCGATATGGGCGTTGCGGTGGCAATAGATCTGGCCCCATGGCGGTGTCAGGGCGGACAGCGCCAGGGCGTTGGCCGCCGTGCCCGTGGCCAGGGGAAAGACCGCCAAGTCGCGCTCGAACAGATCGGTAAAGGCGGCTTCCGCGGCCTTGGTGATGGGGTCGTCGCCATAGGCCATGGCATGGCCTTCGTTGGCGGCGGCCAAGGCGGCCATGATTTGCGGCGCCACGCCGGTGGCGTTATCGGAGGAGAAATTCATTCACCCGGTCCCATTTTCATGCAATTCCAATTCATCAAATCCGCCACCATCCGCCCACGGCATGAAGGCGGCGATGTCGGGTACGTGGCTGTCGTTCACCGCCACGATCAACCAGATCAGATCGGCTTCGAATATACCAGCCCGATCCGTGTCCGAGGGCCGCGCCGCGCCGTCGGGATGGGAATGATAATGACCGATCACGGCGGCCTCGCCCGCCCGCGCGGCCTTTTGCAGGCGCAGGCGCAGACCGGGATCGATTTCGAAGCGATGGCTTGGTTGCTCCGCGATATTGGCGCTGGCCACGGCTTGGGAAATCAATACCCGGCCGCTTTGTTTTTGGCCCAGCAGCAGGCCGCAGGCCTCGTTCGGATAATCCGCCGCGGCATGGGCCGCGATGGCCGCGCGCTGTTCGGCGGGCAATAGAATCATGGGCCGGTTTCCATCAATAGTTGGCCAACCGGGGCGCCGGTGGCGGCATCGAGCACTTTGATGGACTGCCGGCCGTCCCCATGGCGAATGCCCAAATACAGCCGGCCATCGTCCGCCGTCAGATCGATCAAGGTATCCCCCGGCTGCAAATTAACGGGGACGTCGCCCATGCTCATGGCTGCTTTCTCGCTCATCTCCTTGGAGGTTTTGGCGATACCGATGACCATTAAAATCAGCCCGATGACCAACAAAGTGGTCATGACGCCAACGAGAAGCTTGAGCCGGGTACTGTTCTCGGTCCAGTGTTGGGTCATGGCTGCAGATCCGCAAACAGAAAAACACAAAATTATCGTTGGCCCCGATGCGGCCCGCCAGCGGCTTGACCGTCTGCTCAGCCAGAAGGTCGAGGCCCTCTCGCGCGTGCGCATCAAGGCTCTGATCGTGGCCGGACAGGTTCATATCCGAAATCCCGAAGGCGACCACGGACGGACGGTAACCGAGGCCTCGTACCGGGTCAAACCCGGGGAGGAGATTGAACTCAGCGTGCCGCCGGCGGAAGACGCCCTGCCCGTGCCCCAGGCAATGGATCTGGACATTGTTTACGAAGACGAACATCTGATCGTGATCGACAAACCGGCCGGCCTGGTGGTGCATCCCGCACCGGGCAATCCGGACGGCACCCTGGTCAACGCGCTTTTGGCCCATTGCGGCGACAGCCTGTCCGGCGTGGGTGGCGTGCGCCGGCCCGGCATCGTGCACCGTCTGGACAAGGATACTTCCGGGCTGATGGTGGCGGCCAAGCACGACACCGCCCATATCGGACTGAGCGAGCTGTTCGCCCGCCACGATATCCAG
>JAPYPT010000190.1 GCA_029937535.1 Alphaproteobacteria bacterium
TATCGTGTCGCCAATCTAACTACCTTCCGATACCCTAATTTTCGCTTCAATTTTGCAAAATTATTTTCTGCAGTTTTCAAAAAGAGATCCCAACCGCAGTAGGGTGCCATTCGCACGGTCGAAAATCTATCAGTGTCGAATAAAATTACGTCTGTGGCTTCTCGGCCAGTAAGTTTGTAGCCGACAAATTCATTTTTCATAGAACTGGTTGGCTCTTTGCTACCCGCAGAAACCTTGAGTTCGACAGCAACTTGATATCGTTCCTCGACCGAAGGGTATTGCCCCTTTATATCGCGGACAAATTTCGCCATCGCATCCTGAGAAACACTTGTTTCGAATCTTACCTCAATCACCGCCTCAGTTATTGGTGGTTTTGCGTATGGCCGTAGTGGCATTTTGCCCAACATTTCTCAGGAAATAATTCAAATTATGAAAAATTATAACTCAAAATAAGAGAGCGTGCACATTCAGATTATGTGTCTCGCGGTATTAGGTCTCATTCTTCTGACATGTGCCCCAAAACCCGGGTCAGGAATTCGTCGTAGGTTTTCCCCGGGTATGTCCATCAAGCCGCCGACACGCCCGCCAAGTTCCGAAGCATTTGCCTACCCCGTCGGCCGTGGCTTCGCCGGCCGTGCGAGGCGGCGGAGTTCTTCGATGTCTTCGCGTTGGCGGCTGGCAACGGCGTGGGCCTGGGGCTGGGCGGTGGCGTAGGGGCGGGGCCAGGATTGCGGGGTGTGGTCGTAGCGGGCGGCGGCGTCCAGGGTGAAGTGGGGATCGGCCAGGTGGGGACGGGCCAGGGCGACCAGGTCGGCGCGGCCCGCGGCCAGGATGGTGTTGACCTGATCGGCGGTGGTGATGTTGCCCACGGCCATGGTGGGGATATGGGCCTCGTTGCGGATCTGATCGGAGAATGGCGTTTGGAACATACGGCCATAGATGGGCGCCTGATCGGGGACTGTTTGACCGGCCGAGACATCGATCAGGTCGCAGCCGGCGTCCCGGAGCATGGCCGCCGCCGCCACCAGATCATCGCCACTTAGGCCGCCCTCATGCCAGTCCGTGGCGGAGAGGCGCACGGACATGGGACGGTCATCGGGCCAGACCGCCCGCACGGCGTTGAAAACCCGCAGGGGCAGGGCCATGCGGTTCTCGATGGCGCCGCCGTATTGGTCCGTGCGTTGGTTCGTGAGCGGGGAGATAAAGCTGGCCAGCAGATAGCCGTGCGCCATGTGGATTTCGACCATGTCGAAGCCGGCCGCCAGACCATATTCCGCCGCCCGCACGTGGGCAGCGACCAATTCGTCCATGTCGGCTTCCGTCATCTCGCGCGGTACGGCGCTCTCGGGCAGATAGGGCAGGGGGGAGGCGGAGATGATCGGCCAGTTGCCGCTCTCCAGCGGATGGTCCGGGTTTTCCCAGCCCAGTTGGGTTGAACCCTTGCGCCCGGCATGGCCCAGTTGCAGACAGATCTTGGCGGCGCTGTTGGCATGCACGAAATCAACGATGCGGGCCCAGGCCCGGCAATGTTGGTCTGTGTACATGCCGGTACAGCCCGGGCTGATGCGGCCCAATTCATCGACCACGGTCATCTCGGTAAATAACAGCCCGGCCCCGCCCAGACAGCGGCTGCCCAAATGCACCATATGCCAATCGTTCGGCAGGCCGTCGATGGCGGAATACTGGCACATGGGCGAGACCACGACGCGGTTTTCCAGCGCCATGCCGCGCAGCCGGTAGGGCGTGAACATGGGCACGGTACCGGGCGGCGCGCCGGCCTGTGCGGCGAACCATTCCCGCATATCGGCGACCAGATTTGGGTCGCGCAGGGAGAGGTTTTCGTAGGTGATCTGTTTCGAGCGCGTCAGCATGGAAAAATTGAACTGTATAGGGTGCATGCCCCAAAAGCGCGCCACGGTCTCGAACCAGGTGAGGGAGGTATTGGCGGCGTGCTGGATGCGCTCCACTTCCTCCCGCCGGGCCGCCTCATAGCGTTTCGGGGCGCCCGCTGGATCATCCCGGTCCGCCTCGCAGGCCTGAAACAGGGCGATGGCGTCCTCCATGGCCAGCTTGGTGCCCGAGCCGATGGAAAAATGTGCCGTATGGGCCCCATCGCCGATCAGCACGACGTTTTCATGCACCCAGCTTTCACATTTGATATTGGGGAAGGCGCGCCAGGTGGAGCGGTTGGTCAGAACCTCCGCCCCGCCTAGATCGTCCGCGAACAGTTCCGCCATGAAGGCCGCCGTCTCGGCCTCGCTGGCCCGGTCCATCCCGGCGGAGCGCCAGGTTGCCTCGGTGGTTTCGATGATCAGGGTCGCCAGGTCATCCTGGTAGCGGTAGGCGTGTACATTCCAGATGCCATGGCGGTCTTCCTTGAAGATGAAGGTGAAGGCCTCCAACGGCGCCCTGGTGCCCAGCCAGACGAACCGGTTCGGGCGGTCGTCAATGGTCGGCTTGAACGAGGCTGCGTAAGTGTCCCGGATCAGGCTGTTGACCCCGTCGGCGGCGACCACCAGATCGGCATCCAGATAGGGGGCCAGGTCGGTAATCTCGGTCTCGTAGTGGATCTCCACGCCCAGGCTTTCAGCCCGGCGCTGGAGAATTTGCAGCAGGCCCATGCGGCTCATGCCGCAGAAACCGTGGCCGGACGAGCGGATCACCTGGCCGTTATGGCGGGTTTCGATCTCGTCCCAATAGGCGAAGTGATTGATGATCTCGTCGTAACTTTCGCCGTCCGCGTCACGGAAAAAGCCCAAGGTCTCGTCGGAAAAGACCACCCCGAAGCCGAAGGTGTCGTCGGCCCGGTTGCGCTCATGGACCGTGATCTGGTCGTCCGGGTGCTGCTTTTTGGCCAGAATGGCAAAGTACAGGCCGGCGGGCCCGCCGCCGATAATATTGGCTTTCACGCGCTTCGGCTCCCTGATGCAATTCCACGGGATCACTAGACACTGAAGAATCGTGGCTCGCACGATATTGTTTTAAGTATAAAACAAATTGACGGACGACAGAAGCATTTCACCGAAAGTGCTTCAACATGGATTCCAAGTTCCACGGGAATAGGTTAAGCTTCGGCATTGGTTATGGGAAAATGTGCATGATGGTTCGTTGCCTAATCGCGATCTGCGCACGGATTTCATTGGTGCTGCCACTGGTGCTGCCACTGATGCTGCCACTGATGCTGCCGCTGATGCTGTCGGTGTCTGGCGCCGCCGTGGCCCAGAAGGCAGAGGTGGCCAAGCCGACGACGTCAATTGATAATCCGGTAATCGCCGTCCTGGATGTGCAGCAGGTATTGCGCCGGGCCGAGGCCGCCAAGGGGATTCGCGTGGCCATGGAGGCGCGGCGCAAGGTCTTCGAAGAAGAAATCGCCATGGACCGTAAAAACATTCAGGCGGATGAACAAAAATTGCGCAAGCAAAGCACCATACTTTCGCCCGAGGCGATCAACGAAAAGCGCCGTCTGCTGGAGAACAAGGTTTCTGACTTTCGGCGCAAGGCGGAACAGCGGCGCGGGATCCTGAACCGCGCGTTCACGGGCGCCACACGGGTTTTGCGCAATGAAATGGCCAAGGTGCTGGCGGCCTTGATGAAAGAGCGCAAGATCACCATTACCCTGGCGCGTACGGCGGTGCTGGTGTTCGACCAACGCCTCAATGTGACCGACGAGGTGCTAAAGCGGCTGGATAAAAAGCTACCCGCCATCACCCTCGACTTCAAAACCCCGAAAACGAAATAGCCGAATAGCGGTATTGAATGTTGAATAACCGCTGGGCGATCCTCGCCTTATTGATCGTCGTGCGGCTGGTCATGGGCTTTCAATTCCAGGCCATCGCATCCGTTACGCCATTCATCGTTTCCGACCTTGGCCTGGATTTCGCCCAAATCGGAAGCCTGGTCGGGTTTTATATGTTGCCCGGCTTCATTATCGCCATTCCGGGCGCCATGCTGGGCAGCCGGTTCAAGGATCTGACCATGGTGCTGTTTGGTATCGGGGTCATGGCCTTGGGCGGCGTGATCACGGGGCTGGCCGATGATTTTGCCATGTTGGCGTTTGGCCGCTTGCTCGGTGGCGCCGGCGCCGTGGTGCAAAGCATATTCCTGCTCAAAATGGTGGCTGAATGGTTCGATGAGAAAAGCGTGATCACGGCCATGGCCCTGTTGTTGTGCGGCTGGCCGGTCGGTATCGCCATCGCTCTCACCACCATGGCGCCATTGGCGGAAACATGGGGCTGGCAGGGGGTGATGCATATTACCGCCCTGGCCTGCGTCGTCGCCATTGCCGCCGTGTGGCTCTGTTATCGGCCGCCTCCCGGTGCGCGGGCCACGGGCAAGGGCGGCATGGGGTTTCATATTCCGCGCCGGGAGTTGGGCCTGATCTGCTATGCCGGCTTGGTTTGGGCCTTCTATAATCTCGCCTATTTCTCCTACCTCTCGTTCGGGCCGGCAATGTTGATCGAGCAGGGCATGGACGCGGCGACGGCGGGCACCGCCATCAGCCTGGCCAGTTGGGCCGCCTTGCCGGGCTTGCCCATGGGTGGGTTTCTCGCCGATAGGACCGGACGCCCGGGCCTTGTCCTGACAATTTGTTGCCTTCTGGCGGCCTGTGCGGCCGGTGCGCTGCCGGTCATGGATCAACCCTTTGTCTTGAGCGCCCTGACAGGTTTGTTTGCCGCCGCCCCCGCCGGCATCATCATGGGCCGGGCCATTTCAATCATGTCGCCAACCAACCGGGCCCAAGGGAACGCCATTCTCTACACCTTTTTCTATGGCAGCATGGGCCTGGTGCCCGGACTTGTCGGCTGGACGGCCGATCTTACGGGCACCGCCGCCGCGCCGATCTATATTTCCGCCGCCGTACTGGCGCTGACCGCGCCATTGTTTCTTGGTCAATACCTGCTGGTACGCCGCTAGACCGCATCCGGTCCCTTATCAAAGGGAGCGATGTCCCTGTCATCGGTCAACAGATGGATCAGGGCGGGACCGGCATGGGCCAGGGCGCCGGTCAAGGCGGCGGCGAAATCCTCGCTTTCGCGGACGGTCCAGGCGGCACAGCCGTAGGACCGCGCCAGATCGGCGAAGTTCGGGCTGGTCAACCGGGTGCCGTAAACCTGATCGGCGCCGAAGCGTTGGCGCTGCCCTTCCAGGATGGAGCCATGCACGCCGTTGTCGCAGACCACGACGACCAGATCGATGTTCTGCTCCACCGCCGTGACCAATTCCTGCCCCGTCATCATGAAGCCGCCGTCGCCCACGAAGGCGATGGCCGGCTGTCCGGGCCGGGCCAGGCGGGCGCCGATGGCGCCGGGCACGCCGTAACCCATGGCGCCCGACACGGGGCCGGCCTGGGTATGCGCCCCGGCAAAGCGGTAAAAGCGGTGTATCCATCGCGCGAAGCTGCCGCCGTCGGTCAGGATGATGGTTTCGGGCGGCGCCAGGCGGCGCACATCCCCCGCCACCAGCGACAGATCAACCGCGCCATGTACCACGACGGCGCCCGCTTCACTGCTCTGTAAATACGATTGATGCAGATCGTCGCGCCAAGCGGTCTGTTTTGGTTCCAGGCGGTCCGCCAGCGCCCGGCAGGCAGACCCCGGATCAGACAATAGCTGCCCCTTGGCCTGACAGCGGGCCAGGACCTCCGCCTCGGGATAAATCTGCAACAAATCCTGATGCGGTCCCGGTAAACCGCCGTCTTCCGCCGTAATGCCGTCCATGCGGCTGCCCACGGCGATCAGCAAGTCAGCCTCGTCCAGTGCCTGGCGCTGGTAAGGCAGGCGGTTGATTTCCATATGCCCGGCATAGGCCGGATGTTCGTTGGGAAAGGTGTCTTGCCGGCGGTAGGTGGTCATCACCGGCGCGCCGGTGGCTTCCGCCAGCGCGATCAGATCATCGCGGGCGCCCTGTACGGCGACAATCTCGCCGGACAACAGCAGCGGCCGTTTGGCGGCGGCGATCATTCCAGCGGCCTGTTCCAATGCCGCCCCGTCAGGGGCCACCGCGGGCCGGGGGTTGAATGCGGGAATTTCGTGGTTGCCCACGGCCCCATCGGTCAAATCCCGGGGCAGCACGACGACGACCGGCCCCGGCCGCCCGGCCATGGACAGGGCGATGGCGCGGGCCGTGACAGCGGCGATCTGATCGCTGTTATTGGGCTGCAGAACGGCCTTTGCAATGGGCGCGAACATAGCCTTCTGGTCAATTTCCTGAAAGGCCTCCCGGCCTTGCGAGGTGCTGCGTACGTGGCCGATGAACAATACCAGGGGTGAACTATCCTGCCGGGCGGTATGCACCCCGATGGCGGCATTGGTGGCGCCGGGGCCGCGGGAAACAAACAATGCGGCGGGCCGCCCGGTTAGTTTGCCAAAGGCTTCCGCCGCGAAGGAACCGCCGCCTTCATGGCGCGTGGTGATCAGGCGGACTTGATTACGCTTGCGGCGCAGGGCTTCCAGCACCGCCAGAAAACTCTCTCCCGATACGGTAAATGCCGTATCGACGCCATGTGCGATCAGGGTGTCGACCAGTACATCGCCGCCCGTGACCGTCGTTTGTGTTACATCATTCATCGCCCGACAGTGCCCCATGGCAGCCGGCCTCACAAGTGCCCCGGAGGCGGTATTTCATGTTAATGTCAATGCAATCGGGAGGATTTCATATGCCACAGCAATCGCAGCGCCCCGCCGCCGTTGGCACGGTGCAGGAAGACAATGACCGGGTCCGCGTGACCGAATTCCGCTTCGCGCCGGGGGCGGAGACGACGCCCCATGTGCATCAATGGGACTACGTCGTGGTGCCGCAAACCGATGGCGAATTGTTGATTATAGCGCCCGACGGCAGCGAGTCCCGGGCGGTTCTGACCCAGGGGGTTTCCTATTGCCGGGCCGCGGGCGTTGACCACAACGTCATCAACGCGGGCGCGGGCGAGCTTGTCTTCATCGAAGTTGAGATGAAGGCGCACCCCATCCCCGATAACAGGCCTGATTAGGTGGTTTGAGCATGAAATTTCTCGGCAATCGCATCAGTATTCAATACGAACTGTTTGGGCCGGAGGGCGCGCCGACGGTTGTGTTGAGCCATTCACTCGGCTCCTCCCTGATCATGTGGGCGCCGCAATTACCGCAACTGGCCCAGAACTTCCAGGTGCTGTGCTATGACAGCCGCGGCCATGGCGGCACGGCGGCGCCGGAGGGCGAATACAGCCTGGATATGCTGGGAGACGACGCCCTGGCCCTGATGGACGGCCTGAATTTGCATCAGGTGCACTGGGTCGGTCTGTCCATGGGCGGCATGATCGGCCAGAACATCGCCCTGCGCCAGAACGGCCGTTTCAAGAGCCTGACGCTCTGCGATACCTCCGCCCAAATTCCCGAAGAGGGCCGCGCCGGTTGGCGCGATCGCATCGCCATAGCTTCGGAACAGGGCATGGAACCGCTGGCCGATCCCACCATGGAACGCTGGTTCACGGCGCCCTATCTGGCGGAAAATCCATCATCCGTGGATGCCATCCGGAAGCAGTTTCTGGCCACGGCGCCCGCCGGCTACATCGGCTGCATCCACGCCATCAAAACCTTGGATTATCTGGACCAGCTCCACGCCATAGACCTTCCCACCATGATCATCGTCGGCGCCGACGACTTGGGCACCCCGGTCGCGGCATCCGAAGCCATGCAGGGGGAAATTCCAAACGCCAAACTGGCCGTCCTGAAAGACGCCGCGCATCTATCCAACATCGAACAGGCGGACGCCTTCAACGCCGCCCTGATGGGGTTTCTGAACGCCCAGTAGTTAACCCCTATGCGCCGCCGCCAGGGAGCTGATGGCGGCGGGCAGGGCGCCGTCGCCGTGGGGGATGTCGAGGATATCGAAGACTGCTTCGACGCTGGCCAGGGTGCCCAGGATCATTGGTTCGTTGATATCGCCCATGTGACCGATGCGGAAGGATTTGCCGTCCAGGGCGCCCAGGCCGCCGCCCACCGCGACGTTGAATTGCTCCCGCAGCACGTGCTGAAAGCCCTTGATATCAAAATCATCGCCCATGCGGATGGTGGTGATGGACTCCGCGCGTTCTTCGGGCACAAGTGCGTTGATTTCGGCCGGTCCGCGGCTGGACCAGGCATCGACGGCGGCGCGGGTGGCGTCCCCTAGGCGGCGGTGACGGGCAAAAGCGCCCTCCAGACCTTCCTCGGCCAGCATGTCCAGGGCCTCGCGCAGGCCGAAGATCATGTGTTCGGGCGCGGTGCCGGCGAACCAGCGGTAGGCCTCGGGGTTGTTATTCATCTCCCGCGCCCGCCAATCCCAATAGCTGCGCGGCGCGCCGGCGTTGGAGGCGGCGGCCTTGGCCCTGTCATTGACCGCGTTGAAGCCCAGACCAGGGGGACACATCAGGCCCTTCTGGCTGCCGCCCACGGCGACATCGACACCCCAGTCGTCCATGCGGAAATCCGTGCAGGCCAGGGATGCAATGACATCGACCACCAATAAAGCCTCGTGCCCGGCGGCATCCATGGCCTGGCGCACGGCCTGGACATCCGAGGTCACGCCCGTGGCGGTCTCGGTATGGATCATCAAAACGGCGCGGTATTCGCCCTTGGTGTCGGCGCGCAAGGCGTCCTCGACCTTGTTGGGGTCTATGGCATGGCGCCAATCGTTCTTAATCGTGTCGAATTTGACCCCAAGCCGTTGCGCCATATCGGCCCAGGCAAAGGAGAAGACACCGGTCTCGGGCACCAGAACTTTATCGTTGGGGGCCAGAATGTTGGCCAGGGCCGCCTCCCAGCCGCCATGGCCGTTGGAGGCATAGATGAATACTTCGCCGTCCGTCTTAAAAATGGGACGGATATCCATCAGGCAGGTCCGGGCCAGTGCAACAAAATCGGGGCCGGAATATTCCCAGGCCGGTTGATGCATGGCGCGCAACACCCGCTCTGGGATATTGGTCGGGCCCGGCGTCTGCAAAAAATTTCGTCCCCGGCGTACGGTCATCGTCATATTCCTATTTGCCCTTAGATCAAACAGCATAAAAACAAAATCGTTTTGATGCTGATAATTTGATCTATTTTAATGTGTTAGAGCAACTTGTCTGCGTTCAAACGAACGCAGGTTGCTCTAATTGGAAAAGCCCGCCTCGATCATTCCAGGCGGGCTCTTATTCCAACTAGATGGTCCGGTCGCTAGCGTGCAGCGCCCAGCATTTCCTGCAAAACGCCAACCTTGCCTTCGGCCAGGCGGCGTTGTTCGCCTTCTTCCGCATTGCTCAGCTCTTCATTGGCGTCTTGAATACGTTGTTCGATGTTGGCCCGGTCCAAATCCGCCACGGGTACGGCTTCTTCCGCCAGAACGGTCAGGCGGTCGGCGACCACTTCGGCGAAACCGCTGGCGATGTAAACCCTGTCGGGGCCTTCGGAAGCACCCTCGACCTCGATCACGCCGGCGCGCAGCGCCGAGATCAGCGGCGCGTGTCCTGGCAGAACGCCGAAATCACCCTCCATGCCCGGCATGGCGACAGAGTCCACCTCCACCGACATCAAAAGCTGATCCGGTGAGACCAATTCGAATGCGATCTTGTCCGCCATGACTATGCCGCTTCCGCCGCCATTTTCTTGGCTTTTTCGACTGCTTCCTCGATGGTGCCGACCATGAGGAAGGCCTGTTCCGGCAATTCGTCGTGCAGACCGGAGCAGATTTCCTTGAAGCCGCGAATGGTGTCTTCCAATTGTACGAACACGCCGGGCGTGTTGGTGAAAATTTCCGCCACGTGGAACGGCTGGGAGAGGAAGCGTTGGATTTTCCGCGCCCGGGACACGGTCAGGCGATCGTCTTCGGAAAGCTCGTCCATGCCCAGAATGGCGATGATGTCCTGCAGGGCCTTGTACTGCTGCAGAATTTCCTGCACCTCGCGGGCGATGTCGTAATGTTCCTGGCCCAGGATGCGCGGATCGAGAATGCGCGAGGTCGAATCCAGCGGATCCACGGCCGGGTAGATGCCCATTTCCGAGATCGCCCGGCTCAACACCGTGGTGGCGTCCAGATGGGCGAACGAAGTTGCCGGCGCCGGATCGGTCAAATCATCGGCGGGAACGTAAATCGCCTGAACCGAGGTGATCGAACCCTTGGTGGTGGTGGTAATCCGCTCCTGCAAGGTGCCCATGTCCGTCGCCAGGGTCGGCTGATAGCCCACGGCGGAGGGCATGCGGCCCAACAGGGCGGACACTTCCGAGCCGGCCTGGGTGAAGCGGAAAATATTGTCGACGAAGAACAACACGTCCCGGCCCTCGTCACGGAACTGTTCCGCCACGGTCAGTCCGGTCAGGCCCACGCGGGCGCGGGCGCCGGGAGGCTCGTTCATTTGGCCATAGACCAGGGAGGCCTTGGAACCTTCGCCTTCGAGATTAATGACGCCGGATTCAATCATTTCGTAATACAGATCGTTGCCCTCGCGGGTCCGCTCGCCAACGCCGGCAAAGACCGAATAGCCGCCATGGGCGTTGGCGATGTTGTTGATCAATTCCATGATAATCA
>JAPYPT010000468.1 GCA_029937535.1 Alphaproteobacteria bacterium
TAGAGCAACTTATCCGCATTCAATTGAATCCAATTGAATGCGGGTTGCTCTAGAGTAAACTCAGACCTCTAATTTTTTTGAGGGGATGGTTGGTTGCAGCGCGAGAACCGCAGGTTGGCCGCGATTGTCGTGGCCGATGTCGCAGGCTTCAGCCGGTTGGTCGGCCTGGACGAGGAGGGGACGCTTGCCGCCTTCCGCGCCCACCGTACCGAGCTGATCGCGCCCTTGCTGGAGCGCCACGGCGGCCGCATCGCCAACACCGCCGGCGACAGCTATCTGCTGGAATTTCCCAGCGCCGTGGAAGCCGTCCGCTGCGCCATAGCGGTACAAACGGGCCTAAGCGAACGCAATAAGAACATCAGCGAAGAACGGCGCCTCCGCATGCGCATGGGCATCAACGTCGGCGATGTCATTGCCGAGGGCGATGATCTGCTGGGCGATGGCGTCAACATTGCCGCCCGCCTGGAAGCCTTGGCCACGCCGGGCGGCATTTGCATCTCGCGCAGCACCCGGGACCAGATCCGCGACCGCCTGGAGCTTGATTTCGAGGACCTGGGCGAGGTCGAGGTGAAAAACATCGCCCGGCCGGTGCGTATCTTTAACATCCTGTTCGAGGGGGCGGCGCAAGGTCGGCCATCCTTGCCCAACAAGGTTGAAAGTGCGGCACCCGAACGCATGGCGCAACCGTTGCCGACCCGACCCTCCGTCGCGGTGCTGCCGTTCGACAATATCAGCGCGGACGAAAGCCAAACAACGTTGATCAAGGGTCTGACGGGCGATATCATTTTCGCCTTGTCGCGGTTGACCGAACTTTTCGTCATCGATCAGATGTCCAGCGAAACATATGCCGGCGAGGCGGTATCGGTACGCCAGGCGGCGGAAGATCTGGGCGTCCGTTACATCGTCAAGGGCGGGCTGGAGCGCGCCGGCGACCGCCTGCGGGTTACCGTCCAATTGATCGATGCCCTGGAAGGCGAACACGTCTGGTCCCAGCGCTACGAGCGGACCATGGATGACCTGTTCGCCGTCCGCGACGATATCACCCGCCGCATTGTCGCGGCCATCGGCATCCAGATCGGCTCCGGCGAAAACGCCCTGCTTAACGAAGATCAGGATATTGATCTGGAAGCCTGGCTGTTGCTGCGCGAAGCCGCCGAGTTTGCCAATGAACCGTCCCCCGACAATCTGCGCCGCGCCCGGGTGCTGTTGGAACGGGTGGTGAAGATGGAACCGGACCTGATTGACGTCCACGTCTGGCTCTCGGTGATACATCGCATAGAGGTGCAACAAGGGACCAGTGAAGATCCCGAATCGTCCCTGCGCATGGCATGGGAAGCGGCGCGGAAGGCTGAGGCGCTTGACTCCAATCATCCAGGTCTCTTAGCGGCGCTGTGCAATTTATATGTCATGGATGGCGACCATGATAAAGGTGTCGCCGCCATCAAACGCGCCGTAGAACTCGCGCCCTCCAACGCCCCCATTGTCGGCACCGGGACCCTGACCTATCTTTATGCGGGCGACTACGAGGCGGCGGTCAAACATGGCAGGTTGGCGATGCGCCTGATGCCGCGCAGCCATTTGCACTGGGTTTTGCATTTTACCGCCATGGCGCTGCAATTGCAGGGCGAGGTGGCGGAGGCCGAAGCATTGTATCAGAAAATCCTGGCGACGGAGCCTGGTCTCGTCTTCCAGGGTTGGGCAAATCAACAGATGGCGCTGATTGAAGCGGCCCGCGGCGACGAAACCCAGGCAGGCCGCTACTTGGCCGACGCCCTGGAAGCAGCGCCGTATCTGACCCAATCCATGATGCGAGGTTCCATGCCCATGCGTGATCCGGCAGCCTTGAATCACTGGATCGCGGAGCTCGGCCGATTGGGCCTGCCCGAATAAGCGCTATAGTCGACTAGAGCAACCCGCATTCAATTGGATTCAATTGAATGCGGATAAGTTGCTCG